>NZ_VPCB01000002.1:0-320969 GCF_013418435.1 Acinetobacter sp. YH12142 | reverse complement strand
ACTTAGGACCTTGGGTCTTTTGAATCGACGTGAAGTTCTCGATGTCCATGGTATCCATGACCTGACCGCCCATGCGTTCAGCCACGATACCGGTTTTAATGCCTTTACGTGCTGCATAGATTGCAGAAGTATTCCCCGCAGGGCCGCCACCAATCACAAGAACATCAAAGGCTTCTTTGGCATTTAACTTTTCAGCATCTTTTGCGGCAGAGTTGGTGTCTAATTTAGCAATGATTTCTTCCAAGGTCATACGACCTTGACCGATGTGGTTGCCGTCTTGGAATACCATTGGTACAGCCATGATTTTGCGTTCTTCCACTTCGTCTTGGAAGAATGCACCATCAATCATGGTTGCAGTTGTACCCGGGTTGTAAATTGCGATCAAGTTAAGTGCTTGAACCACGTCAGGACAGTTATGGCAGCTTAAAGATACAAACACATCAAAGTCAGTTTTAAGACCTAGACCTTTAATGGTATTCAGTACTTCGTCAGAGACTTTCGGTGCATAACCAGAGGTTTGTAACAATGCCAAGATCAAAGACGTGAACTCGTGGCCCATAGGTAGACCTGCGAAGAATACGCGTGGAGTTTCACCTGCTTTTGCAATACCAAAGCTTGGCGCACGGCTGTTGTTACCGTCAAAACGTGCAGTCACTAAATCAGATAAGGCAGCAACTTCAGTTACCAATTCTTTAATTTTGTCTGATTTGTCAGTACCGTTTAAGGTCGCGACGATTTCAATCGGGCCTTCAAGGCGTTCAAGTAAGGTTTTTAATTGAGCAGAAGTATTTTGATCTAACATTGCTAACGTCTCCAGAGGAGTAAATTTATTTGATGAGAGAATGATAGAACAAACCATTAAATAGGTGAAACGGTTTGTTTTTATAAAATTAATCGGTTTTACAAATCAAATGATTAAATTTCTTTCTAAATCATAAGAATATACCGATGTGAATCCAGTCAATATTGGGCCACTATCGAGAAATACAAGTTAAATAGTGGAAAAATAAACGAATTCATCGCGCTTTAAGCAAGACAATGCTAGAGTCAACGCTATTGTATTGAGAATTTTTTTAGGGAAATGGCATGCAGGTCAAGCAAGGGATTTATCAGCATTATAAAGGTCAGTTGTATCAAGTCTTTCATGTTGCAACACATAGTGAAACGCGTGAAAAAGTTGTGGTCTATCAGTGCTTATATGACGACTATTCAATGTGGATTAGACCATTAGAGATGTTTATGGAAACCGTTGAAATTGATGGTGAAGTAATTCCACGTTTTAAGCTGATCCAAGAAACCCACTGAGCAGATATTTAGCCCTTCAATTTATAAATATGAATGAAATAGTAAAAGGACAGAATCATGAGCATGGATGCAAATTTTAAAAACTATATGCAACAACTCTATGCAGACTTTAGCGCTCACGATGCTGCGCAAAATCACCGACTTGCGCGTTACCGAAATATTGAGCCTGAATCTGCACTGTTTTTGGCTATGCAAATTCGCTTAAAACAAGCCAAACAGATCTTGGAAATTGGAACATCTACAGGTTATTCCACGCTGTGGTTAGGAGATGCTGCACAGTCTACACAAGGGCGGGTCGAAACCATTGAAATTGATGCAGCGCGTATCGAGCAAGCTAAACAACATGCGGCAAATTTAAGCTTAGCCGAATACATCGAATTCCATCATGGCGATGCACTGCATTTTTTACAGCAGTTAAATCAGCGTTATGACTTTATTTTATTAGATGCAGAACGTGATGCGTATATCGCGTATTGGCCATATTTAGCTGAATTGATACAAGCTCAAAGTGGCGTGTTAATCGTGGACAATGTGCTGTCACATGCCAATGAGGTCGCTGAATTTATCCAACGTGTTGAAGCGGATGATCGTTTTATCAGTACAACATTAAATGTGGGTGCAGGGCTTTTTATGGTGACTTGGCGCAACTAAAAATCAGGGCATTCAGCCCTGATTTGATCGAAAATATTTTTTAATTAATAAAATACTGTTGCTATAGCGCTAAGCTTGTAGCGGTTTAACCCTGTAGGCTTACTCGTGAAAAATGTAGATCATATTCTAAATATTTGTGGACAAATGCCGTTTTATCACTACATCGAAGTAAATTATCATAAATAAAAGGTGAAACTGGATAAAAGAGATCCCCAGAACCATTCGCATAAAAAATTTTTAAGTAACGTGAAGAAGAACTGTATTTCCAAGAAGTTACAACAGTTGTTGTCATAAGCCACCCCCTTATTGCGTTGTTATAGTCATACTGCAGTTAAAGGTTTATCTCATTTGAAATTAAGACAAATTTAGGGCGTGAAGTATTGCAGAATTGTTAAAAAATAATGTTTTATCTCACATTTTTTTCATTTCTTTATCAACTAATTTGATAAAAATAATGCCAGTTCAAAGAAATGCCATAAGCGTCATTCTCACTTGTTGGTGTCGGGGGAGTTAAAAACTACGGCATTGTTCTGATTTATTGCCTTTGACTTGGTTGTTGCTGCCATTAATTGAAAAAGCATTTTCAAGACAAATCAAATTACCTGCGATTTCATTATTATTTAGAACAATATTGCCGTTATTTTTCTTTAATTTCAGGTCGCCTGAAATTTGGTTATTGAGGAGTTGGATGTTTTTCCCTGTCGTAAAATCGACATTGCCACTGATATTGTTATGATTGGCAATGATCTTGGTAAAATTTTTATTAGACTCAATATTGCCTTTTATATGATTGTCATGCAGTTCAACACTAGCGCCATTTTCTAAAATAACATTGCCATGAACAATTAAACCTTCAAGCTGACAATTTTTTTTGACTTTAATATCTTCACGAATACTTTGGTTTTTAATTTCACCTTCGCAGTTCACGGCAGCAAAAGTCGTAAACGAACATAAAATTAAACTGATCGAGACGAAATATTTTTTCATGGGCTTACATCTTCCTGAAATAAGCAATTGACCTAAAATTCAAGTTAAAAATACTGAAATACCGACAAAGATGTAAGTCTAAACTATCAGGTATGAGGCGCATTTTTATTATATTTGTGTAAGTGCTAAGTTGATGAATATCTATAGATAGATGGAAAGTGCTAGGGCGTTATAGCTGTATGAATAAAGTGTGAACTGCGTAGGGTGTATAGAGGTACATACTCGCCAATAATAGGCATAAAAAAACCACGCTAAAAGCGTGGTTTTTGAATCAGTTCAATCTAATACAGATTAGATTTTACCAACTAGGTCGATTGAAGGAGCAAGAGTTGCGTCGCCTTCTTTCCATTTAGCTGGGCAAACTTCGCCTGGGTGAGCGTGTACGTATTGAGCTGCTTTAACTTTACGAAGAAGTTCTTGAGCATCACGACCGATACCACCAGCGTTGATTTCAACGATTTGGATTTTACCTTCTGGATCGATAACGAAAGTACCACGATCAGCAAGACCGTCAGCTTCGATTAATACGTCAAAGTTTTTAGCAAGAGTCCAGTTCGCATCACCAACCATTACGTATTGGATTTTTTTGATTTCTTCTGAAGAATCGTGCCAAGCTTTGTGAGTGAAATGAGTGTCAGTAGAAACTGAGTAGATTTCAACACCTAGTTTTTGGAATTCTGCATAGTTGTCAGCAAGGTCACCAAGTTCAGTTGGGCAAACGAAAGTGAAGTCAGCTGGGTAGAAGAATACAACAGACCATTTACCTTTAAGATCAGCTTCAGTTACTTCGATGAATTGACCATTTTGGAATGCTTGTGCTTTAAACGGTTTAACTTCAGTATTAATTAAGCTCATCATTGTCTCCATGATTGAGGTTTGTTTTTGATTTCCAATAGGGTACAGAAATTTTTCTTATTGCTGAAATAGTATTTTTACATAACTAATATCGGAAAATCCGAATTAATAGTGATTTACTCATTTCCCAATAGACCAGTATTTCATCTCATTTAACCGCAGTTGTGTGAGGATTAAATGACAGGAACTACTCTAAACGTCCTACACAGACATGAAGTCACACCCCTTAAAATTCAAGGGTAAAATTTAAAAAAAGTGATTTAAATTTTTCTATTGTTGATTTAATCCATCTTTAGGCATGCCGATTCGCTCATCAGCGAAGCATTTCTTTTGTTCAATTAGGCGGATGAAGGGGGATATGGCGAATTCATCCTATTTTCAGATTTGAGATCTAAACCGCACCACGCCAGTCGCGCCAGATAAATTCACTTCGGGTTTTCAATTGTTGCATTGGGAAATGCGATGAAACCGAGTAGAATATCGGGTTTCATGTAGTTGTAAGGCGTATTCTTGGTGGCGAAAGATTTAAATGTAGATCAGATGGTGATGGCTCGTGATGTTCACCGTTTAAATCGATTGCGTAAGGGAAAAGACGCCAACGAAAAGCAGCATAAAGAACTGTTTGAAAAGTCGAATGCGAAAGTCCGCGAACGGATTGCCCGCATCCCAAATATTAAATTAAATCAAGACTTACCTGTTACGCAGTATGCAGACAAACTGATCGATGCGATTCAAAAGCATCAAGTGATTATTGTGGCAGGTGAAACCGGTTCGGGTAAAACCACGCAGTTACCGCAAATTGCCATGCTTGCAGGTCGTGGTTTAACGGGTTTGATTGGACATACGCAACCTCGTCGACTGGCCGCACGTAGCGTTTCGCAGCGTATTGCCGAAGAAGTGGGCGAAAAGCTGGGGGAGTCGATCTCCTTTAAAGTTCGTTTCAATGAACAAGGTTCACAAGATTCAATCGTTCGTTTGATGACCGACGGTATTTTATTGGCTGAACTGGCCAATGACCGATTCTTAAATAAATACGACACGATTATTATCGATGAAGCGCATGAACGTTCGCTAAATATCGACTTCATCATGGGCTATCTCAAACAGCTCTTGCCACGTCGTAAAGATCTCAAAGTTATCATTACCTCCGCGACATTAGACGTAAATCGCTTCTCTAATTACTTCAATGGGGCACCTATTTTTGAAGTCGAAGGTCGAAGCTTCCCTGTAGAATTGCGTTATCGTCCGATTTCAGAGCTGAGTATTGTCGGCAGTGATGATGATGAATTTGACGATTTTGAAGAAAATTTACCTCGTGCCGTGGTTTCAGCTGTAGAAGAATGTTTTCAAGATGCGCAGGAAAAAGGTCATCCTGAACATGCCGACATTTTGATTTTTGCCAGCACTGAACAAGAAATTCGTGAGTTACAGGAAACACTGCAAAAGTTTGGGCCAAGACATACCGAAGTTTTGCCATTATATGCTCGATTGGCTTTGGCAGAACAGCAAAAGATCTTTAATCCATCAGGCGGTGGGCGACGTATTATTATTGCCACCAACGTGGCAGAAACGGCTTTAACCGTACCGAATATTCGCTACGTAATTGATAGTGGCTTTGCACGGATATCCCGTTATAACTATCGCTCACGTGTACAGCGTCTACCGATTGAGGCTGTATCACAGGCGGCAGCAAATCAGCGTAAAGGTCGTTGTGGTCGTATCGCGCCGGGTGTGTGTATTCGACTATATTCAGAAGAAGACTTTATGAGTCGTCCTGAATTTACCGAGCCTGAGATTAAACGAACCAACTTGGCCTCGGTTATTTTGCAAATGCAAAGTTTGGGCTTTGGTGAATTAGAAGACTTTGATTTTATTGAGCCGCCAGATCATCGTTTGGTGAATGATGGTCGTAAGCTTTTGATTGAGCTTGGGGCGATGGTTGAGAAAGGGAAAGCCCCTCTTTCGCAAAGAGGGGTTGGGGGAGATTCTATTGAAAGTAATCCCCCTAAATCCCCCTTTACAAAAGGGGGACTTCCTCCGGCGAAGGGTGGTGGTTTAACCAAAATTGGTCAGCAAATGGCGAAAATGCCAATCGACCCGCGTCTTGCACGGATGATTTTGGGCGGAGCGCATTTTGGCGTATTAAATGAAGTCTTGATTATTGTCGCTGCTTTGGCAGTACAAGATCCACGTGAACGTCCTGCGGATAAACAAATGCAGGCCGATCAGAAACATGCTTTGTTCCGTGAAGCTGACTCAGATTTCTTGTTCTATATCAAGTTATGGGAAGCTTTAGTCGCCAACCGTGACATGAGTGAAAATAAGCGTCGTACATTTGCACGCAACCATTTCCTGAGTTGGTTACGCCTCCGTGAGTGGAAAAAAACCCATGAGCAATTGGTGGATTTGGCTCAGGGTTTAAAACTGTCCTTTAATGAAAAGAAAGCCAATTATGAAAATCTGCACCGTGCGCTATTAACGGGTTTACTTTCATTTATTGCCAATAAAACCGATGAACGTAACGTGTTCATGGCGGTGCGTCAGCAAAAGGCACGTATTTTCCCTGCATCAACCTTGCATAAAACCAATACACCTTGGGTCATGGCTTTTGAGATGGTTGAAACCTCTCAGGTTTATATTCGAACGTTGGCGAAAATTGAACCTGAATGGATTTTATTGGCCGCAGGCGATTTGTTGAAACATCATTATTTTGAACCTCATTGGTCAAAAAAATCTGGTGTAGTCAATGCCTATGATCAAATTTCTTTGTTTGGTTTGATTATTGAGCCACGTCGTCAGATTAATTATGAAAAAGTAGATCATCCGGCGGCGCATGAAATTTTCCTACGCGATGCATTGACGACGGGACATTTGGGTATTACGCCACCGTTCTTAAAACACAATTTATTAAAACTCGAAGAAGTTGAGCGTGTTGAAGATAAACTGCGTCGTCGTGATTTGGTGGTGGATGAAGAAACCATTTACCAGTTTTATGCTGTTAAAGTGCCTGAAGAGGTGGCAAGCCGTCGTAGTTTTGAAGACTGGCGTGCAACGGTAGAACCACAAAATCCGCGTTATTTATTTATCGATGATGATTCGCTTTGGATGAATGACCGTCCAACGACCCAGCAATTTCCAGACTATCTACGTAATGGTGAACTGCGTTTGGCTGCAAGTTATCGTTTTGACCCAAGTCATGATGAAGATGGTGCAACGGTCAAAATTCCAGTTCAAGCTTTGCCGCAAGTGGATGAAAATATTTGGTCATGGGGTATACCTGGTTGGCGACAAGACCTGATTGAAGCTTTACTTAAAGCACTGCCAAAAGATAAGCGCCGTCATTTGGTGCCGATACCAGATACAGCGCGTAAATTGATGGATCGTGTCGATGCCGTGCATTTGCGCGAGCATATTTTTAGTTTCTTGGCGTTCCAACTGCGTGGTGAGCAAATCACAGACAAAGACTTTTCTTGGGAACGTGTTGAGCAATATCTGCTGCCTTTAATCAAAGTCATTGATGAAAAAGGCCGTGTGATTGAGCAAGGTCGTGATCTAGATGAACTCAAAGCACGCTGTCGTACGGAAACTCACAGCCCAGTTAAGCAGTTAAAAGGTGAGTTTAAAACCTTCCCTGATAATTTTGTGTTCGAAGCATCACAAAAAGTCACGGGTGTGGTGGTGAAACAATACCAAGCGCTTGTTCCAGTCAAAGGCTTTGCAGAGTTGGATGCCAAAGACGAATCGGGTGTGGTGATTCAGACCTTCAATGACCAATTTGAAGCAGTTAAACAACACCGCGAAGGGATCATTCGTTTGGTTCATATGCAGCTGGGGGACTTAGTTCGTCAGTTGAAAAAACAGATTTCTAAACCCTTGGCATTGGCTTATTCACCGCTAGGTGACAAAGCCAAACTAGAGCAAATGTTAGTTTATGCCACACTTCAGCTTGCAATAAATGAGCTACCTGTCAATGTGCAGGAGTACCAAAACCTGATTTTAAATGTAAAGAAATCTTTCTTAACCCATGGGCAACAAGCATTAGCCGTTTTAACTGAAACCTATATTCAATGGCAGGATATACGTCGGAAATTGTTGGTTTTAGATGATTCTGTGTTTGGAAAGAACATTGATGACATTGAAGATCAACTCGATTTGATGCAACTTTCAGATTTTGTTTATGGCAAAACTTCCGATGTGTGGCTCGAATTTCCAAGATATTTGAAGGCATTAGTCTTGCGTTTAGACCGCTTGCCAAATAACCTACAAAGGGACAATTCTGCCATTGATCAAGTTGACCCATGGATGGAAAAATTATTTAAGTTTAAAAATGACACTCGCCTTAAAGAATTGTATTTCATGGTTGAGGAGTTACGCATCTCTATTTTCTCTCAACCAATGAAGACCAAGATGCCAATTTCTCCATCCCGCTTGCAAAAAGTATGGGATAAGCTCGGAATCAGTTAAGATATAGGTAATTTCTAAAAGGAGTTTTACATGGGCATCCGCATTACGGGTACAGGTCTTTATCATCCAGAAGACGTAATTACTAACGAAGAGTTAGTTGAAGCTTTAAATGCTTATGTGGAACAGTACAACAGTGATAATGCTGAAAAAATTGAAGCCGGTGAGCTAGAAGCGCGCCGTGGTTCAAGTGCAGAATTTATCGAAAAAGCATCTGGCGTAAAAGCACGTTATGTTGCTGAAAAAAGCGGTATTTTAGATCCAAAACGTTTACGTCCAGTATTGCATGAGCGTTCAAATGATGAATTGTCTATTCAAGCGGAATGGGGCGTAGCTGCTGCAAAGCAAGCGATGGGAAATGCGGGTGTGACTGCTGAAGACATCGATGTTGTGATTTTGTCTTGTTCAAATATTCAACGTGCTTATCCTGCTGTAGCGATTGAGATCCAAACTGCATTGGGTATTCAGGGCTATGCATATGACATGAACGTTGCATGTTCAGCTGCAACTTTTGGTATCAAACAAGCCTATGACGCGATCAAATCAGGCGCTCGTCGCGTGTTATTGGTGAACGTTGAGATCACATCTGGTCATACGGATTTCCGCATGCGTGACTGCCACTTCATCTTTGGTGACGTTGCAACGGCTTCGATCATTGAAGAAACTGAAACCAAAGCTGGTTTTGAAGTGTTGGATATTGACCTGTTTACACAGTTCTCAAACAACATTCGTAACAACTTTGGTTACTTAAATATGAGTGAAGTCGATGCTGACATCGACAACAACCGTTTCCGTCAAGACGGTCGTAAAGTATTTAAAGAAGTGTGTCCATTAGTGGCGAAAATGATCACTAAGCAATTGGATGACAACAAAATTGCGGCAACAGATGTAAAACGCTTCTGGTTACACCAAGCTAATGCCAGCATGAATGAATTGATTCTGAAACTGGTTGTGGGTAAAGAACATGCTCAGCCAGACCTTGTGCCAATCATTCTTGATGAATTTGCCAATACTTCATCAGCAGGTGTCATTATTGCTTTGCACCGTACAGCAAATGAAGTAAACCATGGCGAATACGGTGTGCTTTGCTCATTTGGTGCAGGCTACTCAGTAGGTTCTGTACTTGTTCAAAAACATGATGCCGCCTAAGGTCGGCACATTTGCAGGTTGAACATGATGCAAAATGGATAAAGCGTTTAAGCGCTTTATCCCGCATGTATTTCACGCCAACATTTTTAGGCGCTGAATACATCGATGCATCTAAACCTGCAATGTATGTAGGGAATCACACAATTTACGGTGTACTCGATTCACCGGTGATTATTGATTATCTCTACAATGAACATAAAGTGGCTGTGGTCAGTATTGCTGATCATAGCCATTTTTATTTGCCCGGTTGGCGTGGCATGGTCAAAAAGTTCGGTGCAGTCCAAGGTATTCAAGACTATGTCAGAACAGTGATGCAACAAGGTTATTCCATTTTAGTTTTTCCCGGTGGTGGTCGAGAGGTTTTGAAGCGAAAAGGCGAAGCCTATCAACTGATCTGGAAGCAACGTTATGGCTTTTTAAAACTGGCGCAAGAATTTAATTATGACATCGTGCCTTTTGCTGCTTTAGGTGGGGATGAAGTCTTTGAACTGGGTTTTGATGCCAGTGTGATTGTTGAACATCGTTGGTTTAAACAACTATTAAAAATACAAAAGCTCGATAAATTATTACGTCATGGTGATGTGATTCCGTCTTTACCCAAACGTATTATTCCTAAGCGCATTCCGTTCTATTTTCAATTTTTACCTCGTCAAAGTTTGAGTCATATTCAGAGTGTGGAGGATTTAAAGCTCTATCGAGAGGCTCTACAACAAGATATTTACACTGCGATAGAACAGCTTAAAAAAATCCGTGCAGAACAACATTCTACAGATCAATAATAGTGACTACTCTGAAACTTTATCTATTTTTTATCCGTCACAGCTCAAAATCATGGTGAATTTTGTCACAACAATAGCCTTTAGATTATTTTATTTAACGCCTTCGTATTGACCTTTTGTACAGCTATCTGGCCGATTAATGGCAGTAGTCGGAGCATTAAACTTTGACTATAGTGAAGGTTGAAAAATAATCAACGATCGTTAGGGCGGAAGATGGAACAGAACAGCTTGACCCCGCAGCTTGAGCATATTGCTCGGCAACTTATTCGAATATCACCAAGTTTAAAGCAGTTGTATCAAGAGCAAATGGAGTTTGCTACGGCACTCAATTCACAAAATATATTTAAAATTGAACAAGAGCAGCACCGCATTCAACTGTGTAATGGACTGTGGACCTTACAGCTACAAAGTCGTGAATCGATTGGCTATCAGTTTCCTAGAAGTCCATTTAGACCCATCAAAATTGCTGAATTGCATACGACAGTGCCATGTATTGAAGTAGTAGAAGATTTCTTATTTCATGAATTGTATTTTTTTACTGGCGACCTAAAGCCGCAACATTCACTCTTGCTCAGAGAAAAAGCACAGCAATTTAGACAATTGATCTTACAGTCGATTTTTCAACATCTAAATGGGTCAGCGCGTGTTCAACAGTTTTTAGCACAGATGACAGCAGTTGAAGCGCAAATTTTTGATCAGTTGATGCAAGAGCAGCAGATTTATCAGACACCGCTATTACAAACGTATATCGAATGCCAAATCTGTCTACCCCATTGGTTGATGCAAAAGATTGAGCAGATGTTTGCGCTCAATTCACTTGCGGAAGCTGAAATATTGCCGATACAGCTCTTGATGGATAGTTTGGACGAGATTTGTTTTGCTACAGCACAATTTTTAGATCCAACGATTTACCGGATCATGAGTTTGAGTTATGAAGATCGGTTCAATTTACAAGAATTAAATGAACATATAGAAGATATTATTTTGTTGCTCGACCATGCATATGAGCGTCCCAATTTGTTGGGTTTTATTCGTTTGATGCATCGGGATGTTTGGGCAGAGCAGGACATATTAAGCCATAGCAATTTTGTGCAAGCCACAGCTATTTGGCAAAAAAAATGTGGAAAACTCCCTTTACTCGACAACAACCGTGCAGTGCGATGGATGTTCAAGCAGTCAGCCAAAGTGTTGGATTGGCTGAGTCGTAATTTTCAACACAGTAATGTACGAGTGGCTGTGACGGCATTAAGTTTTGTCGATACGCAGCATATTCATCCCGCATTGATTCTTGCAACCCTACAACATTTTCAATTTGTTGCAGCGCGCTTATTTATTCAAAATTGCCATACGATTGCGCATGAACATGATTGGTTTAATCATGAAAAAAATCTACAGTTTGTTTTACAGCGAAAATATCAGCAGCATGATGACCATCGTGTAGTGATCAGCCCATCGATTTTGTATTTAGATGAGTGGTTGATCTTAATGCGACAGGTGTTAGGCACAGAGGATCAGGCCATAAAAAAAGTTTATTTGCCTTTGAGCCGTATTATGCAGGCCTATCTGCAACATTTAGTACGTTGTACGCAGCATTTACCACAGGCTTTGATGGATTATATCCGTCCAGAAACTCAAGAAAATCGCCAGTTTTTAAGTATGTTACGACAACATAAAATTCAACTGCAGGATTTTCGAAATTTATTTTATTTAAAACATGCCAATTTAAGAGTATCTGTATTTGATGCATATGTGCGTGACTATGTTAGTGCGACTTATTCTACAGGTCATACAGTCCCTAAAAATATTACCTGGAATGGGGTCTTTCATCAGGCGGTGCATTGGCATGCTAAGCAACAAAAGCAAGAAGTGTTAACTCAATTAAAGCGTCAATTTTCGACAACGGTTTGGCAGCCGGTTACAACTGAAGACAAAATATATTTTCAAGATTGGGTCTTTGAAGAATTAAAAACCATCGATCGAATTATTGATGAATCTATTCACTTTCGACATTGTTTAGCGTCAAGTTATAGCGCCAGTATCATTGCAAGAGTATATGTAGCTTTTCATATGTACCATCCCATTTTGCATGTATCGATGACTTTGGGCTGTCATGTGCAAAACCACATTTTGGTTTTTGATCAACTTGAGTATTCAAATAATACCCAAGCAGAAATAGAAAAAGTAAATATCGCCAAAGAATTTTTAAATAGGTTCAATAGCTTAAAGTAAGATTGGCGAAATACGGATTTAGGAAACTGTGTTGTGCGCTTAACTTTTGAGTCAAAAATCGTTAGGCTATAGCCGTTCTTTTACGGTATAGGTCTTATGAAACAAGAAACTGCACTCAAGCTGCTCAAAGCAGGAGAAAATGTGTTTTTAACAGGTTCGGCTGGTGCAGGTAAAACTTATACTTTAAATCAATACATTAATTATCTGAAAGCGCGCAAAGTGCCGGTGGCAATTACGGCTTCTACAGGGATTGCTGCAACCCATATGAATGGCATGACAATTCATACATGGGCAGGGATTGGGATTAAAGATGCGATTTCCGAAGATGAGTTAAAGCGCTTAAAAGAACGTAAATATTTAAAAGAGCATTTGGAAAATGCCCAAGTTTTAATTATCGATGAAATTTCGATGTTGCATGCCAAGCAATTAAACTTGGTCAATAAAGTTTTAAAATTTTTTAAAGACAGTGAAGATGCTTTTGGGGGGATTCAAGTCATTGTTGCAGGTGACTTCTTCCAGTTACCCCCTGTGGGACGCAAAGGTGAATTAAACCGTGACAAGTTTTGCTTTATGTCTGAGGCATGGGTAGAAGCGAAGTTTCGCGTGTGTTATTTGACCGAACAACATCGTCAGGGTAATGACTATCTCAATGATATTCTAAATGCGATTCGTGCTCAGCAAATTACGGGCGATCATTTGCATGCTTTAAGGCGGACAAGTTCACAAAATATAGGTGAAACCTTTACGCGCTTGTATACCCATAATATGGATGTAGATAGTATTAACTATAAACATCTAAATGAAATTGAGCAAGAATCTCGCCAGTTTGATGCCCAATGTGATGGTAATGATAAACTGATCGAAACCTTAAAATCTTCAGTGCGTGCGCCGGAAACTTTGACTTTAAAGAAAAATGCCAAAGTGATGTTTGTAAAAAACAACTTCGATGTGGGTTATATCAATGGCAGCCTCGGTGAAGTGATAGGTTTTGAAGAAGATGATGAATATGGCATCTTGCCTAAAGTAAAACTCACTGACGGCACGACCTTGGTGGTCGAGCCTGAAACATGGTCTGTCGATAATGATGATGGTAAAACCATTGCCAGTTTCCAACAAATTCCACTGCGATTGGCCTGGGCAATCACCATTCATAAATCTCAAGGGATGACCCTTGCAGCGGCTGAAATTAACTTAACGCATACTTTTGAGAAAGGTCAGGGTTATGTGGCATTGTCGCGTTTAAAAACATTAGATGGTCTGCGTTTACTTGGTTTTAATGAACAAGCCTTAGAACTCGACAGTTTGGCGATTAAAGCCGATCGACGTTTTCAGGAGCTCTCTGACGAAGCGGAAACCAATTTTGCAGAGGCTGATTTAACCGTACAACATAAAGCCTTTATTCGTCATTGTGGTGGAACGCTGAATGAAGTGGAAATCGAGCGCAATGAAAAGAAAATAGCCAAAACTGGTGCAAAACAAAGCTTTGCCACAGCGACTTTAGATCAAACTCGGGAGTTGTTTGAGGAAGGTTATGAAATTCAGGATATTGCTGTGGAGCGTGGTTTAACACCAGCTACGATTATTAACCATTTGGCTCGTCTGCAAAAAGAGCAAGGTTTAGATATCTCGGTGGCACATCCGGGAGAAGACGTGGTTGAGCAGGTGCGTAAAATCTATAAACGTTTGGCGAAACGACAAGACCCAGCACATTATAATGATGATGGCACGGTTAAGTTGCGTCCAATTGTGGAGTTAACCAGTCCACGCATGGGATATGACCAAGTTCGTTTGGCTTTATTATTTGTGGAATAATGGATATATGGTGCATACGAAAAATACTGATGAATAAAGTGTGGTTAATATCGTTCAATAGATTTAACAGTAGACTGTCTAAAGGATTCGTATTTTTCCTAAGCGATGGTTTACACTGTAGCAAGTTAATTTGCTAACGATTTGAATTATGACTTTTAGTGCATGGTATTCACTGCGTAAATTTGTCTATAACAATTTACATAATGATGATTATGAAACTAAATTTAGTCATTTTCTCAACTATGCTTTGATATTGCTGATTTTAGGTAATGCTGCTGCGGTTTTACTCGAATCGGTCAATGATATTTATTTGTCTTATCAAGTTTACTTTGATTTTTTTGAAAATTTTTCAATCATTGTATTTAGTGTTGAATACGTATTGAGGCTTTGGTCGATTGCAGATAAAGACCCATTTTACTCCGCTTGGCGTAATCGTTTGAATTGGGTAAAAAGTGGTGGCGCAATTATTGATTTATTGGCAATTTTACCTGCATATCTAAATTTCTTTGTCCATTTTGATTTGCGTTTTTTACGTATTTTACGATTACTGCGTTTATTAAAATTAACTCGATATTTTGTGTCGTTGCAAATTTTGTTACGTGTCATTGAACGTGAAAAAGGTTCATTTCAAGCTGTTGTTTTTATTTTATTTATTATGATTATTATGGCCGCAGCTGGGGTGTATTTAGTTGAGAGTAAAGCACAGCCAGAGGTCTTTAGTTCTATTCCTGCGTCCATGTGGTGGGCTGTTGTTACTTTAACGACGGTCGGTTATGGCGATGTAACACCGATAACCCCTGTTGGGCGGATATTAGGTGCAATGATTACGATATTAGGGGTTGGCTTGGCAGCATTGCCAGCAGGTATTTTAGCCAATGGTTTGGCACATGAATTGGAGCAACGCAAACAACAATTAGAACTCAGTTTTCGTGAGTTGATTCAAAATCGTGAAATTGATTTTGTACTTGAGCCTGAAAAAATCGAAGAAATCCGAAAAACAGTGGGTTTAACCCGTGAGCAAACACAGGATATTATTTGGCAATTGTTACGTGAGCAAAAAGAGGAATCATTAAAGCAGGAGCGTGAGCAGTATGCATATTGCCCGCATTGTGGAAAAAAATTACCTGATTTGTAATGTGAAAAAAACACATTAGCTAAAGATGATTCAGTAAAACTTGATGAAGTATATTCATGTGAATAAAAAATAGTTAAATAAAATTTATGATGAATATGATTCATAAATATCATGATATGATAAATATAATTTAAAAATACTGATTTTCAGCTCATTCAGTATGTCGTTTGTGGAACTCATTATGTTGGAATTACGCCATCTCAAAACATTATTGGCACTCAGAGAACATGGTTCTTTGGTCGCTGCATCTAATGATCTGTGTTTAACGCCTTCTGCGCTTTCACATCAGTTGAAAGAGCTTGATCATTGGTATGGGGTAGAGGTGGTGAACCGACGGACACGTCCTGTGACCTTTTCGAATGTTGGGCAACGTTTACTACGCCTTGCTGATGATATTTTGCCGCAAGTTCAAATTGCGCAATCGGACATTACACGTATTGTGCATGGTCAAACCGGCCGAATTATTTTTTCTTCTGAATGTCATAGTTGTTTTGATTGGCTGATGCCGTTATTGAATGTCTACCGTCAGCAATACCCTGATGTAGATTTGGACTTTGCTTCTGGCTTTGAAGCCAATCCGCATGAACTATTACAAACAGGCGAGTTTGATCTTCTGATTACGGCAGACCCAATCAATTTAAAAGGTGTGGAATATTTCCCAATCTTTGAATATGAGTCTCGTTTGGTATTGTCCAATACACATCCATTGGTTCGTGCGACAAATGTGACTGTTCAAGAATTAGCAGAAGAAACGCTGATTACCTATCCGGTCGATAAACATCGTTTAGATATCATGGCAAAATTATTTTTACCGGCCAATATTCAGCCTAAACACGTTCGTACTACAGATTTGACCCAGATGCTGATTCAGTTGGTTGCAAGTGGTCGTGGTATTGCGGCATTACCAGATTGGGTGGTAAATGAATATGAACAAAAAGGTTGGGTGACCTCTCGACGTTTAGATTGTGTTTCACCTGAAGGTTTAAGACGGACCTTGTACGCAGGCTATCGTACCGAAGAGGCTGAAAAAAGCTATTTTGAAGGCTTCCTAAAACAGTTGGCGAAATTCTCACAAAAGCGCAATCAATATTATTCCAACTAAGGAGGATCTATGACACAGAGTCTTTTTGTATACGGGACATTACGTCTAGGTCAGCCCAATGCTCACGTGATGGATCGCATTGGTGGCGAGTGGAAGAAAGGTGTGGTGTGGGGTGAATTAGAACATAAAGGCTGGGGTGCGGCGATGGGCAGTCCGGGCATTCGTTTATCGAAGGCAGGTCATGCGATTGAAGGCTATGTTTTTATCTCTGAAAACTTAGCCGCACATTGGGCGGCTTTAGATGAATTTGAAGGGGCTGAATATCAACGTGTGGCTGTCGATGTGCAACTGGAAGGCGGAGAATGGATGCAGAGTGAAATTTACGCCTTGAAATAATATCCAGGGGGAGAGTCGGAAAATACGTGGGTCATCCAAACATCATGACTTTCACCAACCTTCGATATGTGTATCGATGATTCTGCATGCTCTGTTGTTTCCTTGAGTGCATTTTCTTTCGAAGAGCAGTATTTGAAAGAGTTGTATCTAAAGTGCTTGAATGCACAGAAATCACTTTAAGATTGCTATACAAGTGGATGAATAATTTTTAGAATTCAGCTGTATCTCACATTGAACCCTGTTTGAACTCAATCATGCCCAATTCTATAGAACCATCACCAACTCAACTCATGTCTGTGATTCAAACGCAGACAGCTATTGCCAAACTGGGTTTAGATCTAAATGCAGTGATGACCGTGGTCGCAGAACAGGCGCAGCAGATTACACACGCTAAAGGTGCAGTTGTAGAGTTGGCTGAAGATGGTGATATGGTCTATCGTGCAGTGTCTGGCGGGGCGAGCCATTTACTGGGTTTAAGACTTCATATTGAAAATAGTTTATCGGGTCTATGTATAGCGCAAAAACAAACACTGTATTGCCAAGATTCGGAAACAGATGCACGGGTAGATCGCGTGGCATGTCGACGTGTCGGATTGCGTTCGATGGCTGTGGTGCCATTGATTCACTGTGATGAAGGTGTTGGTGTTTTAAAGATTTACTCTGACCAAGTCGATGCTTTTCAGGAAGCCGATTTACATATATTGAGTTTGATGTCGGAGTTGATCGCTGCGGCGATGTACCATGCGACACGTTTCGGTGCGACAGAGCTATATAAATTGGCGACTCAAGATAGCTTAACAGGTTTAGCTAATCGGGCTTTGTTTGTCGACTTTTTGCGCCAAGGGATAGAAAAAGCACGTGCGCAGAAAAAAGTGCTAGGTATCTTGATGATTGATATGGATGGTCTGAAGCCGATTAATGATCAGTTTGGACATCGCATTGGGGATGCTGCACTGAAAGAAATTGCACAGCGCATTTTGCGTGAAACACGTCAAGATGACTTGGTTGCACGCTTGGGTGGTGATGAATTTGCTGTGATTTTAACCAATATTGCCAACTTAGAGCGTGCGCAAACGGCGATGAATCGAATCGCAGAAAGTTGCGGACTACCGTTTGCATTCGAGCAAATGAGCTTGAAAATTGGTGCCAGTATTGGCATGGCTTTATTTCCAGAGGATGCCGAATCCATCGATCAATTGGTCGAAATGGCAGACTTGAAAATGTACGCCAATAAGCGTGAACGGAAACAAATCAATCCTGAATAACTCACTGCCTAAATATCTTACTGCTTAAATAATTCACTCATAGTTATGCAGGTAAATTCGTTCACTACCTTCATATTATCTAAAGTATCGCAAAACGTTTTGATGAAAACTTGTCCTGTCTCAAACAAATGCGGATGAAATGACTAAGTATCATTGTTTAATTTAAATCAAAGTGCGCTTGGCATGTGACGGTGCAAGATGATTAAATAATTGAAAAATCATCTAAGGTCATTTGTTTTTTGACTCAAAATAATATTTTGAATTGTTAAGCTGTGCACTATTGCATGGCGAAAAGAGCATGACAATTCAATGAAAGGGATGTCAAAAGATTTATTCATTATTGCGGCAGGTTTTATTGCTGCAATGCATATCGGGAAACTACCGCCCGCAATACCTGTATTACAACAGCAACTCGGCATTAGCTTTATTCAGTCTGGTTTATTGCTCTCACTAGTACAGGGTGCAGGAATGTGCTTTGCATTGTTGATTGGTAGTTATATCCAAAAAATTGGATTTAAACTGTGTATCTTATTGGGCTTAAGTCTATTGACGATAGCAAGTGCATGGGGGAGCTTTGCACAAAGCTTTGATGTCTTGTTGCTACTGCGTGTCATAGAAGGATTTGGCTTCTTATTGGTGACACTCACAGGGCCTGCATTTATCCGTCAGCTTGTACCACTACAGCACATCAGCGCAAAGATGGGGCTGTGGAGTGCTTATATGGGCGGAGGTATGGGCATAGCCTTATTGGTTGCGCCATTTCTAATTGCTCAATATGGTTGGAGTGTGGTTTGGCTCAGTTTCGCTATGATTACTGCAGCATTACTACTCTGTATCGCTATGTTTATTCCTCAGCCTAATGTGGCGCTGAATACAACACCTATTATTGGTCTCATTCGGGATACTCTGAAACATCCAGCAGCATGGCTTTTGGCGCTCATTTTTGGGACATATGCAGGGCAATGGTTTGCTTTGGTGGGTTTCTTACCGATGATTTATGCACAAAACCAAATTTCAGCTGAATTGGCAGGCGCTTTAACAGCCAGTGTTGCCGTTGCGAATGCAGTGGGCACATGGGGGTGTGGACTGCTATTACAGCGTGGTTTTCAAGCTAAAACTTTAGTCCAACTGGGTTTTGCAGTTTTGATCATTTGCTCCTTAGGGTTTTATCTCTTTAAAGATGCGTTACCGTTTTTATTGCAATATTTAACGGTGTTTAGTTTTTCGCTTTTTGGAGGCTTGGTTGCTGCAACGGTCTTTGCACAAGCACTGCATTTTGCACCTTATCCTGCGGCAATTAGTACAACGATCGGCATGATTTTACAATGTTCTGCCATTTCCCAATTTGTTCTGCCTCCGTTGATTGCCACCGTAGTTTCACAGACTGGAGCGTGGTTTTGGGCGGGGATCTTGATGTCAGCGTTGTCATTCGTTGGAATCATGCTTAGTCGACGTTTATTTCAAATGCAGCATGGCTCAATTTAAAATTTTATTTTATGTAAGTAACAGCCTTATTGCTTAATCCCAATCAGTAGCGACAAGATGCCTGCTGCAATGAGTGGGCCGACGGGTACACCACGCAGCATCGCAACACCTGCGACTGTCCCAATCAATAGTCCGGCAACCACATCAGGCTGATTGGACATCAGTTTGACACCGCGACCGCCTAACCATGCGACAAAGACGCCAATGGCGATTGCGACGAGGGATTTCCAACTTAAAAAGGATTTTAAAATTGAATCGCCGGGTATTTTTCCGCTAGCGATCGGCGTGAGTACGCCAATGGTTAAAATAATAATGCCAATGTTTAAGCCATATTGTTGCAGATAGGGGAAAAATTCACTTAAAGGCGTGATGCGGAAAATAATCAAGACACCTGCTGCTATGGTGATCGCTGTATTGTGGCTAAAGATGCCACAAGCCAATAACACCAATAACACGATCAGATTTAAATCCAACTGAGACATAGGATATTCGTGAGAAACTTCAATAAATAATTAATAGTGTAGCGCAGAAACATTAAAAACTGGCGTTCAAGATTATTTCCACTATTTTTCCTGCAAGTTGGCTCGTGGTTCAGTATAAAATAGCAATATATGGTGTTTATTAGGTTGTTCTATGTTTTTGGAAAAAATGCTGCAATCACAAGGTTTTGGTTCGCGTAAATATTGCCAACAGTTGATTAAAAATGGTGCGGTCGAAATACACGGTGAGATTGTAGATAATCCAAAGCAAAAACTGGACTTGAATGATTTAACTTACAGTGTGCATGGTCAGGACTATGTCTATCGTGAGCATATCTATATTGCGTTAAATAAACCCCAAGGTTATGAATGTTCGCATCAGGCAACCCATCATTTTAGTGTTTTTGAATTATTTGATGATGTGCTGTTAAATCGTGGTTTGCAATGCGTCGGGCGACTGGATCAAGACACCACTGGACTGTTGCTGCTCACGGATGATGGTCAATATCTGCAAGCACTGACACACCCTAAAAAGCATGTTGCCAAAGTGTATTCGATGCATACCGCAGATCCTGTGACGCCTGAGCAAATGCAACAATTGCAACAAGGCGTGGAGCTGCGAAACGAAAAAGGCATTTTCGCTGCAACCGATGTGCAGCTATTGGCTTCACAGCAATTACAAATGACTGTCCATCAAGGGGTATATCATCAAGTGAAGCGGATGTTGGCGGCTGTGGGCAATAAAGTTGAAACTTTACATCGTGCTCAAATAGGACAATTAAAGCTTGAAGATATTGCTGAAGGTGAATGGATCTATTTGAATGCAGTGCAAATTGAACAATCGAAATTTCGTGAAAATCTAAATCCACAGTAATAGGTACAGGGCTTTGATACTTCATTATTCAAAGGATGAATGTGCGGTATTAAAGCCCCTAAATATGTCTGCTAATTATTGATTTAAAGATGCGTTTCTAATATGCGTTGATTGTGTATTTAACGTCGAGCAAGGCATTAACGAATAAAGTAATGATAGGTTTGAAATTCATCATCTTTAATGAAGCCCATCGATTCATAGAGCTGATGCGAGTGATAGTTATTTTTTTGAGTTTCGAGGCTGATTCGAAGCGCACCTTCATGTTGTGCAAAGAGAACAGCGGTATCGATCAATTGTTTGGCTGAACCCTGACGACGATATACAGGGCTGACATAGACATCATCTAAAATATAGTAGGTTGAACAAGCCACAGATGAAAAGCCCAAATATAGTAAGATAAACCCAGTAATCACATCATCTTTTAAGCAAATAAAAATTACGCTTTCATTATTTTCAAAACGTTGTCTTAGAAATTTATATGAAATATCAAGATTAGAAGAGGTGCCATAAAATTGGCGATATTCATCAAATAAAACAGCAAGTGGATGAAGGTCTGCTTCTGTTGCGCGTCGAACGATCATTTTTTTCTATACTCCCTGCTATTTTTATCAGTCTTGCATGAAGCATATCGAATTTTCGAAATTGGTTGATTTATAAATTGTTTATAAATGCGACAGTGTTAAGTTTTGTCACCTTCACCCAAAATTGCATTGAGCTCTTCAAACAAGTCGAGATGATCATCATCTAATAATGGATCATTATTTAAAATTTCTAATTCCGCAGGGCTAATTTCAGTGGTTGAAATGGCTTGAGCTTCTTGTTGTTTTAATTTACGTAACTTAATCAATTGTTCAATATTGATATTTTGGTTTTCAATAGAGAAGGGGATCGATTTGGTTAAAACAACTTGTTTAAAGAATAGACGTACAGCCTGTGCAGGTGTAATGCCTAATTGCTTAAACACGGCAAAGGCCTGTTTCTTTTCCTGTGAATCGAGGCGGATTTGGTAGACTTCAGTTTTTCTCATATTCTTAGAAAGCTTTAAAATACTTAACTTTTCGCATTTATTCTAATCAAAACTGTTATAAATTCAAGAAAGTTTGGCAGTATTTTATCAATTTAATGTAATGACAATAGATTTACAGTGTCAATTCATAGGCAGAACTGAATTGAAAAGCCTGCTCTGTCACAGGATCGATAAACTCAAGATGTTTCGCAAGTAGTTGTAAAGGTTGGCTGAAATCATCCTCTGCCTTATGTTGCACTACAGGATAAAAGGGGTCGTTTTGAATTGGAATGCCCAAAGCATTTAAATGCACACGGAGTTGGTGCTGCTTGCCGGTATGTGGCTTTAATTCATACTTGGCATGGTTTCCATGCTGCTGGATCAGCTGAATGAAGGTTTCGCTGTTAGGTTCACCATCTACTATTTGCATTGTATAAAAAGGTTGACCTTTTTCCATGCGATAGCGAGTTGTCATTGGGAAATTTAATTCATCTCGATAAGCTGCAATGGCATGATAGGTTTTTTGAACTTGCCGCTTGGCAAACATCTGTTGATATAGCCCACGGCTTTCGACACATTTGGAAAACAGCACCACGCCGGCAGTTTCACGGTCTAAACGATGAATCGGCGTTAGCTGTTCAAGCTGCGTTTGCTTTTTGAGTCGAACCAATAAGGTTTCTTGTACATACTGACCGGTTGGACTCATGGTGAGAAAATGTGGTTTATCGGCCACAATGAAATGATCATTTTCAAATAAAATCTGATGTTCAAAAGGAACATGGATTTCATGCGCTAAGAATCGATAATAATAAACATGACGATTGGCTTCAAAAGGACTGTCTAGTGTTAAAACGTCACCATTTGCGGCATAGACCAATCCATCTTTAAATCGTTGTTGCCACTCTGCTGCTAGGATATGAGGAAATTGCTCACACAAATATCCATAGACGGTAGAGGCATGTGTGTGTTGACCGTCAAGGAAGACTTTGCTGGCACTGACACCATTGATCATCGGGGGGGTAAATTCAAAACTGTGCATGAAGAAAGATCTAAAAACTGAGCAAATAAAGCAGAGAACACATCATGAAAAATGCTCAATCTGTAGTGTGAACATATCCATTTTAGCCAGTGCGATGCTATCATATTTAATTCTTATGTACATGTTGTGAGTAATATGCAGTATTCATTCAGTCTGGAACTTAATAGTGAAGTCGATACCCAAAACTTAGCTACCGTACTGGCGACGCATTTTACGACGGGTGTAGCGTATTTAATTGGTGACTTGGGTGCAGGAAAAACCACGTTAACCCGTTATTTTTTACAACACTTGGGTCATCAAGGTGCGGTAAAAAGTCCGACCTATACATTGGTTGAACCTTACAATATTCAAGGACAAGATATTTTTCATTTTGATTTATATCGTCTGAATGACCCTTATGAGCTTGAACTTATGGGTATCCGTGATTATTTAGAAACGCCGAACGCCCTATTTTTATTTGAATGGCCATCTAAAGGGGGCGACGAAATCCCTGCGGCTGATTTAATTATTAATATTGAAAAGTCTGCGGATGAAAGTACCCGTACAGCGACTTTAAGCTCTACTTCAGAAACTTTGCAAAACGCTTTGGAGCAAAAATTTAACCATGCTGAATGAAATCAGTGCCCGCCGCATTCGAACGCTTGATCCTGCCTTAGCCAACCAAATTGCCGCAGGGGAAGTGATTGAACGTCCTGCTTCTGTGGTCAAAGAATTACTGGAAAATGCCATTGATGCAGGGGCGACTGAGCTGATTGTTCGTATTGAACAAGGCGGCAGTACACTGATTGAAATTATAGACAATGGTCGGGGCATCCACCCTGAAGATTTACCTTTGGCGGTCATGCGCCATGCCACAAGTAAAATCCAAACTGCTGAAGATTTACATGCCATTGTCAGTTTGGGCTTTCGTGGGGAAGCCTTGGCTTCGATCGCTGCGGTGTCTCGTTTGACACTGACCAGTAGCCAAAATGATGACGGTGTAGGCTATCAGGTCGAAGTAAATGGCACCGCATTTGATTCGCAAGAAATTCAGCCTGTGGCAGCGACGCAAGGCACAACCATCCGTGTGCAAGATTTATTTTTTAATGTACCTGCACGGCGTAAGTTCCTCAAAAAACCGGGGACTGAGTTTGGACATATCGAAGAAATTGTCCGTCGTTTAGCACTGACCCATTTTGATATACGTTTTGTCCTTGAGCATAACAATAGCATTAAGCTGAACTTGCCTATTGCAGATAGTGGTGCGCTGCGTTTTCAGCGGGTGCAACAATTATTAGGCCGTCAATTTACTGAAAATGCGTACTGGATGGATGCTGATAGCGTCAATATGCGTCTCAGTGGGTGGTTAGGTCATCCTTCAGATGCACGTGCGCAAGCCGATATGCAATATGTCTATGTGAATGGACGTATCGTAAAAGACAAGACAGTTTCACATGCACTTCGCATGGCCTATGACGGTATTTTGCATGGACATCAACATGCGGCTTATTTGTTATTTATGGAAGTTGATCCAGAAAATATCGATGTGAATGTGCATCCAACCAAGCATGAAATACGTTTTCTAAATCAACGTGAAGTACATGAATTTGTCCGACATTTTGCCAAATCGACTTTAGCGCAATTTCAAACCGCGACCGCCGAATTGTCTTCTGCAATGAAACTCGACGGGCAGGCACATGAAAATATTATTCCGCAGCCGCGTCATCAGGAACAATTTTCATTACATCAACCCCAGCCAGTTGCAGAGCAAGGCACAAATTTTGTCAGTCCAGAGATCGCAGGTGGACTCACTGACTTTAGTTCGCCAGCAAAGGTGCAATATGCTTCAAATCAAGCGTCAACAGGGCTGGAAGCGTATACACAGCAATATTCAAATGCGTCGAATAATAGCGCTGGATATCAGTCAAATTTAGCGGGTTCCAGACAGCTCAACAATGCATTGCAAAGTTATTTAGCGCCTCTACGTCAAACTGAGTCTTCAAATGATCCTAATATCGCTTTAGCTGAGCATATTCAGCAGAAAGTCGATGAGCATCCTTTGGGGATTGCCATTGCGCAATTGCATGGCATTTATATTTTGGCGCAGAACACAGAAGGTTTAATCATTGTTGATATGCATGCGGCACATGAACGCATCGTTTTACAACAAATGAAAGCGGCTTGGGATAAACCTGAGTTTTGGACATCACAGCAATTGCTGATTCCTAAAGTCGTCAATATCAGTCGGATGCAAGCCATGCGCGTCGATGAGCTCAAAGAACAATTGGCACGATTAGGTTTGGAAATAGACCAATATGGCGATGAGCAAGTTATTGTCCGAGGTGTTCCTGCCATTTTGCATAAAGCAGACTTTGATGCGCTGATTCCAGATTTATTAAATGATTTAGACCCAAGTGATCAGGTTGCAGGGTTACTACAAAAGCGCGATCAAATATTGGCAGGCATGGCCTGTCACGGCGCTGTACGCGCACACCGTATTTTAAGTCTATCTGAAATGAATGCATTACTGCGTCAGATGGAACAAACTGAATTTGCCAGCCAATGTAACCATGGACGTCCGACGTGGCGTGCGTTTCCATTGGCACAGCTAGATAAACTTTTTGCTCGGGGAGAGTAGTTTTACATGTCAAATCAATTGCCGGTCATCAACTTAATGGGACCAACTGCAAGCGGTAAAACCGCCTTGGCATGTGAATTATACGAGCAAGGTGGATTCGAATTAATTTCTGTCGATTCTGCTTTGGTTTTTCAGGATATGGATATTGGTACGGCCAAGCCGAGTAAAGCTGAGTTGGAGAAATATCCACATCATTTGATTGATATTATCAGTCCGCTAGAAGTGTATTCGGCAGCGAACTTTGTGGAAGATGCGTGTGTACTGATTGATGATATGCATGCACGAGGTAAAACACCGATTTTAGTCGGTGGTACAATGTTGTATTACAAGGCTTTATTGGAAGGGTTGTCTTCAAATTTACCAAGTGCAGACTATGCTGTACGTGCTGAAATTGAAGCCAAAGCTGAGTCGCAAGGTTGGGATGCTGTATATGCAGAACTGTGCAATGTAGACCCATTGGCAGGTGAAAAATTTAAACCGAGTGATAAGCAACGAATTATCCGTGCGCTAGAAGTTTTTAAGTTAACCGGTAAACCCATTACTCAGTTACAAGCTGAGCAACCTAAAAACGTACCATACCGATACAATTTTCATAATTACGCATTATTGCCAGACCGATTAGAATTACATGAGCGTATAGCTCAACGTCTAAAAACAATGTGGGAAATTGGATTTTTAAATGAAGTGAAAGCTCTCATTGAAAAATACGATTTAGATGAAAATTTACCCTCTATGCGCTCAGTTGGATATCGTCAAGCTTTAGATTTTTTGAAAAATAGTGATCAAAGTAGCGAAAAACAGCGTGAAATGGAGGATAAGGCACTTTTTGCAACACGACAACTTGCAAAACGTCAATATACTTGGTTAAGATCTTTGCAAGAAACGCATAAATTTACTACATATTTAACTGCGCAGCAGGCTCAAGAAGACTTGCGAAAGTGCTACGGATAAAGCAAAATTTACAGACTACCTTTTTGATAATTTTTAATTGAAAAGTAAAGGTAGCTTTTGCGCTGATTTTTATTATTTTTTGGAGTTATAACATGTCTAAAGGTCAAACTTTACAAGATCCGTTCTTAAATTCTCTCCGTAAAGAACGTATTCCTGTGTCGATCTTCCTTGTCAACGGTATTAAATTACAAGGTCATATTGAATCTTTCGACCAATACGTTGTTTTATTAAAAAATACTGTAAGCCAAATGGTTTACAAACACGCTATTTCAACTGTTGTTCCAGCACGTAACCCACGTCCTGCTGGTGCTCCTGCTGGTGCTCAAGGCGCTGCCGGCTTCGGTGGTCAACAAGGCGGCTTCGGCGGCGGTCAACAAGGTGGCTTCGGTGGTCAAGGTGGCTTTGGTGGTCAAGGTGGCTTCGGTGGTCAAAGTGGCTTTGGTGGTCAAGGTGGCTTCGGTGGTCAAGGTGGCTTCGGTGGTCAAGGTGGCTTTGGTGGTCAAGGTGGCTTCGGTGGTCAAAGTGGTTTCGGCGGTCAAAATGCTGGTTTTGATGGCGAAACTAAATTTGAAGATGCTCAAGACGACGAAAACAACAATCGTTAATTGAGTTAAAAAAACCTCCCAAATGGGAGGTTTTTTTTGCCTATAAAAAGAGTAGATGGTTTAAATACTGGTTTTTTAATAATTACTACAACTAATAATTACTACAACGCTGAATAATGATAAGAATCGACATAAAAAAACCAGCCGAAGCTGGTTTTTTGTTTATTCACTTATTTCTTTTTACGATCTAGAGCAGGGTCTTTAATTTCAACATAGGCATTGTTGCGTATTTCACGTAACCAGCTGTCCAGTTCAGTGTCAAATTGACGCTCACCTAAAATCTGACGTGCCATACGTTCTTGTACTTCATGTGTCATGTCTTGTTGACGTGTATCTGTTACTTGCAGGATGTGCCAACCAAACTGAGATTGGAAGGGTTTGCTGATTTCACCTTTCGCTGTTGATTTCATCATCGCTTCAAATTCTGGAACCATAACACCTGGGCTAACCCAACCTAAACTACCACCATTGGCAGCAGAACCGGTGTCATTCGAGAATGTTGAAGCCAAGACAGCAAAATCTTCACCTTTTTGCAGGCGGTTATACAAGTTGTCGATCATTTGCTTGGCATTTTCAGGACTCACGACCTCAGATGGTTGAATCAGGATATGGCGAGTTTGGTATTGAGGAACAATGGCTTTTTGTTCGCCACTTTTACGGTCGACCAATTTTAAAACATGAACGCCATCACGTACTGAAATTAGTTCAGTGGTTTGACCAACTTGCAAAGGAGCTACACGTGCAGCAAGTTCATCTGGAATATCAGATAAGTTGCGGAAGCCCATATCGGCACCGTCAACTTTAATGTCTTTGGTACTGTATTTGCTAGTAATCGCTTTTACATCGTTGCTTGCTGCAAGTTCTTTACGAATGTCTTCCGCGATTTTAACGGCATTATCACTGCTAGCTACACGTACATGTAAGACATGAACTTGATTACCTAACGCAGCTTGACCTTGTGGTGAGCTTAAGAAGTTTTTCACATCTTGATCACTGATTTGAATGCGAGAAGTGACCAACTGTTGGCGTAGACGTTGTAAAGCGATGTCTTCAGCGATTCGTGCACGTAAACCTGCATAGGTATTTGGTGCAACAGCATCTAATTTTTGCTGAAACGCTTCTAAGCTTGGAGAACCTGCGTCTTTTGCAACTTTAAGTACAGCTTCATTAAGTGATTTTTCATCCGCTTTGACATTATATCGTTTAACTTGTTCAAGCTGTGCTTGGCGCGAAATTAGCTGTTCTAAAGCTTGTTGCTGCAAGTATTCAGTCGGTGGGACGGTTTGTTTTTTTGCTTGAAGTTGGTGAGTGATCTCGGCAATGCTTTGATCAAGATCACTACGTAGAATCACGCTATTGTCAACGACAGCTACAATTTCATCTTTAGGTTGCGCAGCAGCAAATACAGATACAGAAGTCGATATGCAAAGTGCCAAGGCTGACGCTTTAAAAATTTGTTTTAACTGTTTTGTCTTCATTAACGTTCTGTCCAAGATTGATTGATATTGTTAAAACCCAACACTCGGTTTTCAAGCAAAGAGGTTAATTTATTGTTGAAGCCACCTAAACCTTTTAAGGTGAACTCCGCCATAATGGCACGTTTTGGTTTAACATCTGAAGATGTTACATCATCTAAATCGTTATAGTACGAACGACCATAAACTGAAACACCCCAGCAGCATGACTCGTAGTTCACACCAAGTAAATATTCACGCGCAATACTGTTGTCGAGGTCATATTGTGCATGACCGATAATACGCCAGTTATTGTGTATAGGTTGAATAAACGATGCTACTGCTTGGTCATAGCTGTCTTGGCGGTTCGGAATGTCTTTACGATAGAAATAACCGACATTGTATAAATTGCCTTTATTTCCTGTGTAATACATTTGAATATCGCGCTGAGCATTATCACCATTCGCCATCCATGCAGAATTGGCATTGACACTGATGCTGTCAGATAGTTGGCTAGAAATGCTCACGACAGGGCCAGTATGGCGTTCGGTATCAAATTTATCAGAGACGTTGTTTAGCGTGACGCGGCGGTCTTCAAAATAGAAACTTTGACCAACGCTAGCTTTTAAACGCTCAAGACCTACATCATCAAATAAACTATAGCTTAAGCCTAGAGATGCGAAGTTGTTGTCTTCTAAACGGTCATTACCGTAGAAACGACGCGGGCTAAACAACTGGTCATAGTTAATTGACGCTGTGGTTGAGTCAAAGTTCGGGTTAGTGTCTTGGTTTTTGTATGGAGAATACGCATAGAAGAAGCGTGGCGTTAAGGTTTGTAGATAACGACCTTCGCGCTCCATCACAAGACCCGCATCTAAAGTAAATTGCGGTACAATGACCGATTTACTTTCACTACTAGAGTAATTGTTATTTGTATTGGCGCGATCAACAGTATCTTGGTCATAAATCGTGTTGACGTTACGAATCGTTGCTTCAGGAATCACAAAAGACCATGGGTTGCGATAGTTATAACGCACACTAAAGTCGTTATAAATACGCGCGCCGCTTGGCTCATACATTGTCGCATCACCATTGTTTTGCGGAATATTATCGCCACTTAGGTTCTTTTTAAAATAAGCCGTATCGTTGTTAAATTCGTACTGTAAGCCGAGAGGATTACCAGTCTTGTAGTTCAGTAGGAATTGCGGCAAACGCGCATACGGACGGTCTTCATCACTGACAGTTTTATCCAGTGTTTGGAAGTCTTCAACTTTGAGCTGTGCTTTTAGCCCAGGGATACCATTTTTATAATTGAGTTCCCATGCACGGCGTAAGTTCAGGTCAGTTTTTGAGTTTGGATTATTATTGAGATCTGAGAAATAGTCTTTATCAGATGCATAGTTATATTCTAAATTTGTCGTGAATTGATCGTTAATTTTCCAGTTATGGAGGAAATGTAAGTCTTTACGATCTTGATCGTCATACTTTTGGTCGGATGGTAAATAACCACCCCACACCATCCCTGAACCAAAGTTTTTGGTCAAATAACGGAATTCACCTTCCATCATTGCGCCACGGTCTGCAATATAACGTGGTGTTACCGTAGCATCATAGTTTGGCGCAAGGTTTAGGTAAATCGGTACCGCAAGCTCAATACCACCGTCATTGGTAAAACCAAAGCTCGGGGTCAAAATACCAGTGGTACGACGGTCATCAATCGGGAAGTTGAAATAGGGCACAGCCATCACAGGTACGTTTTTTACATATAATGTTGTACCTTTGGTTTCACCGCGGCCAGTTTCTTGATTCAGCTTAATTTTGTCTGCTTGAATTTTCCACGTTGGTTTTTCATCGGGTGGACAAGTGGTATAAACCGCATTTTCTAATTCTAGGGTTTCTGTTGAAGTGCGCGAAATTTTTTCAGCACGACCATGCGCATGCTGCTGTTCAGCAATAAAGAAACTGTTATTTAAATCACCTTGTTGGGTTTTTAAATTGTAATCAATTGAATCGCTTTGAGAAATTAGCCCAGACTGCGCCATTTGCACGCGGCCAGAAGCATTGGCGTAGGTTTGGGTTTTATCAATTTTGATTTGATCGGCACGAATTTGACGACCTTCTTGGTCAATCAGAACATTACCTTCAAGAATGGAGTCGCCATTCGGGTCAAAATGACCATAGTCAGCGGTAATGGTAGAGGTTGCATCTTCAGGTGCGACCGCTTTTGTCGTTGGCGCAACAGGGGTAATCCACGTGCCAGTACAAAATGCAGAACTTAATTGATTGGTGTTGCGAATCTGTGCTTCAGGTGCAGACTTATCGACATAATATTGTTCGAAGAACTGCTGCCCCGGATAAGCTTCTGAAATGCTTTGTTTGAGTTGTTCTGTATCGTCATCCGTGGACGGGTTTGAAACAGGTGCTGCATAGCTTGGTAACGAGCTACCACATAGAAGGGTTAAGATCGCAGTCGCTAAAGGATTAAATTTAAACTGATGCTTCATTTGTCTCATTAACCAGGTATGCTTAATCGCAATTAATTATTGTCGCATCATAGAGAAAAAGTTGATAAGTAGCTACACTTAGCACTTTAAAAACTCAGCCTGTATTAGAATTTATCGCAAATGAATACACAACGTGAACAATTGATACAAACATGGATTTCATCTGTACTCGATTCAGATCAATTTGAAATTAACTTCTTAGCAGGCGATGCAAGCTTCCGTCGTTATGCACGAATCAAATTGAATAATAAAACATTTATGCTCATGGATGCACCACCAGAAAAAGAAGATTGTGGTCCTTTTGTGTCGATTGATGAATTTTTTGATGCACATGGCGTGCGTGTACCACATATCGTGGCCAAAGACCTTGATCAAGGCTTCTTATTGTTAGAGGATTTTGGTGATGTTTTATTGTCCACGTTGTTGAATGATCAAACAGTAGACGCACATTATGCTCAAAGTTTTAAACAGTTGATTCAATTACAGTCAATTGATGGTACTGCTCATTTTCCTGCATATACCTATGAAAAGCTGATTTCTGAAATGGAGCTGTTAACCGATTGGTTATTGCCATCTCTACAAGTGCAGCCTACTGAAGAAGAATCGGCACTGATTAAACGTACCTTTGCTATCTTAGCCAATGCTGCATTGGCTCAGCCTCAAGTGATTGTGCATCGTGATTTTCATAGCCGTAATTTGATGGTACTAGATGGTGAGCAAGATCAGGGCGTGATTGATTTCCAAGATGCTGTGATTGGTGCAGATACTTATGATTTGATTTCTATTACACGTGATGCTTATGTGCAGTGGAATGCAGATCGCGTTTATGCATGGTTTAAAACGTTCTATGATTTGCTACCTTCATCGGCTAAAGAAGATCGTAGCTTTGAGCAATTCAAACAAGACGCAGACCTCATGGCGATTCAACGTCATATCAAAATTTTAGGTATTTTTGTGCGCTTATTTGAGCGTGATGGTAAATCGGGTTATCTCAAAGATTTGCCGCGTGTGATGTGGTATTTACTTGAAGAAAGTAAACCGTATGCAGAATTACAACCTTTTATGCAATTTATTCAGGCTAAAGTATTGCCGAAATTTGAAGCCAAATACGGCACTTATGAGGTTGTTGCATAATGAAAGCCATGATTTTAGCGGCGGGTCTCGGAAATCGGATGCGCCCTTTAACATTGTATAAGCCAAAGCCTTTGCTTGAAGTGGGTGGAAAACCACTGATTGTTTGGCATATAGAAAAGCTAAAAAAAATTGGCGTAACTGAAATCATCATCAATTCTGCATGGCTTGCAGATATATTGATTGGTACTTTGGGCGATGGCTCGCAGTTTGGTGTGGATATTCGCTGGACACGTGAAGCAGAAGGCTTGGAAACAGCCGGTGGTATTATTAATGCCTTACCTTTGCTTGGGACAGAACCGTTTATTTTAGTCAATGGTGACGTTTGGACGACCTACGATTTTTCAGCCTTGCTCAATGTTGAGCTAAAAGATGACTTGGCACACTTGGTCTATGTGACTAACCCAACGCAACATCCAAAGGGTGATTTTATCTTGGATGCAGGGCGTAGTTATACCTTTGAGCAAGAACATACAGGCGAGGCACTCACCTATAGCGGGATCGCAGTTATACATCCAAACATGTTTGATGGATTGGAAGCGGGTAAGCGTCCGCTCGCACCATTATTGAAACAAGCCATGTTGGATGGAAAAATTTCTGCAGAGAAAATGCAAACTGCGTGGGTTGATGTTGGCACACCTGAGCGTTTAAGTGATCTAGATCTACAGATTCGCCAAGGCATGTACGATTAAGTGCATATTCGCTAAGCGTTAGCTACTGTTCCACGGCTTAGAAATCGGTATACTTCAGTTAATTTTTATTGAGATGTCTTCTTTATGCATCCTTTTTTTCAAGACTTAAAGCAAGGTAGTCAAAAGCTTGGCTTAGATTTGAGTGAAGAAGCATTAAATCTATTGCTGAAATACCAAGATGCCCTAGTGCTGTGGAACAAAGCGTATAACTTGACCGCTATTCGTGATCCTAAAGAAATGTTGGTTAAGCATTTATTGGATAGCTTAAGTATCCTAAATGATTTGCCTGCAGGTCGTTTATTGGATATCGGTACGGGTGGTGGCATGCCGGGCATGATCATTGCACTGTGTCAGCCTGAACGTGAATGTGTGCTTTTAGATGCCAACGGTAAAAAAATTCGATTCTTAAAACAATTTATTGCTGACTTAAAACTAAAAAATGTCATTGCGGTACAAACACGTGTCGAAAATGAAGACAGCATTAATGAACTGGGTCAGTTTGATGTGATTACCAGTCGTGCTTTTGCATCGTTAACCGATTTTGTGGATGCGTCTAAACCGTATATGCATGAGCAAAGTATTATTGCGTCGATGAAAGGCTTAATTCCTGAAGAAGAAGTTGAAACACTGAAAAGTGATTTCAAGATTGATATCGTTGCATTAAAAGTTCCACGACTTGATGAGCAGCGTCATTTAATTTTTCTTAAACGTATTTAAAATTTTCAAAGGACTGGGGTTACCATGGCTCAAATTATTGCGATTGCAAACCAAAAGGGTGGCGTAGGTAAAACCACAACGGCTGTGAACTTGGCTGCATCTTTAGCCATATTAAAAAAACGAGTTTTACTTGTGGACATGGATTCACAAGGCAATGCCACGATGGGTTCGGGCATTCAAAAAAATGATTTGTTGTATTCAGTCACGGATGTCTTACTTGGTGAAGTGCCGATTGAAACTGCTATTTATAAAGCGGAAGTGGGCTATAAGGTTTTAGGTGCAAACCGTGACTTGGCCGGTGTTGAACTGGCGATTGCGGATCAAGACGGTCGTGAGTTTATTTTACGTGAAGCATTGGCAAGCGTCGAAAAAGACTTCGACTATATTATTGTCGATTGTGCACCAAGTTTAAGTTTGATCACTGTCAATGCACTTGCAGCGGTACGTGCGGTGCTGATTCCAATGCAGTGTGAATATTATGCCTTGGAAGGTTTGGCTGATTTAACCCAAACCATTGACCGTATTCAGCAAGCATTGAACCCAGATCTAGAGATCGTGGGTGTGCTTCGTACCATGTACGATGCGCGTAATGCCTTAACACGTGATGTGTCTGCTGAGCTTGAACAATACTTCGGTCAGAAACTTTATGACACGGTCATTCCGCGTAATATTCGTTTGGCTGAAGCGCCTGCGCACGGTTTACCAGTGATTTATTTTGAAAAAAGCTCGAAGGGTGCAGTTGCTTATTTGAACTTGGCAGCTGAGATGTTAAAAAAAACCAAAGTAAAAAAAGGAACTAAAGCATGACCGTAAAAAAACGCGGACTGGCTAAAGGTCGTGGTCTGGATGCCTTACTCGGCTCAATCCAAAAAGAAAAACTACAGCTCGAAGCAAAAGCTTTAGATCATGGACAGTTAAAACAAATTGATGTGCATTTATTGAAACGCGGCGAGTATCAACCGCGTCGTTTCATTAAAGAACAAGATTTACAAGAACTTGCTGCATCGATTGAAAAGCATGGCGTCATGCAGCCAATCGTGATTCGTCCTGTAGAAGATGAAAAGCATCCCTACGAAATTATTGCAGGTGAGCGTCGTTGGCGTGCGGCTCAGCTTGCAGGTTTAACCGAAGTTCCAGCCATTGTTCGTGACTTGAGTGACCAAGTGGCAATTGCCTTGGCATTGATTGAAAACATTCAACGTCAAGATCTGAACCCAATTGATCAAGCTATGGCTTTACAACGCTTCCATGACGAGTTCGGTTTAAGTCATCAAGAGATTGCCGATACGGTCGGTAAAGCACGTACCACGATTAGTAACTTGCTACGCCTGTTGTCTTTAGCGGATCAAGTCAAAGACTTTATGCAGCAAGGTTTGCTCGATATGGGGCATGCACGTGCGATCTTGACGTTAAAAGCCAAAGATCAGCTTAAAGTTGCTGAAATGGTGATTGAAAAAAGTATGTCTGTACGTCAAACCGAACAATTTGTTCGTGATTTGAATGCACCAAAACAACAAAAAGCGAAACCAAGTGTTTCATCAGACATTCAGCAACTGACACAGCGTCTCTCTGATCGTTTCAGTGCAGATGTGAAAATTGATCATAATAAACAAGGGAAAGGCAAGCTGGTGATTAGCTACCATACTCTTGAAGAGCTAGATGGCATTTTAAATATTTGTCTAGCTGAATAATTTTTAAATTCGATTTATTGGGGAAAATCAAATGTGGGAATTAGTCAAAGCGGGCGGGTGGTTAATGATCCCGCTCGTCATTTGTTCGATCTTTACGGTAGCCATTACCATTGAGCGTTTTATTCGTTTAAAGAAATCAATGGTGTTACCAAAAGACTTGATGATGAATGTAAACACATCGGTGAAAGATGTGGTGCAGCAGCTAAAGCAAAGTCCAACTTTACAGCAAAGTACATTGGGTCGTGTATTGGGCGCAGGTTTTGCCAGTAAAGATCAAAACGAGCAATATGCACGTGCGCAAATGGAAGTCACAGCGTCACAAGAAATTGGTTATTTAGAAAAAAATATCAACTTTTTGGGCACCTTAAGCGCTGTTGCACCGTTACTAGGTTTGTTGGGTACGGTGATCGGTATCATTGAAGCATTCTTAATGATTGATATTGGTACCAATAGTGATCCAGTGTTGATGATGCCGGGTATTTCTAAAGCCTTGATTACCACTGCTGCCGGTATGTTAATTGCTGTGCCTGCATTATTTGCGCATCGCTATTTCCAACGTTTGGTTCAGGAATATGTGGCTGAGTTAGAACAGCAGTCGACATTGTTTCATGCCGCTTTGTTTTATAAAAAAACACCTGAAGTAGAAAGTCAGGACATTCAGAAAGCCAGCTGAGTGGAGACTGCGCATGAAATTTAAACGTCGTCAGGTTGAAGATATTCATATCAACCTCACACCGATGATTGACTGTTTGATGTTTATTTTGGTGTTCTTGTTGCTCTCGACTACCTTTAATCAGATGAGTCGAATGAACCTCACTTTGCCAGATGCACAAGGTGTTCCACCTAAAAACTATGATCAAAAAATTGAAGTTGTGGTGGATTCATCAGGCCATTATTCTGTCAATGGTCAGTCATTGGCCAGTAAAGAAGTCTCTGATTTGAATACTGCAATTAAACAGACAGCCAATGATCGTCGTGATTTAATGTTTGTGATTGCCGCAGATGCAAAAGCAACACATCAAGATGTGATTCGGGTGATGGATGTTGCAGGTCAACTTGGATTTGTGAATATCAACATCAGTACCAAAGTTCCAACTCGAGGTTATTAGTGAAGCACGATTTTAAGGTCTATTTACGCCTATTAAGTTATTTAAAACCTTTTTGGGGAATCGGCCTGCTGGTTTTGCTTGGTTTCGGTATTAATGCTGCGACAGAAGTTTCTGTCGCAAAATTATTGGAACGCATTATTGAAGCCATTCAAAACAAAGATCAAAGCTTTACAACCTTATTTCCACTCTTGGTGGTTTTATTGATGTTCTTCCGTGGACTCGGTTTGTTCATGGGGGGATATTTTACCGCAGTGATTTCTCGAAACTTAATCTTTAATATTCGTCAGCAAGTGTTCGCAAAACTCATGCGTTTGCCTTCGCAATATTATTTAGATAATTCGAGCGGTCATATCACTGCAAAAATTATGTATAACGTTGAACAGTTGACGGCAGCATCATCTGAGTCACTGAAAACGATTGTACAACAGGGTCTGATTACCATCGCATTATTGGGTTATTTGCTCTATACCAACTGGCGTTTAACTCTGTGTATTTTGATTTTTGGTCCAATTATTGGGCTGATTATCCGTAAAGCATCCAAGCGCATGCGTAAATTATCCATGCAAGTGCAAAGTACCATGGGTGATGTTAACCATGTGGTGCAAGAGACAGTGCAAGGCAACCTAGTGGTTAAGGGCTTTGCAGGGCAAGATTATGAACAAAAACGTTTTTATGAAAGCTCAATGGAGAACTTACGCCGCGGCTTAAAAATGGTTGTGGTGCAACAACTCAATAGCCCAATTGTTCAGTTGATCATGTCGATTGCACTCAGTATCGTGATGTATATCGCGCTACGCCCAGAGATTTTACAAGATACATCAGCAGGTGAGTTTGTAGCGTATATCACTGCCGCAGGTATGTTGAGTAAGCCGATTAAAACCTTAACGGATGTCAATGAAAAACTACAACGAGGCATGGCAGCAGCTTATTCAGTTTTTGAATTGCTTGATATGCCTGAAGAAGTAAATAACGGCACGCTTAAGCCTGCTTTGAAAGGTGATGTCGAATTTAAAAATGTTAATTTGATCTATGCCGATGGTCACCATGCGATTCATGACTTCAATTTAAAAGTGAATGCAGGACAAACCGTTGCATTGGTTGGACGTTCGGGTGCAGGTAAAACCTCACTGGTCAATCTGTTGGTGCGTTACCAAGAGGTATCCTCAGGCCAATTGTTGCTTGATCAGCATGATATTCACGACATAGAACTTAATAGCTTGCGTACTCAGATTTCGATGGTCAATCAGCAAGTGGTTTTGTTTAACCGAACAGTGCGTGAAAATATTGCTTATGGACAGCTCGAGCATGCAACAGATGAGCAAGTTATTGCTGCTGCCAAAGCTGCATTTGCGCATGATTTTATAATGGATTTACCGCAAGGTTATGACACGCCATTGGGTGCGCAAGGTTTAAATCTGTCCGGTGGTCAACGTCAACGGATTGCGATTGCGCGTGCCATTTTGAAAAATGCACCGATTTTAATTTTAGATGAAGCGACCAGTGCGCTGGATAACGAATCTGAATTTTATATTCAGCAAGCATTTGACGCTGCGATGCAAGATCGTACCACGATCGTGATTGCACATCGTTTATCGACCATTGAAAATGCAGACTGTATTGTAGTGATGGATAAAGGGCGTATTATTGAACAAGGTTCGCATACGGAATTGATGGCACAACGTGGTGCATATTACCAACTTCATCAGCGTAATTTTGAGGAAAATTAAGTCATGTTTTTTGCACAATTGATTCAGGATGCTTGGAATGAACAGGCAAAGTGGCTCGTTGTGTTTAGACCTTTGTCATGGCTTTATCGTGGCGGCTTTTTACTCAATAAAAAACTCTATCAATCGGGTATTAAGCAAAGCTATAAAGCGCCTATTCCAGTCATGGTCATTGGAAACATCACAGTGGGTGGAAGTGGTAAAACCCCATTGCTCATTCATTTGGTCAGTTATTTGAATAGCTTAAAGCTGCGTGTTGGTGTGATCAGTCGTGGCTATGGTGGTCAAGGACCATTTCCGGCCTATGTGGATTTAGACTCGACGGCTGAAATCGTGGGTGATGAACCGAGCTTAATCGTTCAATCTACTGGCGTGCCGATGGCAGTCGGTCCAAACCGCCAGCAGAGTATTGAATTGCTGCTGTCTAAGCATGAATTGGATTTGATTATCTGCGATGATGGTTTACAGCATTGGGCGCTTCAACGCCAGTTGGAGTGGATCGTACTGGATAATAACCGTGGTTTAGGCAATGAAAAATTATTACCTGAAGGTTATTTGCGTGAACCGAAAAAGCGCCTTGCCAGTGGGACGGTCATTGAACATTCAGCAGATCCAAGTTCTCCACTGAATATGCACTTAGAAGCGGCGCAGCCTTATTTGCTCAATAAAGATCTTGTGACGACATTTGATGCAAATAAAGATTTTTATGCTGTGGTGGGTATCGGCTTTCCGCAACGCTTTTATAAAACCTTAGAAAATATGGGGATTCATCAATTTCAATGTCATGAATTCCCAGATCATTATGAATATGAACTGAGTGATTTGCAGTTTGAAGATGCCAATCCCATCATTACCACTGAAAAAGATGCAGTTAAAATTTTAGCGATCCTCAAAAATAATCCAGATTTTAAAAGAGAAATATGGGTTGTTCCTGTTGATGCAGTGTTATCACCTGCGTGTTATGAAACTTTGCATGCACAGTTGAAACAACTGGGTCTGAAACTTCCCGAAGGCATTTAATTTATGAAACATATTGTTATTCCTGCACGTTTTTCAAGTTCACGTTTACCAGGTAAGCCATTGCTTGAAATTCACGGCCGTCCGATGATTTTACGTGTAGTCGATCAAGCCAAAAAAGTTGCAGGATTCGATGATCTTTGTGTTGCTACAGATGATGAACGTATTGCCGCAGTGTGTCGTGCGGAAGGGGTTGATGTGGTATTGACCTCTACAGAGCATCCATCTGGGACAGATCGTTTAAGTGAAGTTGCGCGTATCAAAGGTTGGGCAAGTGATGACATTATTGTCAATGTGCAGGGTGATGAACCTTTGCTTCCCGCTCAATTGGTAAAGCAAGTTGCACAATTACTCGTTGATCAGCCGACATGTTCAATGTCGACACTCTGCGAGCCGATTCATAGTCTAGATGAGTTTCAACGTGACAGTATCGTCAAAGTGGTGATGTCAAAGCACAATCAAGCGCTGTATTTCAGTCGTGCGACTATTCCGTATGACCGTGATTGTGCAAAGCTAGCTGAACAAACCTTGCATGATCAGGCTTATCGTCATTTAGGTCTTTATGCATACCGCGTAAAACTGCTTCAAGAATATGTCACTTGGGATATGGGGGTGCTAGAAAAATTAGAAAGCCTTGAACAATTACGCGTTTTGGAAAATGGTCACCGTATTGCCATTGCTGTGGCAGAAGCGAACCTACCACCGGGCGTAGACACTCAAGCTGACCTTGATCGTTTGAACCAAATGGATGTTTCAAACTTCGAATAAGGTTAAACGATTTATGCAAAATGACATTGTGGCGCAAGTGTACCCTTGGCAGCAAAATACATGGAATACATTAACCAGCCGTTTTCCACAACTGGGACATGGCGTGCTTTTGTATGGCAAAAAAGGCTGTGGTAAAGAGGCATTTGCAAAACAATTTCTTGCTTGGGTGCTGTGTCAAAAACGTGATGAGCGAACTGAGCCATGTGGTGAGTGTGGGAGTTGCCAGTGGTTAAAGTCAGATACACATCCAAATTTTGTCCACATCAGTACAGATGAAGACAATAAAAAGCAAAATGCCAAAATTAAAATCGAAAAAATTCGTGATTTATTGCCTTTTGTACAGCAAACCGTAGACGGTTGGCGAGTTGTGTTGATTGAGCCTGCTGAGGCGCTGAACATTGCATCTTCAAATGCATTGCTGAAAACACTGGAAGAGCCGGGCGAGCGGATTGTGATTATGTTATTGGCAGAGCATTATTTGAAATTGCCAGCAACCATTCGCAGTCGAATGCAGCACTATGCATTGGATCGTATTGAACCGGAACAATCACAGCAATATTTACAGCAGCATTTGCCTGATAGTGGTGAAACCCAGCGCAAAGTTCTCATGAACTTAGCCAGTCAAATGCCATTACAAGCGATTTCATTGGCAAGTAGCGAATGGTTAAATATGCGCCAAGAGTTTCTACAAGATTGGCAAAAACTTGTGACACAAAAAAACATGCCGATGGCAATTGCGACCAAGTGGAATAAAGCTCTGAGTTTTAGTGATTTTAGTCAAATGTTTGAATACTTGTTGTCCGATATAATTTGTGTCAAGCTAAATCAATCCATAAAAAATATAGATTTGGATTTTGGGGTGTTGGCAGAGCAATATTCGCTCGAAACACTCTTTGGGATTTATACAGAATTACAGCAGTCTAAGCGGTTCATCGAGCAGAACGTACAGGGGAATCTGGCCGTAGATGAGCTTTGCATCAAACTGATGAATGTTTAATTAAGGGGAAACATCATGCAACCACGTATGGGCGGGATCGTTCACGCTAATATTCCAGATGTGGAAACACTTTTTGCGAGCTACATGCCTTATGTCGTTGGTGGCGGTTTATTTGTACCATCAAAGCAAGCTGTGAAAATGGGTGATGAGGTTTTCTTATTGGCGACTTTGCCTGAACAAAGTATAAAAATTCCTTTGACAGGAAAAGTAATTTGGATTTCGCAAAAGCAAAATGGTATTAAACCACAAGGCTTTGGGATTCAATTAAGCGGCGAAAAAGGCGTTTATTTTAAAACAGAAGCAGAACGTTTACTTGCAGGGCTTAAATCTGAGGGGCGTAGAAGTTACACTATGTAGTTACAACTGTGAAGACTTGTAGGTACATATTGTGTTTGTAGATACCCATTGCCATTTAACCATGCTCGACCTCAGCCCTTATGAGGGTAATTTAGATCTTGCATTGGATCAGGCTCGTCAAGCCGGGGTCTCAAAATTTATGAGTATCTCGGTTGATCTAGATGACCATATCGAACTTTCAAAAATTGCTGCACGTCATGCCGATGTAGGTTATTCCGTTGGGGTACACCCATGTGAAGATCCTGCAACGATGGCTCGGGCAACAGAAGAATATCTCATTGAATTAGCACAAGCTGAAAAGGTTTGGGCGATTGGTGAAACAGGGCTGGACTATTTTCATAGTACAGACTTTATTGCAGAGCAAAAAGAATGCTTTGCCCGCCATATTCACGCATCACAAGCCGTAAAAAAACCAGTGGTTGTTCATACCCGTTCTGCAAAGCATGATACGGTGGATATTATCCGTGCAGAGAAATCCACTCACGGTATTTTGCATTGTTTTACTGAAGATTGGGAAACGGCAAAAGCGGTCTTAGATTGTGGTTATTACGTGTCATTTTCAGGCATTGTTTCTTTTAAAAACGCACAAGATTTGCGTGATGTAGCCAAGCAAGTGCCACTGGATCGCGTGCTGATTGAAACAGATAGCCCATACCTTGCACCGATGCCCTATAGAGGAAAGTCTAATGAACCAAAATACGTTCCTTATGTAGCCAAAGCCTTAAGTGATGTATATGATAAGTCAATTGAAGAGATGGCTTTCATTACAATGCAAAACTTTGAAAATCTCCTCAATCTTAAGTAAATAATTTGAATTGATATAAGAGTAAGAGAGTATAGGGTGAAGATGGATCGTCAAGCTCAGTTTAGAGCAAGAGAAGCATTAATTTTCCAAGTGGCAGAGCAACTGCTATTGGAAAATGGCGAAGCAGGGATGACACTAGATGCGCTAGCGGCAGAACTCGACTTGGCAAAAGGGACGTTATATAAACATTTCCAAAGTAAAGATGAACTATATATGTTGCTCATTATTCGTAATGAACGCATGTTATTGGAAATGATTAAAGACACCGACAAAGCTTTTCCTGAACACCTTGCTTTCTTTATGTTGCATCACTTACATCACCCAGAACGTACAGTGTTGTTTCACCAAATTGAAGAGCGTTTATCGACAACGGGTGTGGGTATTCAGCACTTGTTTAGTGAACTATATCAAGTGCGCAAACAACGCCTACGATTGATCATTCGTATGACTGAGCGTTACTTGGAGTCGATTCAAAGTAGCATGCCAGTACGTGATTATCTTGCTTCGATTTGGTCACTTACACATGGTGCTGCAGCAATTTTGAACTCTAGTTTTTATCAGCGTTATTTGGGTTCAAGAGACACCTTGCGGGTTGCTTATATTGATCAAGCCTTGGCCTTACCAAAACAAGTGCATGCGGTTGCTCAATTCGCTTAAAGGCTGCTTATGAAAAGTGCATCACCATCATCGGTTCGTGGATTCACCCTCGTAGAATTGATGGTGGTGATTGTGATTATGGGCATTATGGCCTCATTGGTGCTTTTAAATATCGGTGGAACAGATCAACGCAAAGCCATGCAAGCACGCGAAGTGTTTGTGATGGATCTGAAACGAATTTTACGCGATGCAAATGATCAAGCTTTGATATTGGCCTTACAGCAAAACGCTGGAACGGATGTCAACACGCAAAGCTATGCGGTACAAGAATATTTACTAGAACAAAAACGTGTAGAAAATAGTATTTTAAATCAGAATAATAAATGGCAAAACTATAAAGATTTTGAAACCCGAGTATTACCTGAAAATGTCTCTTTTACGATTCAGCCTTTAGATCAGCAGTATGCAAATGCCAATAATGATGATTTGTTAAATACCAATGCACCCAAGTTGATTTGGTTGGGCAATGGTGAGGTAAAGCCTGTGCGTATACAGTTTTATTTTGAAGAACGTCCCATTGGTAATGAAATCGAAATCGATCATTTAGGGAAAGTCAATGCGGGCTAAAGGGTTTACGCTACTTGAAGTCATGGTGGCATTGGCGATTTTTGCGACTGCGGCAATGGCTTTGTCTAATGTTGCGATGCAATATACACAGTCGACAGCACACGCAATTTTAAGAAATAAAGCACAATTTGTCGCGTTGAATGAAATCGCTAAGATGGAAATCAATCGTGAATGGATGACGGGTACTGCATCTAAACAAGTCACTGAACAAGGCGAACAATGGCAAATTGACAAAAAAGCCCAAGCCACCATTAGTCCAAATGTACAACGGATTGATATCCAAGTGAGTTTGATGAATGCTGAAACAGGCGATGTTGAAGCAGGGATTAGCAGTTTGGTGTTCTTTAACTATAAGGCTCCGTTGGATGAAAATAATAACTAGAAAAAAACGTACATCTCAAGATATGCCTGTGCTTGTACAGCAAGGAATGAAGAATCAAGCAGGATTTACCTTAGTTGAGCTTTTGGTTGCGATTGCTATTTTCGCAGTGCTGTCTGCTTTGGGTTGGAAGGTTTTTGATTATGTCTCGAAAGTGAAGGAACGAAACGCAACCCATGAGGCAAGGCTTAGTCAGTTGCAAGATGCCCATCAGCAAATTCTCAGAGACACAGTACAAGCTGTGCCCTTAACTGCCAATATTAATGGAGATATTCAACCAGCGTTAGTATTGCAAAATGGCCGATTTAATTTCAGTAAGACAGGTGTCACTGATCCATTAAATCAGGGCATTGCACCTGACGAGCGAGTGGAATATCAATACAAAGCTGATGAAAAAAAATTGTATCGGCTAAAATTTAAAAATCTCAACCAAACGGGGCATGATCAGCCAGATTCGAGTGTTTTACTGGATAATATTGAACAATATAAAATCACGGTACTCAATCCAAATGAGTTAGAGAATTGGCCAGATACTGCCGCTGATTTGAATAATGAAAAAACCATACAACTGTTACCACGGGGTATCAGGATGCAGCTCACAGTTGATGGGACAAACTACGAATGGTTATTCAGTTTGTTAAATACTGATTTTTTATTGGATAAAAATAAGAATGGTTAACGGTCAGGCAGTGGAGTCATTTGAAGTTCGGAGTTGCGTATGAAACAGCAACGCGGCATCGCTTTGTTAACTATCCTGATGATGGTAGCTTTGGCAACCATAGTTGCAGCAGGCATCGCAAAACAACAAGCCAATACTTCTGAAAATACCGCTTATGTGATGCGCCAAAATCAGTCGTTGTTATATGCGAAAAGTGCCGAAGCATTTTTTGCTGAACTTTTGGTGAATGATGCCGAAAATGCAGGGCAGGTGGATCACCTCCAAGAAAATTGGGCTCAGCCTATGCCAGCCTTTCCAGTGGAAGGTGGAACTGTTGCAGGTGTGCTCCAAGATGAATCTGGCAAATTTAACCTCAATAGTTTGGTTTCAGAGGAGGGTGTGGTAAATGACAAAGCAAAGTTATGGTTTGAAAAAATATTGCAGCGTGTTGGTTTACCCGCAGAATTAAGTCAAGCTGTGATCGATTGGCAAGATGAAGATGATGAGACCTCTGGCCCGATGGGAGCTGAACTGGCGTACTATCGTAGTTTAAATAATGCGGCACTACCGCCAAATGCAAAATTTCATAGTGTGGAAGAGTTGAAATCAGTCCGTGGTTTTGAAGGTGCTCAATATAAACTGATTGCACCCTATGTGAGTAGCTTGCCCTCGCATGAAACAACGGTAAACATTAATACCGCTCCTGCATTTTTGTTGGCAACCATGGATGATCGTTTAGATGTCAATGCAGTCGAACAAGCTTTGCAACAAAAAGCTGCCAAATTTGAACATTTTGAAAATATCAATGATTTATGGGCAATGGAGCCATTTGCACAGGTGAGCACAGAAAATCGAGAAGTTTTAAACTCACAATTGGGTGTGCAGTCGAACTATTTTAAAGCGCAAATTGAAATTATTTTAAATGAAAGAAAGCGTCAATTTACCAGTGAGTTAGTGCGAAAAGATAAAGATGTATATGTGGCTTTTCGCAGTATGGCACCATTTTAGGTCTTAAATATCGCTAAATTTTCATGATGCCTTTTCCCAATTGTGCTGAACAGCAAAATTAATGCCTCTTGTTAGACTTTTGCATTATAATCTCTGAGAACCCATAGATTATTTGATTGCATTACGACATATGTTAATTCGTAAGTTATTTAAGTTTGAAAACGCGCATATCGTGCGTAATTGCACGTCAGACCGCTGCAAACGTTCCATTCATGGACACAGTTATAAAGTCGAACTATTACTCAAAGCGTCGAAACTTGACCATGGACAAATGGTTTACGATTTCGGTTTGCTCAAAGGGGTTATTAAAGACTTATTTGACAGTTTTGATCATGCGATTTGTTTTTGGCAACATGATGATGCCGAGTATATTCGTGCCTGCAAGCAGTTCAGCGCACGTTGGGTTGAACTACCCGTATCGCCTTCAGCAGAACAGTTTTCACGGATCTTCTTTTACTTGGCACAACAAGTTCTAAAATCAACAGAAACTCAAAATGGTGAGGGTGATGTTGAAGTGTATTCTGTGATCGTACATGAGACGGACACAGGCTATGCGCAAAGCTTTTTAGAAGATATCGACAACGCACAAATGGGGCTGTTGCAGTTAGATCAAATCGTCTTTTCCGAACAGGTTCAGTCGGAATGGAACGATTCCCAGATGTATGAAAAATTAAAACAGGGTCAAAAATTTTTAAACCCTGCAGTTGATTTACAAGTTAAAATTTAAGTAAATATTTGGTTTTATTAGGATTGGTTAACAGTGATGTCTTTAACAGAAGAGCAACAAGCAAAACTCGCTAAAGTGCAGCTTGATGCTAGCTGGAAATATGGCCTAAGTGAGTTTTTGCTTAGCCCCCGCATGGATGAGTTAAAAGACTTTCTGCTACAACAAATGAAACAGGATAAAGTGATTTATCCACCGAATCCGCTGATTTTTAATGCCTTAAACACGACGCCTATGGCGAATGTAAAGGTGGTGATTTTAGGCCAAGACCCGTATCATGGGCCAAATCAGGCACATGGCTTGAGTTTTTCGGTACAAAAGGGGGTTGCATTACCACCTTCTTTACGTAATATTTTCCATGAGTTAAATACCGACCTTGGGGTGCCTGTGTCAAAACATGGGGACTTAACACGCTGGGCAGAACAAGGTGTTTTGCTTTTAAATGCGGTACTGACTGTTGAGGCTGGGCAACCAACTTCACATCAAAAACGTGGCTGGGAGGATTTTACAGACCATGTGATTGATGTTTTAAATGAGCAACGTGAGCATATTGTCTTTATTTTATGGGGGGCATATGCACAGCGTAAGGGACAACGCATTGACCAAAATAAGCACTTGGTGCTAAAAGCCGCGCATCCATCTCCTTTGGCTGCAAACCGCGGTGGTTTTTTTGGTTGTAAGGTGTTCTCAAAAAGTAATAATTATCTTAAACAAAATGGCATTGAGCCAATAGACTGGCAGCTGGACGCATGACTTATTCTCCCGTTTCAAAAAATTATCACCCAGATCTGATTGTGGAAGAAGCGAAAAAGGGCTGGCGCATTGTTCGCCTGAATCGCCCAAAATCGCTTCATGCATTAGATGAATCTATCTGTACAGCATTGCTTGAAGTCTTTCAGGACTTTCAACATGATGATGCTGTTAAAGCGATTTGGTTGGATTCCACTACGCCGAAAGCATTTTGTGCAGGTGGCGATGTACGCAAATTGCGACAATTGGTGGTCAATGATGAAGTTGAAACGGCGAATAAATTCTTTGAACAAGAATATGCCCTAGATTTGCTGCTGCATAACTATGCAAAGCCGATTTTGGTTTGGGGCGAAGGTTATGTCATGGGTGGTGGTTTAGGTCTATTTATGGCCGCACCTTTCCGTTTGGTGACACCTTATTCGCGTTTAGCAATGCCTGAAATTAATATCGGTTTGTATCCAGATGTAGGTGCGACGCGTTTCCTAGCTGACCGTGGTGCTATTGGTTTGTTTACGGGATTAACAGGCTCGATTATGACCGCAGCAGGTGCTTATGGTATCGGCTGGGCAACCCACATTTGCGATGCACAGCGTGATAACGTACTTGAAACTGTCATCAATATTGATTGGGATCATTATCCAGCGGGCGATTTCCGTGCCATCGATGACACTTTAAATAGTATGCATCGTCCTGTGGGGCCGGGCCCATTACAAAATTCATTAGATGTGATTCAGAGTGTGTGCCGTGGGCACAATTTTGAACATGACTATGAATCAATTATTGGTTTAAGTGATGCGCGTAGTGATTGGTTACGTCAAGCCAGTGAAAATCTACAAAAAGGTTCACCTGCAACCGCCGCATTAACATGGTTGTTGTGGCAGTGGGGTAAGCAAGTGCATTCTTGGAATGAAGTGTTTGAACTAGAAACCCAAATTTCGGATTGGAAAATTCGTCACGCGGACTTTGTTGAAGGTGTGCGCGCCCGTCTAGTCGATAAAGACCTGTCTCCAGAATGGAAAAAAGGTACAGATCTTTCCCTCAAAGGAATTCTGGCTGATGAGCCTCCTGTAACCAATATTGACAGTTGGAATGTACTGTTAAGACAGTATGGTGTAATTTAATTAATTGATGTCTGAACCAAACTTATATAGTGATGAACACTGGATGCAGCTGGCTTTCGAGCAGGCTGCACAAGCTGCAGAATTGCAAGAAATTCCTGTAGGCGCAGTGATTGTGAGTCAAAATCAAGTCATAGGTGCAGGGTTTAATGCGCCGATTTCTCTGAAAGATCCCACCGCACATGCGGAAGTACAAGCTTTGCGTCAAGCTTGTTTAAATATCGATAATTACCGTTTACCCGATGATGCAACCTTATATGTAACATTGGAGCCATGCACAATGTGTGTGGGTGCTTTGGTTCATTCGAGAATTAAGCGTGTCGTATTTGCGACGACTGAGCCTAAAGCAGGTTCTTTGGTCAGTTCGCGTCAATTATTAAATTCAGGCTACTATAACCATATCTTTGAGTTTGAGCATGGTTGCCTGCAAGCGCAATGCTCCCAACAATTAAGTGATTTTTTTAAAATGCGTCGTGAACAAAAACGACTGATGAAGTTACAGGAAAAAGCCACTTTGACTGAACTTCATTTAAAAAATCAAGTAAACTCTACTGACAATTAATATTGTCAAATAAAATAGGGTACACCATGAAATCGATCCAAGTAAAAAAAGAATTTAATGCACCAGTCGAGCAGGTTTTTGACTTACTTTCAAAACATTCGACCTATAACGTGGCTTTTGCACCGATTCAAGTGGTGCGTGTCAAAGATTCAGCAGATCCTGAGCGTCTTGATGGTGTGGGTTCAGTGCGCCGAATGGGCTTTGGGCCAGTGAAGCCGTTACAAGAGCAAATTACCTTACTTGAGCCAAACCAACGCATTGAATATAAGATTATTAAAAACCCATTGGTGAAACATCATTTGGGTGTGATTCAATTCGAAGCGATCGATGCTGCGCGTACTTTAGTCACTTATACGATTGAATTACAGGCGCGTGCGCCATTCGTTAGTCAATTAATCCTTGCGCAACTGAAGTCAGCGATTAAAATTGGTTTTTCAAAACTTGCAAAAACCGTATAAACAAAAGTGGAAGAGCAATGACAGTTCAAATCATTACAATTGATGGCCCAAGTGGCTCAGGTAAAGGAACATTGGCAGCAAAAATTGCGGCACATTATCAGTTCCACTTACTCGATTCAGGTGCGTTATATCGTCTGTTGGGATTGTCATTGCATAAGCAAGACTTAATTGATGCATTAGACTCAAAGCTCGATGAGTGCGTAAAAATTGCAACAAATTTAGACATACAATTTGTGACAAATGAAACAGGTGTTTCAGTGCTTTTAGACGGTGAAGATGTCTCAAAAGTTATCCGTACAGAGAGAGTCGGAGAGTATGCCTCAAAAGTTGCTGCAATTCCTGTACTTAGAACTGCGCTTTTAGAACGTCAGCATGCCTTTGCCCAAGCACCTGGTTTGGTTGCAGATGGCCGTGATATGGCAACAACGATTTTTCCAAATGCCCAAGCCAAGATTTATTTAACGGCTTCTGCTCAGTCCCGTGCGGAGCGCCGTGTAAATCAGTTGCAGGCTATGGGCGTGGATGTTAAAATAAACGACATTTTAGCTAATATCGAAGCGCGTGATAAGCGAGATATGGAACGCACAGTCGCTCCACTCAAGCCTGCGCCAGATGCTTATTTCATTGATAGTTCAACTTTGAGTATTGATGAAGTATTTACGCTGATGACGAATTACATCGATCAGCAATTAGCAAACTAAAGAATTTTCAGCAGAAGCATAGCTTGATCAGTCTTATACGGACTATGTAGACGCTTAATTAAACCGGCCTTGTCTGATCCAAGACCGCTGACTTTACTAGGTATATCATGACCGAATCTTTTGCAGCCCTCTTTGAAGAAAGCGAATTAAACCTCAACGTTGAAAAGGGTGCTGTCATCCAAGGCGTTGTAGTAAATATCGACTCTGACTGGGTAACAGTTGACACTGGCCTTAAATCAGAAGGTATTGTTGACCGCGCTGAATTCTTAAATGAACAACGTGAACTTGAAGTTCAAGTTGGCGACACTGTTGACGTAGTTGTTGAAGCTCTTGACAACGGTATGGGTCAAACAGTTTTATCACGTGAAAAAGCGAAACGTGCTGAAACTTGGACTAAACTTGAAAAAATCTTTGAAGACGGCGAAATCGTTACTGGTGTTATCTCTGGTAAGGTTAAAGGCGGTTTCACTGTTGACATCGGTCCAGTTCGTGCGTTCCTTCCAGGTTCTTTAGTTGATACTCGTCCTATTCGTGATACTACTCACTTAGAAGGTAAAGAGTTAGAATTTAAAGTAATCAAACTTGATGCTAAACGTAACAACGTTGTTGTATCTCGTCGTGCTGTTATGGAAGCTGAATCTTCAGCTGACCGTGAAGCTCTTCTTGCTCAGCTTGAAGAAGGTCAAACAGTTACTGGTACTATTAAAAATCTTACTGACTACGGCGCGTTCGTTGACCTTGGCGGTATTGATGGTCTTCTTCACATCACTGACATGGCTTGGAAACGTATCAAGCACCCTTCAGAAGTTGTTGAAGTTGGTCAAGAAGTTACTGTTAAAGTACTTAAATTCGACCGCGAACGTAACCGCGTATCTTTAGGCCTTAAACAATTAGGCGAAGATCCATGGTTAGCGATCATGAACCGTTACCCTAAAGGTTCTATCGTTAAAGCTCGTGTAACTAACTTAACTGACTACGGTTGCTTCGCTGAAATCGCTGAAGGCGTTGAAGGCTTAGTACACGTTTCAGAAATGGACCACACTAACAAAAACATCCACCCATCTAAAGTTGTTCAGATCGGTGACGAAGTTGACGTTATGGTTCTTGAAGTTGATGAAGAGCGTCGTCGTATTTCTCTTGGTATCAAACAAACTCGTGCTAACCCATGGGAAGAGTTTGCTAAAGAACACGACAAAGGTGAAAAAGTTTCAGGTACGATCAAGTCAATCACTGACTTCGGTATCTTCATCGGTTTACCAGGCGGTATCGATGGTCTAGTTCACTTGTCTGACATTTCTTGGAACGAACAAGGCGAAGAAGCTATCCGTCGTTACAAGAAAGGTGACACAGTTGAAGCGGTTATCCTTTCAGTAGACGCTGAAGGCAACCGTATCAGCCTTGGCATCAAACAAATGAACAGCGATCCGTTCAACGATTTCTTAGCTGCTAACGAACGCGGTGCGCTTGTTAAAGGTACTGTAACTGCAGTTGACGCTAAAGGCGCTACTGTTAAGTTAGCTGACGAAGTTGAAGCGACTCTTAAAGCATCTGAAATCAACCGCGACCGCGTTGAAGATGCAACTAAGTTCCTTGAAGTTGGTCAAGAAGTTGAAGCTAAAATCATCAACGTAGACCGTAAATCACGTTCTATCAACTTGTCTATCAAAGCGAAAGACGAAGCTGAAGAAAAAGAAGCGGTAGCTAACTTGAACAAGACAGCTACAGCATCTTCAGACAATGGTCCTAAGACTATTGGTGATTTGATCAAAGCTCAAATGAACCACTAAGTAAGTGTTTGAATTGTATTATTAATGTAAATTAATTAATATTTTTTACACAATTACTGTAACGGTAGCGTAGTAAGTGATTATTACGCTACCGTTTTGTATTTAAACAGGTTATTATCAGGAAACTGATCCTAGGTAGCTTGATAATTAAAGAGGTCGCAGATGACTACTGAAGCACTTAATAAGTCTGACTTAATAGAGCGTATTTCTCTTAAAAACCCACACTTAGCTGAACCCTTAGTGGAAGAGGCCGTTAAGATAATGATCGATCAAATGATCGAAGCGTTATCTACAGACAACCGAATTGAAATCCGTGGTTTTGGTAGTTTTGCATTACATCACCGTGAACCACGTGTGGGTCGTAACCCAAAAACAGGTAAATCAGTAGAAGTTGCAGCAAAAGCTGTACCGCACTTTAAACCTGGTAAAGCTTTACGTGATGCGGTAAACGAATCTGCAAACTAATTCAAAACATTGTTAGGGGTGTTTATGCGTTACGTATTGGTCGTAATTTTACTGGTTCTATTTGGATACTCATTGGCTTTGGTTCTGCAAAACGGAACTGAACTTTCAGTCGATTTGTTATTTACACAAGTGCCTGCAATGCGTTTAGGGCTTTTATTGCTATTAACCTTGTCTTTAGGTTTAGTTTTAGGTCTTTTATTGGCAGTGCAAGTATTCCGAGTATTTCAAAATAACTGGGAAATTAAACGTCTACGTAAAGATATTGACCGCCTACGTAAAGAGCAAATTCAAACTGCTCAACTGGCTGCTGCTGAAGCGGCTGCACATACGCGTCATGAAAAGACAGTTTTAGATATTGATGCAAATGAGCGTCCTTCTAACCCGTTATAATTGGGTTTTTGAAGTAAATTCACTACTTTTATGAGTAGATTTAATTTTTTATATTTAACACTCTGGTGGGATCATCGGGGTGTTTTTTTATGGGGGTGAAAAATAAAATGCTTATCTCAAATAAAATAAAGAGATAGCTCAATTCAAATTAATCATTTCAAATAACATGAGTTTTATAGCTTTCTGATCAAGTTGAATCCATCTATAATGCACTAATTTTGTAAAAATGAAGGGTAAGTCTCTTGAGTATCATTGTTGCACTAGATGCTAAAAGCCAATTTGACGCGTTAAAAATGGCAGAGCAGTTAGACCCTGCATTATGCCGAGTTAAGGTTGGTAAAGAGCTGTTTACCCATGAAGGATCTTCGATTGTTAAAGCTTTACACGGTGAAGGCTTTGAAGTTTTTTTAGATCTAAAATTCCATGATATTCCCAATACTACTGCGCAAGCAGTATGTGCTGCCGCAGATATGGGAGTGTGGATGGTGAATGTTCATGCTTCAGGTGGTCGTAAAATGATGGAAACCTGTGTTGAGCGTTTAAAGGCGGGTAATTACAATACTCAGCTGATTGCAGTAACGGTATTAACCTCGATGGGCCGTGAGGATTTAGCCGATATTGGACTGGATATTGAGCCATTTGAACAAGTTAAGCGTTTAGCAAAATTAACTAAAGAGAGTGGTTTGGATGGGGTGGTGTGTTCGGCGCAAGAAGCGAAAATGCTGCGTGAAACTTTGGGTTCAGAGTTTGCATTGGTGACACCGGGTATTCGCCCTGAGGGTTCTGCTGCTGATGATCAAAAACGAATTGTGACACCTAAACAAGCCATGCTAGATGGTTCTACACATTTGGTGATTGGTCGTCCAATTACCAAATCTGAAAATCCGCGTCAAACTTTAAAAGATATTTTGGCGACACTTTAATATTTACCCTCTCTCTAACTCTCTCCCAAAGGGAGAGAGAAAGTCCTCTGCCTTTGGGCGAGGATTTAGGTGAGGGGTTAGATAGCCGCCAATATACTCACCAATATTGGTGCGAGTACAGAAAGGATAAAGCCACTGACCATTGCATGTGGAATAAAATCATTACCACAGGCTTGTTTGACCATAGGTAGGGTGACATCCATAGCTGTTGCACCCGCAGATGAAATGGCAGAGCGTGGGTAACGCCAGCCAATAATATACATAAACACAATCGCAAAAATTTCTCTGAATAAATCATTCATCAGCGCGATACTGCCTAGATGCGCATTCTTTAATTCAGTCACGACGATGCCTGTCATCGAATAGAAACCGTAGCCTTGTGACAACATAATCAAATCTTTCAAACTGATTTGTGGCAATAGATAGGCAGCAGCAAAAGCGCCCAAAAGTGAACCGACGATACAGCCGAGTGGAACAAGTAGAATTTTCCAATTTAACCAAGAACGATCGAGCGGTGAGTAGGCGAGATCAAGCCCAATCAGAAACATGAAGACTAAAAGTAGATCCCAAGTACTAATATGTGGCTGAAGACTAAAATGTGCTGCAATTTCGGCAAAAGCATAACCTAAACCTAATGCAATAAAAGCATAGCTAATATTGATGAGTGAGCTTGTCACTAACTGCATGGACACTTTGCCATGACTGGGTTTATAGCCTAAAAGCTTAAACAAAATATAGCAGCAAATAAAAGCACCCATTGAGGTCAATAGTGCAATAAGTACTGATGAAGAGAGGATTTGCAGAGGTGCTGGAATAGTGTGTAATGTTTCAGAAAATTCGATCGCAATCGCAAATAACAAAATATAAGTAAAGTACGGCAGGAGTTTAAAGGCGATTTTTTCAAGCCAAGTGGGTAGGCGACGTGCAAGAATAAAACCAAGCCCTAAACAGGTCAAGAGCTGGAAAATCAGCCAGAAAGATTGCATAAAAAATAGGCAGATAATGAATACCTGCCTATTATGACCTGTTATTGCTTAAGCTGCATGACTAGATTTTGTTTTACTTAGGAGTCGAAAATCAGCTGGATTTATTTTTCGAGTAGCGAGCCAATATTTCCATGTATAAGTTGGCCACAGTGCAAAATTTTTACCGCCATTTTGTTGATACCAGCTCACGCAGCCTGATTGCCATACCGTGCCATCAAGCATGTCTTGTACATGAGTGTTAAATTGATCTTGCACCTGATCTTTGACAGCGATGGCTTGAACATTAGATTTTGAAACCAATTGCATCATTTGTAAGATGTAATCGACTTGTGCCTCAATCATAAATACCACTGAATTATGCGCAAGTACGGTATTGGGGCCTAATAATTGGAACAGATTTGGAAAGCCTTTGGTGCAAATGCCATAAAAACTTTCTGCGCCAGCTTGCCAAACTTGTTTGAGTTCTTGAGCATTTTCACCAATACATTCAAAGGACTTGAGATAAATACGTGGGTCAGTAATAAAGCCAGTCCCATAGATTAAGCAGTCAATTTCACGGGATTTTCCATCTTTGGTAATAATGGCATTTTCAGTGATTTCTTGTATTGCATCACTGACCAATTCCACATTAGGTCTATTAAAGGTTGGAAAGTATTTATTAGAAATTAAAATGCGTTTACAACCCATGATGTAGTTTGGGGTTAGTTTCTTGGCGAGTTCAGCATCTTTGACTTGATACTTAATATACAGTTCTGCAAGTTTTTGCGCATACTTCATGGTGGTCGGCTTAACAATTGGCACGACACGTGATTCGTTGGTCCAATACAGTCGAGCACGGTGAATTTTTCGAAACCAATCATATTTTTTAAATAATGATTTTTCTAAACCATGATAACTACGTTCATCTCGTGGAATGACCCAAGCCGCTGTACGCTGAAAAACATAAAGTTGCTGTGTTTGTGGTGCAATTTCTGGAATGTATTGGATGGCACTGCCGCCTGTACCAATCGATGCGACTTTTTTGCCTGCTAATGGATATTGATGATCCCATTGAGAAGAATGGAACACTTTACCCTTAAATTTTTCAATGCCTGGAATATGTGGAATTTGTGGGACATGTAACGGGCCAGATGCAAAAATCACATATTGAGCGGTAATTTTAACGCCATCTTTGAGTTCTAAATGCCAGTCGCAGGTTGATTCATTGTATTGGCTTGAAAGCACTTCACTGTTAAAGCGACAGAATTGTTTTAAATTATATTCACGGGTGACATGTTGGATATAGTCAAATATTTCCGGCGCTTCGGCGTAACGCTTTGACCAATCTGTTTTGGGTGCAAAAGAAAGTGAATACATATGTGATTGCACATCGCAGGCAGCGCCAGGGTAGCGGTTTTCACGCCAGGTTCCACCAAAATCATTGGCTTTTTCGAGGATCAGAAAATCTTGATTGCCTTGTTGTAAAAGTCGGATCGCCATAGCAATACCACCAAAACCACCGCCGATGATGGCGATTTGCGTATGTATTTCAGAATTGGCTTTTGGGGTTTGCACTGTTTTTGTTTGCGCTTCCTGCATCATTTTTTTAATTCCAAGCGAGATTACAGGCTAAGCATACTTGAGTTCATAACCAGAACAATATGATTGAGGTGACAGAAAAATTGATCGAAACGGCAATGTTCATAATTGCAAATTTGTAGTAAAAAAGAAGAAATTTAATGTCATTTTACGATTTATGAAACGATCTATTCTAAGCCTGATGTATTTAGTACAAGGAATGCGTAAAGCAGGCGTAGATGTCGATCAACGTTTGCAAACTATTGGGCTGCGTGTCGATGCACTCGATCCAACTTCAGTGATTCATCCGAGTTTGGAGTGGGATGTACTGAAAGTCATTGGTAAAGATGTAGAACCTGAGCAAGGGTTATTTATTGGTCAGCATTATACATTGGCGGGTTATGGCCCGTTGCTGATGTTATTGGTCACCAGTGATACTTTACGCCAAGCTTTAAATCAGGGAATTCGCTTTCAACAGTTGACGCATCTAACTGGGCGTTTGAGTTTGCAAATCAGTCAGCATAAAGTGGCCTTATGTTATCAACCCCAAGATGTGTATGCACCACTGGGTGCATTATTGGCGCAGTCGGAAATTTCTGGAACGTATAAATTTATCCGTGATCTGTACAAAATGATGGGTCTATCTACACCGCAAGTTCAAATTGATTTGCCGTTTGCTGAACCCAAAGATCCTGAAAAATTAAAAATGTTTACTGATTATTATGGCTCACAAGTTCGATTTGGTGCGCCATTTGCGGCATTCTGGTTTGATGAAGATGTTTTAGATATTCGGATCCCTTCCGCAGATATTATTACTTTTCGATTATATGAGTCGAAATGTATTGCGGAGTTAGAACGTTTAAGCGCCGATGAAGATGCGCCATCATTGGTTCAACGTGTGCAAGATTATTTGGAATTACAAAGTGGTGCGATGCCAAGTATGGCAGCAACTGCTCAAGCGTTGAACTTGCCTGAAAGAACTTTGCGTCATCAACTGCAACAGTTAAATACCAGTTATAAGCAAATTCGTGAAGATATTATTAAAGATAAAGCACTCCGTATGATTGAATATAATGAATATTCAATTGAAATGATTGCAGAATTGCTCGGCTATTCAGAACCTGCGGCGTTTAATCATGCGTTTAAACGTTGGTTTGGGCATAGTCCGAGACAATATAATAAATAGCCAATGCGCTTTACTGCCAAAGTGTTATATCTTCGAGTTTATTCTTCGTTATAATTCATTTAGCCCCAAAAAGTATTTAATGATATGTCAGATTTTCAGTCACCACACAACACCGCATTTACTCCGATTTCACCGGCTGAGCGTTATGCTCAAGCCTTAGCATCTGGTCAGTTTTTACCAGATCAGGAACAGGCGCAAGCGGTGCATGAGTTGGATCGAGTTTGGCAAGAATTAATCCAACGTTTTAAGGCTTCTAAAAAAGCGTTTCGTCGTTTCCGTCGTCAAACTGCACCGAAAGGGGTGTATATGTGGGGCGGTGTAGGACGTGGTAAAACGTGGCTGATGGATCAGTTTTATGATTCTGTGCCATTTCGACGCAAAACACGTATGCATTTCCATCACTTTATGCAGTACGTACACCGTGAATTAAATAAGCTTTCAGGTCAGCGTAATCCACTCGACCTTGTTGCCGACCAAATTTATAAAGAAGCAGTCGTGATCTGCTTTGATGAATTCTTTGTATCCAATGTCACAGATGCGATGATTTTGAGTGATCTATTCCAAAAATTATTTACGCGTGGGATCACCCTTGTTGCAACATCTAACATCGCACCAGATGGTTTATATAAAAACGGGATCCACCGTGACCGTTTTATCCCAACCATCGAAATGGTAAAAAAGAACTGTGTGATTTTAAATGTAGACTCAGGCGTAGACTATCGTTTACGTGTATTGAAACAAGCGCAGTTGTTTAAGTCGCCTTTAACACATGAACATAAGTTGTGGATGGCACAGCGTTTTACAGCATTAACGCAAACCCAAACGGTTTCACAAGAGCCAATTATTATTAATCAGCGTATTGTGGAAACCATTGGTCATACCGAAGATGTACTGTGGTGCGAATATTCTGAGCTTTGCCTAAAACCACGTAGCCCAGCGGACTTTATTGAAATTGCCAATATTTATAATACGGTCTTGGTGAGTAATGTGCCGCACATGACGGATTATTTGTCTGAAGGGACACGTCGTTTTATCTACTTGGTTGATGAATTTTATGACCGTGGGGTGAAGTTGTTGCTTACTTCAGAAGATACGATTATTGAATTATATCAAGGTGAAAAATTGGCATTTGAAATTGAGCGTACACGTTCGCGCTTATTGGAAATGCAATCTGATGATTATCTACATACCTCTCACCGCCAAATCAATGCAACAGAATCTACAGCAGAAAATTAAGCGTTTTTGTTGGAATAAAAAAAGAACGTCTTAATGGCGTTCTTTTTTTTTTGATTTTTTGTTTTAGATAACATGTATAAATTAAGAAAAGCTGTGGAACGAACAATAGAAGTTAAAGCCAAGTCTCAAGATAAAAGCATCATTTAATAAGAAGCTAGGCTGAATAATAATTCATCGATAAAAGCGTTAAATTTAAACTGATTGGTTGAAGTTGTAGCATCGACATTGGCAGCATTTCATGGCTTAATCGAGTGAGTTTGTTTGAGGCTTGGGTCTATTTGTTCAGTTTTAGAACAAAATTCTGCACTTAAGTCTAATTTCGACATTTCAAAAACTTTATACACTGTAAAAAGGTATTCAGGCTGATGATGACGTCGTATTTCTGATCTTTATTATGTTGAATGATGAGGGTATTTCATTACATAGAAAATGATCATTATTTAGGAATGTGATAGTACTATTCAGCAAAGTATAAATGGGTATACTAGAATCTCTTGTTATAAAAAATAGCAATATCAGGAAAGACAATGACTGCACGTATTCAAAAAGGCAAGTTAGCGATTGCTAAAGAACTTTACGATTTCATCGAAAATGAAGCACTACCGGGTTCAGGTTTAGACAGTGAAACTTACTGGAAAAACTTTGAACAAGTCGTTGTCGATCTTAGCCCAAAGAACAAAGCACTATTGGCTAAGCGTGACGACATTCAAGCTAAAATTGATGAATGGCACCGCAACAACAAATTTGAACTCGAAGCTTACAAAGCTTTCCTTACTGAAATTGGCTACTTATTACCAGAAGTAGAAGATTTCCAAATCAGCACAGAAAATGTAGACGAAGAAATCGCATTATTGGCTGGTGCGCAATTGGTAGTACCTGTGCGTAATGCACGTTACTGCTTAAACGCTGCGAACGCACGTTGGGGTTCACTCTACGATGCTCTTTACGGTTTTGACGTGATCTCTGAAGAAGGCGGCGCGGAAAAAGGTAAGGGCTATAACCCAGCTCGTGGCGCAAAAGTTATCGAATTTGCTAAAAACTTCTTAAATGAAACTTTCCCGCTAGCTAATGGTTCGCATGCAGATGCAACTAAATATGCAGTAGAAGGCAAAAAGTTAGTTGTAAGCCTAAAAGATGGCTCAACTGCAACTTTAGCGAAAGAAGCTCAGTTTGTTGGTTTTAATGGTGACGAAGCTGCGCCAACTGAAATCGTACTTTTAAACAATGGTTTGCATGTAATCATTGAAATTGATGCGACGAGCCCAATTGGTTCAACTGATGCTGCGGGCGTTAAAGACTTAGTTCTTGAAGCTGCAGTAACCACAATTCAAGACTTAGAAGACTCAATTGCAGCAGTTGATGCTGAAGAGAAAGTTGAAGGCTACCGTAACTGGTTAGGCTTAATGAAAGGTACACTTTCTGAGTCAATCGAGAAAAATGGTAAGATCATCACGCGTACATTAAATAAAGATCGTACGCACAAAAACTTAATCGGTGGTGAAACTACGCTTCACGGTCGTTCATTGATGTTGCTTCGTAACGTGGGTCATTTGATGACAAACCCTGCGATCCTTGTAGATGGTGCTGAAATCTACGAAGGCATCATGGATGCATTGATCACACCGTTATTGACGTTTGCAGATATTAAAGGCGAAAACGAAAACAAGAACTCTCGTAAAGGTTCTATGTATATCGTTAAGCCAAAAATGCACGGTCCAGAAGAAGTTGCATTTGCAGTTGAATTATTTGAGCGTGCTGAACAAGCGCTTGGTCTACCTGCGAAGACTTTGAAAATCGGTATCATGGACGAAGAACGTCGTACTTCTGTGAACTTGAAAAACTGTATCGCGCAAGCGAAAGATCGTACGATCTTTATTAATACAGGTTTCATGGACCGTACGGGTGATGAAATCCATACTTTCATGGAAGCAGGTCCATTCGTTCGTAAAGGCGAAGTGAAGTCTCAAATCTGGTTCCCTGCATATGAAAACCGTAACGTGATGATCGGTCTACAAGCAGGCTTACGTGGTAAAGCGCAAATCGGTAAAGGCATGTGGCCAAAACCAGATATGTTGCTTGATATGTATAAAACGAAAATTGAGCATCCAGAAGCTGGCGCAAGCTGTGCATGGGTTCCGTCTCCATCTGGTGCTGTTATTCACGCGATCCATTACCATCAGTGCAATGTTTCTGAGCGTCAAAAAGAGTTGTTGAATACTCAACCGCTATCTTTAGATGACTTGTTAACACCGCCTTTAGCGACAGATACAAACTGGTCTGAAGAAGAGAAAACCAAAGAACTCGAAAATAACCTTCAAGGTATCTTGGGTTATGTGGTTCGTTGGGTTGATTTGGGTGTAGGTTGTTCAAAAGTTCTAGACATCAACAACGTTGGTTTGATGGAAGACCGTGCAACTTTACGTATTTCTTCTCAACACGTTGCGAACTGGTTACGTCACGGTATCGTAACTGCTGAGCAAGTTGAAGAAGTATTTAAGCGCATGGCGAAAGTTGTAGATGAGCAAAATGCCAACGATCCACTCTACACGCCAATGGCACCAAGCTTTGATGGCTATGCATACAAAGCTGCATATGACCTAGTATTCAAAGGTGGCGAGCAGCCTTCTGGTTATACAGAGCCGCTTCTTCATGCTTACCGTTTAAAATTAAAAGGTTATACAGGTGACTAATCTGTAAATCAAAAAAAGCCTCTTCGGAGGCTTTTTTTATTACTTTAGAAAGTTAGAATGTCGACATAAAAAATGAAAAGGAAAATCCATGTATTTATGGAATGTAAATCGGTTGGTGGATGATATAAGACTGAATAAAGTCTCTGAAACCCATTATAAAAACTACTATATTGCCAGTTCAATATTGATTTTCTTTAGCTACTTAGCACTGACCTTAACCCCAGAATCCAAACCTACAGAAGCTTGGGCTTCGTTTGTTTTACAAGTTGGTCTGCTGATTAGCTGGGTGAATGCCATATTTAAAGCCAATGGCGGCGAGCAAGGCCGAGATTTTTTAAAGCGCTTTATCGCATTGTATCTACCCGTGACCATTCAGAGTTTAGTTCTCTTTATTGCCATCGGCATTGTCATCGAAGCGCTACTACCCATGTTGACCGTAAACATGGAGGAGGCTGCACTTGAGCAACTCACCACAGTTAAAGACCTGAGTTTTGAAGTTTTGGTTAGCTGTTATATTTATTGGCGAATCTATAAAGCGATGCAGCAGATTAATCATCCTATTTAAGTTGTAGCGTTGTACAATAAATTATGGATAAAGTTTCTTCCTGTTTTTCTCATAGCTTTTCGATGCTGAAGCCTTTACATTGGAATGAATGATAAAAATGGGATGGAAACGATGTCAGCATATACCGCATTAGATTTGCAATATATTGGTGGACAGTGGCGAGCAGGGACTTCAACGCGTCACATCAAGAATATCAATCCCTTTAGCCAAGCAGAAATTTTTGAATTGCAGGCTGCAAGCAGTGTCGATGTAGACAGTGCTTATAGTGCTGCAGAAGCTGCCTTTAAATCAGAAATAACCAAGTCCATTGAAGTACGTCAGCAAGTCATCACTAAATTAACTCATACCATTCAGCAACGAAGAGAAGAAATTATTCAATGGCTGATTGATGAATCTGGTAGTACACGTTTAAAAGCCAATATTGAAGTTGATGCAGCGGTTGGCATTATCCAAGAATCGCTGAGTTTTCCTAAAAAAATGCAAACCGTGGAGCTAGAGAGTAAAGACCCGAGCCGAAAAAGTTTTGTACTGCGCAAACCTTTGGGTGTCATTGCGGTGATTAGCCCGTGGAATTTTCCATTTCATTTATCGATGCGTTCTGTGGTGACTGCGATTGCCTGCGGTAATAGTGTGGTGTTGAAGCCTGCAAGTGACACGCCAGTCACAGGTGGTACATTACTCGGCAAATTATTTGAAGAAGCAGGTTTGCCGCATGGCGTATTGAATGTTGTTGCAGGCAGCGGCAGTGAAATTGGGGATTATTTTGTAGAACATTCTGTACCTAAAATGATTTCTTTTACTGGCTCTACAGAAGTCGGTAAGCAAGTTGGCGTGAAAGCTTTGGCAAGTTCACGAATTAAGCGGCTTGCACTAGAGTTGGGTGGTAATGCGCCATTGGTAATTTTGGATGATGCAGATTTAGATTTAGCTGTTGAATTGACTGTAATGGGGCGGTTTTTGCATCAAGGTCAAATCTGTATGAGTACGAACCGCGTCATTGTGGATGAATCTATACATGATGCTTATGTGGATAAGCTTATTCAGCGAGTAAAAACAATTGTCGTCGGTGATCCAAATGCTACTGAAACCCTCATAGGGCCTATCATCAACAAGGCGCAGGTTGATAAATTAAAAACCATTATTCAAAATGCTATTCAGCAAGATGCAATTTTAGCCTATGCAGGCGGCATTGAAGGTCAATTGGTTGCACCGCATATTTTTACCCATGTGGATGCACACGCTGATATTGCATTGGAAGAAAGCTTTGGGCCAATCTTGCCGATTTTAAAAGCGCGAGATGAAGCACATGCACTAGAATTGGCGAATTCAACCCGATTTGGTTTATCGAGTGCGGTATGTACGTCAAACTTAGCGCGCGGCGGAGAGTTTGCTGCCAAACTCGATATAGGCATGACGCATATCAATGGCATCAGTGTGGCGGATCATTCTAATGCACCCTTTGGTGGTGAACGTAATTCAGGCCTTGGCCGTTTTAATGGTGAGTGGATATTTGAGGAATTTACCCGCACCCATTGGCAGACTTTCCCCGCTTAAAATACACAAAATGAAGTCTATTTTATCTTGTGCAATAGACTTCACAACAGGTTCTGTTGCGCAGGAGCAGGACCTCTCTAGTTTATTTCCATGAAATATCAGGAAGTATATAGTCCCAAAAACGACTCCAACGTGTTTTGTAATACAGAAAAGCGCCAATATCCTGACTTGAACAATTATCCTGATAGTGCATTTGCTGATTCATCAACAGCATGGGCTTACGTTGCAAAGCCGTCATATACAGCTTGACCTGAACCTTATAATTGTAGATTGAATAATTAGAAGAAATAGTCTCGGTTTTCATTTTTTGGATATGGTGAATATAGACATCAAACTTCAAGCTATTTTTGTAATCCGTTGCCTCATGAATTGTTCGATCTTCGATTGGAATAAGCGGATTGTTATCACTAAACGCTAAATATGCGTTATGTTTTTGGTTTCCTTGTTAATCATTAAACTGAAGAGCTGAATTTGCAGTAGTGAAATAGGGGAGCGCATCTTGAGGGTTGATTTTAAACGTGCCAGTACAAGAAGTCCTGACACGGCCTTCATCTGAGTTTACCGTAAACCAGCCAAATTGATCTTCTAATTCTGTCGTATGGGCTTCATCTACGTCAGGAAGAATCACGCCAAACTGATCTCTTTGTCTTTGCTGATTTTGCATCAAGCGATAACTATTTTGAGCACGTTTTGCAAAACGGATTTCAGGAAACATCTCTGGAGATGTAATTTTAAAATCAGAGACATTGATTACTTCACCATCAGGCAAGATGACCAATGAAAATTGTTGTTCTTGGGTATTGGGAAGATTTTTGACCGTAACCCAATGATGTGTACTGATCATTTGCTGATTGCGAAAATGCTTATATTGAATGCGGTATTTGCCTGCAGGGATCTCGATTTCATTGATCAGGCTTTGTTTAAATGGATATTCATTGAGATAGAGCGCGTCGAGACTAAAAGGTAGAAATGAAACGGTATGTACAGAAACTTTTGCGGCATGTGCGGTTGAATATAGGCTTGAAATTAGAATTAAAACGATAAAGCGACTTCGGTCTAGATTTTTCATTTATTATAAAGATTGAATTTTTGCGGATTATGGCAAATATGTGTGCCAATTTCAAACCGATTACCTTAGCGCAATTAAAGTCGCAAAACTTGCCTGAAATCAGTTTTGAATATCCTGAGGAAGTCTATCCAAATTATGATTTACCGCTGCTCTTTAAGTCTGAGCAAGGGCTAGAGTGGCGAAAAGTGGGTTTTGGCATGGTGCCTAAATGGGCCGAAGACAAATCTATTGCACTAAAAACCTATAATGCCCGAAATGAAACTTTGTATCAAAAGCCGTCTTTTATCAATGCGATCTCAAAATGTAAGTTTGGCGTAATTCCAGTGTCTGAATTTTATGAGTCTATGTATATCGACAATAAACCGCAGCGTTGGAGTGTTAAACGCAAAGATGGAGAAGCGTTTTATATCGCTGCCTTATATGACATTTGTCGGCAAGGTGATGAGATTGTACGTTCTGCAACCATGATTACGATGGATGCTATCGATCATGAAATGATGAAACACTTTCATGAGCCAGGAAATATAAAACGCTCGGTGATTGTGATTCCGCATGCGCGATTAGAGGAATGGTTAAGCTGGAAATCACCCAATATCCAAAGTTTTGTACAGGGTTTTCCCGTTGATGAATTTGAATGCGCGCATGCACCTAAAATAAAAATCGAAAAAATCAGTCCCCAACTGAACTTTTTCGATTAATACTTCGGTGATGCAGAATGCTTAGCGCGCTAAGTTTTTGAAGATGTGCTTTAAGCTTTCCATGGTTTTTTCAATTTGTAGCGGTGTTAAGCCTTCAAAAGATTGCTCGAGAACGACATTCGTTAGATCGTTAATCTTCTGCGTCATTGCAGTGCCTTTATCGGTTAACACGACGCGGGTAATACGCGCATCATCTTCACAAGAATAGGTATCTACTAAGCCTTCATCTTTTAAGCGATAAACAATTTTGGTTGTCGTCGACATTTTAGACACGACCATTTCAGATAAATCCGAAACGCTCGCATGTGGCTTAGACTTGAGTGCGAGAAGGATACGGCGACGTGAATTATCAACACCATATTTTTTCAACGCATGGTCAACGTTTAAAACGTATTGAGCATGAACCTGAGTGACCCAGTAGAAAGGAAAATTTTCTAAGCTAAAGTCATCGGTGGATGGTAAAAATTTTGAATACTTTTTTGTCATGAAGAAGTCCCCTGAATATTTGTTTTAATTTTATTTAATGTTTTAACATTCTATTGAAAAATAGAGGGTAATAGCAAGAGTTCACAATAAAAAAATAGAAAGTAGAAGATATCTCATTTTTAGATTATCTTAATAGATTATATTGATATTCTGTCCAAGCGATTAAAAAAGAATAAAAGTAATTTTTGCTATAGAGAGATAGTGTAGTGAAATAAATAAGTTTTTAATTCAAATTGAATATTAATATATTTTACCAAAAGGTTGAAATAAATAATTCATTAGATTTGTCATACAATCTTATACAACGCATTTAATAATATTTAATTAAAAAGTTAGATGAAATCAATCTTTTTAACAGCGTTGGCATGTATCTATAAAAGTCAGTATTACGATCTAGATTTATATTTGATGTAGCCCATTCAATCGGCAACGCATTAAGCGCTTTTAACATTTTGTCATATTGTTGATGCGAAAAAATATGCTTGAATACATTACAAATGCGCAAGATTATGCATAATGGAATGGTCTATAGTTACACAGGTTAAATTTATGGATCCGTCGCCGTGCGTTGGTCTGATTGAAGATATTCTTACAATCCAGAATGAGGAAGAGAGCTAATGGAATTTTTGTTAGATCCCGGAATCTGGGTTGGTTTACTTACATTAATTATTTTAGAAATTGTACTAGGGATTGATAACCTAGTCTTTATTGCCATTTTGGCAGAAAAACTCCCTCCAGAACAACGTGATAAAGCCCGTGTACTTGGTCTTTCACTCGCATTATTTATGCGATTAGGATTGTTATTTGCAATCTCTTGGTTGGTCACGTTAACAAAGCCCCTGATTACCGTTTTTGATTGGACATTCTCTGGTCGAGATCTCATATTATTGTTCGGTGGATTGTTCTTAGTCTATAAGGCGGTCACAGAGCTGCATGAGAAATTAGAAGGTAAACCGGAAGTTCAAGTGACAACAAAAGTGGCATATGCCAGCTTTACAGCAGTAGTTGCGCAAATTGTTGTCTTAGATGCGGTTTTCTCTTTAGACTCTGTCATTACAGCGATCGGTATGGTCGACAACATTTATGTCATGATGGCTGCAATGATTGTGGCAATGGCAGTGATGTTACTTGCATCTAAACCGCTAACGGCTTTTGTAAACCGACATCCGACCGTCGTGATCCTATGTTTAAGCTTCTTATTGCTTATCGGTATTAGTTTGATAGCAGAAGGTTTTGGTTTCCATATTCCGAAAGGCTATATCTACTCAGGTATTGGTGTTGCGATTGTCATCGAAGCCTTTAACCAGTTTAGTCAGCGTAATGCTCAAAAACACGAAGCGAAAATTCCATTACGCCACCGTACTGCGGACAGTATTTTAAAGCTGATGGGTGGGCGCTTAGAAGCCGATCAAGTCGGTAATCAAGCGCAAGAAACCTTTGCAGACGAAGAGCGTTACATGATTGGTGGTGTATTGACGCTTGCAGAGCGTTCAGTTGCATCGATCATGACTCCCCGTAATCAAATTTCTTGGGTGGATTTAAATGACACACCTGAGCAAATTCGTGAGCAAGTCCTTTCAGTGCCGCACAGTTTATTCCCTGTGTGTCGTGGTAGCTTGGATAAAGTGATTAGTATTGTCCGTGCGAAAGAGCTTATTGATGTTCTAGATAGTGAAGATGATCTAAAAGCATTGATTAAACGTCATCGTCCGATCTTTATTTTCCAAAAGATGAAGGTGATTGATGCGATTAATACCTTGCGTACCTCTAAAGGCTCTTTGGTACTGGTTACGGATGAGTTTGGTGCGGTACAAGGTCTGATTTCACCACTCGATGTGTTTGAAGCGATTGCTGGTGAATTCCCTGATGCAGATGAACAACTTGATTTGATTAAAATCGATGATGAACATTGGAAAGCTTCAGGCATGCTCGATCTGTATCAGTTAGAACTTGAATTGGAAATGCTGGATTTGATCGAAGAAGATGATGGTTATATCAGTGTTTCAGGTCTTATTTTAGATCAGACCCACGGCAATGTAGAAGTCGGTACTGTGGTTGATTTTAAAGGCATTCAATTTAAAGTCACGGCAATGGATGAAAACCGCATTAAAACGGTTGATATCTATTACCAGGCCTAATGCTCAAATATTAAAAATGACCCTAAGACAGCTTTTCGAAGCTGTCTTTTTTGTATGACTAGAAAGTATAAGAAATCCTATATAACAGGGGCTGCAATTCACGATGTTAAAACGTATCATATTTACATGATGTAACAGTCAAGGAACGCTATATCTTTTGAGTTATTAGATGGCTAAAACGGTTCAAAAGTAAGAAATATTGATAGGGTTGATTTTAAAAAAGCATGAGGTTAAATAGCGATTCATTTTTAACTTGGGGTTTTAATCATCATTGATGATCTATGAATAATTTTATTTCATTTAAATACCGCTTCGGAAAACTTTATAACTAGGTACTTTGAAGAAATTCAAAGTTAATCCATTAAAAAAATGGGTGTTGGTATGGCGATCACTGAGAATATCATTGATTTTAGTAAACTCACGACTGAAGAAAAACATGAGTTGTTTCAACGGCTCTGGGAGTTTGATCAATGTATTTTCCCAACTTCTAAGATTGAGCAACTCTATCAATACATGCATGACCCCGATATTGTTGCCTTACCAATCATTCAGTATTTTGAACAGGAAAAACTGATTGGGCAAAACATTGTGCGTATATTAAAAATTATGCATAACAATCGGCCGATTTTTATTTTTAATTCACGGGCAGGGGTATTGGTTGATTATCGTCGGAAAAACCTGACCTTAAACTCGGCGATTAAAGTGGCAATGCAGTATCAGATTCGTTTTCCAGCGATTCCAATGTGGTTTGTGGCTACATTGGCACAACCAAAGGTATATACATTATTTGCCTCGCGCTCTGTTAAGTTTTATCCAAGACATGGTGTCCCGATGCCCACAGAGTATATGGATGTTTTAAATAGTTATAAAATCCGTCAGCATGATGTGCAGCATCGGGCTGAGGATATTTTTGTTCATCGTTGTGATTTACCGAAGGTGACGCCTGAGCAATTGGTTCGGCTACGGAAAAAATCTGATGAACATGTTCAATTTTTTATGCAGCACGTGCCAGATTATTTTGATGGCATGGGGTTAATGTGTATTTGTAAATTAAATGTTTCAACTATTTTTGAAGCAAGTATGAATCTGGCAGTTGGGCGGGCAGTTTAATGACGGACATGGATGTGTTATGCGACAAATGACGATATATCGATTATTCGGTTTCGGCGCGGCAATCTTTTTAACGGCTTGTCAGCCAGCAGAGCAAAAAGTACAGGAGCAATCGCAGAAATGTGTTGCACCGGAAAAACTGGTCAAACAAATTTATGACCAAGAGTTGAAGTTACATGCTTTGAGTAAAGATCAACTTACTGCCTATTTTGAGCCATCGTTAGCGGAACGTATGCAAGAAGAAATTAACTGTAAGCAGTCGCAACAAGCGTGTAATGTGGATTTTGATATTTTCACGGATAGCCAAGATCCGCAGCAAGATTCGAAAAAAGGCGTTCAGCCTAAACTGAGTTTTGATGAAAATAAAAACGTCGTTCGTGCTGAGTTTAAAATTGGCGATGAAGCCAAAGTATTAAATTATGAAATGAGTGATGGCGACTGTTCAAAAATCAAAAATATTGTTTATGCGGGGGACTATGACCTCGACATGATTTTGAGTAATCCAACAGAAACGATCGAAGATTCAGAAATGTTTGATGCTAATGCTGCAAGTGACAGCACGGCACAGTAAGCTTTTGACGCGTTCTAATTATAAAAAACAGCGTGAAACCCTGAACAGCTTGAGTCTTTTACTCAAGCTATTTTTTTCTCAAGCTATCGTAGCTTCATAGTGCATAAATTTGCATGTTGGCAAGTTGATTGAAATCATCTTCATTGAGATTATAAATTTCATCTAAAAATGCAACATTAAAACTGCCGACACTTGAGCTAATTTCATAGGCTTTTTGACCCGCAATCGCAAAGTGCAAATGTGCTGCGACCGTGCCAGCAGTTAGTGATTCACTTACGGCGCAATAAGCTGCTGTTAGCGCACCTAAAGCGCAGCCAGAAGCCGTCACTTTGGGTTGTAAGTAAGACCCACCATTAATCTGTATCACTGCATTCATTTCTTTCGATAAGATGAAATCTGATTCGCCTGAAATTGCCACACATTCACAGTGTTCTAACAAGGGCACAGCATTTAAATAAATCTCGGCACTATTGAGCGTGCTATCGACACCGCGGGATTCACCTTGATTACCTGCAAGACAGCTGATTTCTGATGCATTGCCGCGAATAATACTTGGCTTGTATTGGAGTAATTGGTCAACCATTTCAGATCGCCACGGCAAAACGGGGCCATAACCGACAGGGTCAAGCACCCAAGGTTTATTTAAATTTTGTGCTGTTTGTGCAGTAATTTGCATGGCCTGCATTTGTTCAGACGTTGGCGTACCTAAATTGATATTCAATGCACTGGCAATCGAGGCAAAGCTTTCGGCTTCAAAGGGATTGTCAATCATTGCAGGAGAAGCACCCGCAGCCAAAAGGACATTGGCGACATAATTGCTCGCAACTGCATTGGTGATGATGTGCACCAAAGGTTGTTTGGATTGAAGTTCAATCCACGCATTAATGACGCTTTGCAAAAGCGGGCTATTTAAGTCAGTCAATTCACTGTTCATGGTCGTTTCAAAATTTTCAGATTGATTCATCGGTTTCTCCCTTAGCGGGTGAAGTAATGGTCTTGATGTTTACAATTACGGCAGAACAGGGTCACATAATCTGCGGCATCATAATCGACAGAGAGCTCTTGTGAACCACAGTACATGCAGCGCTTTGTGGAATAAAAATTTAAGCGAGGTTCGATTTTTTTCCAAGCATGGCGTATCGGTTGCACAAAGATACTTTCATCGAGTCCTAAAAAGTGAAAGAGCAAAATTTCACTCATTTTACTAAAGGGGAGTTGTGGCGGACGAGGTAGAGTAAAGGTTTCCCATTTTTCCTGTAAGCCACGTTCACGATATTGCTGTAAGGTCTTTTTTAACAGATTTGTATTAATGAAATTTTCATTACGCACTTGCAGAGCTTTTTGTTTATGTAGGTATTCGAGTGCTGACTGAATCATATAGTAAATCTGCCCAACCGCAAGATGGTCGAGTAGGCGATAACAGAACACTTGAAAGCTTTTATTCCCTGCAATTTGAATGCCCCATGTCTTACAGTAAAACTGCATAAATTGCACAATTTCTTGAAACAGTAGGAGATACAAACATTCTTTCACTTCGTCAGCGCTTTTAAACGGGACACCCAAGGCTAAATTTTCATAAAACCAATGGCGGAGTTGCTGCGCTACGCTAAAAAGACTGGGCTCCGAATAGCCATCCAGACGGACATTGATATAAAACTGTTCAGCTTGTAGCGCATCATCTTTCACAATCAAAATTTGCTCATGCACGAGATGCTTTTTGAGTGATTGTTGGAAGAAATAATTCGGGCTGATGTTATGATACTTAATAGCGTCCCAGTCGATAAATTCTTGATGCGCCGTATGTTCTTGGACGTGATTATCCAATAAAGCCAGCAAAAAGAGTTTCTGTAAAAAACTCAGTTCACTTAATTCACGTTCAACGATATCTTTATTTTTGAGTTTACGCTGTTCTTGTAAACGGGTTTCTTTCAGTAGTTTTTTTCGCGCAGCCTGACAGTTTTCACAATGACAGTTGTATTGCTGTTCTGGAAATATTTGATGATGACAGTGGCTACACTGATAAAAATTAAATTCTTGCTCATCTAATTTTTCAGCATCTACCCAATACATTGATGCACGACACAACGGGCATTGCGTACTTTCATCCATTTGTTTGCGTAGAATATTGAACATGTTGCCAGCGTTTCTTGAAAGGTTAAATTGATTATACACATCTCTGTTTGAAGACGGGTTTGCAATTTCAGTTGCGGCAGCTCAGGCGATATGTCGACAAATAAAAAAACTGCATAGTGATGATGCAGCTTTTAGTCAGAATGGATTATTAATAGGCGGCTGGGCATGGGATCGATTCGTCCTCCTCTCCAAGTTGTTTGGCTTGTATTAAAGCTTGCACTTTTTTAGACGCGACTTTTTTAGTGCCTAATGCACTATATGAGTTAAGTAATGAACTGACCTCAAAGGCTTTGAGTGGAATCCCTTCGCAAGTCATAAACATTGCAATTACTTGATGGTCGATATTTGCAGCATCAAGCGCTTGCAGGGTCTTCATATTTTCAATACGGATGATGTGTTCTTTAATAAACATAATGCACCTCTTTTTGTTTTAGCCTGATGATTTTGCTTTTGGCAATTAAGTAGATGCAAAACGCATGCTCAAATGTTTTGAGTAGACATTTTAAAGCAGATAAACTTTATAATTATTTACTAAGATATTGAAAATAAATTATTAATTTAAAAGTAACAAAATAATATTGATGCGTATGGCTATGTCTAATGAATTCTCAAAATGCTTAAACTGTTGAAAAAGAAACATCTTGGTGCATGGTTTAAACAGAAGTATGCAATCAAATCCAAATTAGAAGACTGAGATTATTTGAGAGCTTAGGTGCTTTTTGGAGGGAATCGTCTAAGCGATTGGATTTGAAAAGTATATTTGTATATATTGAGCTTATAATTCTAATGATCTTAACTTGCAGGACTGAAACAAAGCGGAATCTACTGAAATTGATACATAGTATGATTCAGCTGGATTTCTAAAGGTTTTGATCTTTTTTTATCCTTTCTTTGTATGGAATACATATGTCAGACGCACTTAAAAACAGCAATATCACCCGTATGCAATTATATAAGCAGCCACAGGGTACGGTTGGTGCGCTGATTATTGGGCATGATCAAACACTGGAAAAGACGATCGAGTTATTGGGCCTGGCGCAGCAACATCAAGTATCTAAAATTTATGTGGCGGGTGCGACGGAAGAAATTCAGCAATTCCTCACCTCAAAAGTCACGGCATTTCAATTTTACTTTGCTGCAGACTATGACAGCGCACTCGATTTAATTTTTGCAAATCAATAATCCTCTAAGTCTTAAGCAGGTAAGTTTGAGCGCAATAATTTGAACGTACAGATGGATTAAGCACCTGTACTTTCTCTGTCTAGTATATAGGCGCTTTATTTATTTTAGGTAGATAAAAAATTTGCACATTGTTATAGCTGTACTCAACTCAGGCATTTATTTTGCTTAAACATGGCGAAAATATGTGCCAGCCTTTAAATTATTCTATAAAGATGATTGAAAACAACATGCGCTGAGCCCATATATAAATCATTGTAAATGCGAAGACAGCTTATGCATCTTGTCGTATGATCAAGTCATTCACAATGTGTTCAAAAAGCTGATGAAGCAATAACTAAGGAATAGGACGAGATATGAATATTGCGGCAAATCCAGTGGTCGAAGCAGACCAAACTGTTTATTTAAAAGATTATCAAAAACCATCATTTGTCGTAGATAGTATCGATCTTGATATTCAAGTCTTTGATAAGCATACGAATGTAAATGCAAAATTAGTGATGCAGCGTCAAACGGCTGGAGATTTGGTGTTATTGGGTCGTGATTTGGAACTCAAATCAATTCGCTTAAATGGTCAAGTTTTGCCAGCAGATGCCTATGTTGTAGATGCAGAACAACTGGTGATTTCAAATGCACCTGACCAAGCTGTCATTGAAACCGAAGTCGTGATTCATCCTGAAAGCAATACTCAACTCGAAGGTTTATACCAAGCGGCAGGCGATTTATTCGTTACTCAAAACGAGCCTGAAGGCTTCCGTAAAATTACCTATTATCCTGACCGTCCAGATGTGTTGTCGGTATTTACCACACGTGTCGAAGCGGATAAAAAATTCCCTGTATTACTTGCCAATGGTAATTTGATTGAAGCGGGTGAAACCGGTGAAGGTCGTCATTATACCGTTTGGCAAGATCCAACCAAAAAACCATCGTATCTATTTGCTTGTGTGATTGGTGATTTGGCAGTACTTAAAGACACTTATGTGACGTCTGAAGGTCGTAATGTTGCTTTAGAAATCTATGCAGAAGAAAAAGACATTCCAAAATGTCATATTGCCATGGAAGCTTTAAAACATTCGATGCGTTGGGACGAAGAACATTATGGTCGTCCTTATGATTTAGACAATTATATGATCGTGGCAACCAGTGCATTTAACATGGGTGCAATGGAAAACAAAGGTTTGAATATTTTCAACACCTCTTGTGTGCTTGCTGATGAAGAATACACCACTGATGCTGCGATCATGCGCGTTCAGTCTGTGATTGCACATGAATACTTCCATAACTGGACGGGTAACCGTATTACCTGTCGTGATTGGTTCCAACTCTGCTTAAAAGAAGGTTTGACGGTATTCCGTGATCAGTCGTTCTCAGAAGATTTACAATCTGCTGCGGTACAACGAATCGATGACGTTGCTGTGTTAAAAGCTCATCAGTTCCCAGAAGATTCAGGCCCGCTTTCACATCCACCGCGTCCAGATCATTTTGTTGAAATTAATAACTTTTATACCGCAACTGTGTATGAAAAAGGTGCGGAAATTAACCGCATGATGGCGACACTCTTGGGCAAAGAAAAATTCCGTGCAGGTACTGACGAATATTTCAAACGCCACGATGGTCAAGCTGTGACTGTTGAAGATTGGGTAGCAGCTCTGACAGCGGGTTCTGGTGTAGATTTGTCGAGTTTCTTGATTTGGTATAACCAACCGGGTACACCAAAACTTGAAGCAAAAGGTGAGTACGATGCTGCAAATCAAACCTATACTTTAAGCTTGAAACAAAGCTTAAAAGCTCATCCGAAATATCCAAATTTAAAAGCTGTGCCTATTCCTGTGGCTTTGGCATTGTTTGATGCGACGAGTGGTGAACAGTTAGTTCTCAGCTCAGATGCATTGGTTGAAAATGGCATCAAAGATGGCGTGTATTTATTTGATACCGATACTGCAACCATTACATTTAGCGGTGTAAAAACTCAGCCTGTTGTTTCTTTACTACGTAACTTCTCTGCACCTGTTAATCTTGAATTTAACTATTCAGATGAAGAGCTTGCATTCCTTCTGCAGTATGAAACCAATGGCTTTAACCAATGGCAGGCGGCGCAGAGCCTGGTCGAAAACATTCTGCTGAAAGATCATGATGCGCAAATTTATTTAGATGCGATCAGTTCGCCTAAGCTGCTGCCTCAATTGGTCTGCAAAGATCCGTTATTGGCTTCACGCTTGCTGGATGTTCCGGCTGAGGGCTATTTGGGCAGCCGTATTGATGAGAACTACAATCCAGCCATGATCCAAGAAAAGCGCAATGCTTTACTTACCGCTGTTGCATTGTCATTTACCGGTTTCTGGAAAAATATTTATCAAACATTAGAAGCGCCTGCAGAGTTCAGTCAGGCAATGGGTGTGCGCGCGCTGAAAAATATCGCTTTGAATATGATGGCGCGTCAGGGGGATAAGTCAGTATTTGATTTAGCCTTTGAACAGTTTAAAACCACGCAAAATATGTCTGAACGCCTTGGTGCTTTAAAAGTATTGGTTTGGAATGATGCACCACAAGCACAGCAAGCTTTAGAAACCTTCTATACACGCTTTAAAAATGAAGCTTTGTCGATGGACCAATGGTTTATGTTGCAAGCGGCTCATCCGAAAGCAACTGCGGAAACCATCAAAGCACTTACTGCTCATCCTGACTATGACTTGAAAGTACCGAACCGTATTCGTGCGGTTACAGGCGGTTTAAATAGCAATCCTGTTAATACATGGAGCTTTGGTGTGCAGCACATTGTTGAATTGGCAAAATTCCTCGATGAGAAGAATCCAATTGTCGGTTCACGGTTACTGCAAATTTTGTCCCGTTGGTACACTTTGGCAGAACCGCAGCGTAGTGAAGTCAAAGCAAAACTTGAAGCACTTAAACCTGTTGTGAAATCGAAGAATGTGTCAGAAACATTAAACAGTATGTTGAGTGTTTAATCGTTCAACCACATTGTACGATTGATTTGAGTTAAATCAGTCGTACTGAAATGAGCCTATTGCCATGGCTATGGCAGCAGGCTTTTTTATATCCAGTCTTTTTTATATCCAGTCTTTTTATCCAATCTTTAGCTAGGATTGAAAATCAATCATGTTTAGATGACTGGAACTGAATGATTTTCTCTAATTATTCATTTAAATTGCATAATAATTGCAATACAAATCACATAATGGCGTTACAATGATTTCGGTTTATCCTATTTATAACTGTATGCGGTAAGGCATCCAAGTTTATGAATGTTTAGATATTTTTATCTATTTCATTATGCAAGATTTTTGAGGCGAGTCATGTTAGTTAAGGTTGATGATGGTTTTTATTTAAACTCACATCATATTATTGCAATTCGGATTAATAGAGATTTGCTTGATACCTTTGTTGTTTCGGTAGAATACACACCGAACAGTGTGCAAAACACAGGTGTATTTGAAAAGAAATTCAATGCGCGCCGTGACGCAGAACAATACCTACAGACTCTGAATCAAATCATTGGTAAATCGTAAAAGCTAAAGTGCATATCGAATATTGTCTAGATTGAAAGCGATATGATATGCATTAGACTTAGATTGACGTCTAGCAAAAGGGATGAAACGCATCCCTTTTTTTGTGCTTATCTGAGCGAAACTAATGTGAAGAATTGAAAATAAATCATTCTATCGATACAACTCGATTTGCACGTCCGATATTTTCCTGACATGCTGTAGCCATCGAAAATGAGTTAAAACTATATGCGAATCAGTATTGTGGGTGCAGGTCGTGTTGCACATCATTTGCTCAAAGTACTTCATCCACAACATCACATTGTGCAAGTTTATGCGCGAAATCTTGATAAGGCAGAAAAACTTGCAGCAAGTGTAGGTGCCGAAGCCATTCATACCCCAAATAAGTTGAATGCTGAGACTGATCTTTTGATCATTGCGGTGAGCGACCAATCGATTGCAACCGTTATTCATCAAGTGAAAGCTTATTTGCCACAAGTTTTGATTGTGCATACGTCAGGTAGCACCAATATCACGGTACTGACCCAACAGCATTCGCGAGCAGGGGTGTTTTATCCTTTACAAACCTTTAGTTTAGATCGAGATGTGGACTGGATGTCGACACCGATCTTTGTAGAAGCGGCCGACTCTGCAGATTTGACGACACTTACAGATTTAGCAAACAGCATTAGCCAAAGGGTTTATCAATATGATTCGGCACAGCGCTTGAGTCTGCATCTTGCTGCGGTGTTTGCCTGTAATTTTAGTAATTATTGTTATGACATGGCAAAGCAGATTGTTGATGCAAAACAAGTCGAATTTAGCTTACTTTATCCTTTGATTTTAGAGACAGCCAATAAAGCTACTCAGGCTGAACCACGTAACATGCAAACAGGCCCTGCAATGCGTGGGGATCAAAATATCATGCAGATGCATGCCAATATGCTTGAGCAAGCTGATCAAGTCGATCTGAAAGCGGTCTATGAAATGTTGAGTCAGCAGATTCTTGGGCATCATCAGAAATAAACAATCCATATAGAATAATGAATATTTATTAGCTTAGACATACATGTCAAACAGGATGTTACATGGCAAAAGATTTTAATAGCCCACAAGTGGTCGAAAGTTATGATGCACATATACGTAAATTAATTCCCGGTTATGAACTTGTCCATCAACAGATTCAGGCGGTGTTAAATTGCTATGTCGCTGAAGATGCCCATGTACTGATTATTGGATGTGGGACGGGCTATGAATTGGGCTATCTCATGGCCTTGAATCCAACATGGTCATTTACCGTTACAGAATTATCTGAAAATATGCTGAATCAAACACGGCAAAGTGTTGAAGCTGCTGGACAGTTGCATCGCGTCAAATTTGTTTTGGGCAGTCACACTACTTTTGAGCAGGCGAGTTGTTTTGATGCGGCGCTGAGTATCTTGGTGACGCATTTCATTCTGTTGTCAGAGAAAACTAACTTTTTAGCAAAAGCTTTTGAATTGCTTAAACCGCAGGGCATTTTTGTAAGTTTTGACTTGATGCAAACTCATTCGCGTTTTGAGCAGCATATACTGCCTGAATTTTGCCAAATGCAAGGTTTATCTGCTGCGCAAGCGACAAAAATGATGCAGCGTTTAGAAGATGATTTTGAACTGATTAGCCAGCAGCACTATCAAAGCTTACTGACGGAAATAGGCTTTGATCAAATTTATTGTTTCAGTCAAATCTTTAGCTATGCAGCTTACAGTGCATTTAAAACGGCTATGGATTAAAAGAATAAAGACCAAGTTTGAGTGTATTAAGTTTATCGATCATTTTCACCGATATAGTTACTACGTTGCATGAGTGAAACTTGCATCAAAATTTTGATCAATAGTCTTATTTTTCTTGCTCGGTATCGCGCTCATTATTTTAAGAAAGAAACTTTTCTGTCAGCGTTAAATCCATTATTGTACATTTATAAAAATAATCAATTGGATGAAAATAATGTCAAAAATGGAATTTGATTACATTGTGATTGGTGGTGGAAGTGCGGGGTGCGTACTTGCTGCACGCCTCAGTGAAGATCCACATATATCTGTGTGCTTATTAGAAGCAGGTGGGCAAGGTGATCAGTGGACGGTCAATATTCCAGCTGCATGCGTGGTGAGTTTACCGACTAAGTTCAATAATTGGGCCTTTGAAACTGTGCCTCAAGCTGGCTTGAATGGTCGTAAAGGCTATCAACCACGTGGAAAATGCCTTGGTGGTTCATCGAGTATTAATGCCATGATTTATATTCGTGGACATAAAAATGACTATGATCAATGGGCGGCACAGGGCAATACTGGCTGGTCATACGACGAGGTCTTGCCATATTTTATTCGCTCGGAAAATAACAACCGAATACACAATGAATTTCACGGTAATGACGGCCCTCTTTCCGTCACAGATGTACAAAGCGATAATATTTTCCATCAACGCTATACCGAAGCGGCTCGTGCACAAGGTCATAAAGTCCTTGATGATTTTAATGGCGCAGAACAAGAAGGCTTAGGGATTTATCAGGTAACACATATCAATGGAGAGCGTTGTAGTGTGGCGCGTGCTTATTTGTTTCCGCATTTAAACCGACCAAATTTAACTGTATTGACCAAAGCAACAACGCATAAAATTACCATAGAGCATCAAGTCGCGACTGGCGTAGAAGTACAACATGCAGGGCAAATGAAACACTTAAAAGCCAGACGTGAAGTCTTGCTCAGTGCCGGAGCGATGCAGTCACCACAGATTTTAATGTTGTCTGGAGTAGGCGACCAGAGCGAACTCCAAGCTCATGGCATTGAATTGAAGCACCATTTACCGGGTGTAGGAAAGAACTTCCACGATCATCCCGATTTCATTTTTGGTTATAAAGTCAAAGAATACCAAGGCACATTTGGCGTGTCCTTACCCGGCTCAATTGATATGTGCAAGCAGATCAGTCGCTATCGTAAGGAACGGCGGGGCATGATTGCTTCAAATTTTGCAGAATGCGGTGGTTTTCTAAAGTCTTCACCCAATTTGGCAATACCAAATTTGCAATTACACTTTATCGTGGCGTTAGTAGATGACCATGCACGGAAATTTCATGCAAGTCATGGTTTGTCGTGTCATGTGTGTCTGCTCAATCCAAGAAGTCGCGGTACGATCAAACTAAGTGGTTCTAGTGTCAATAATCCATTATTGATTGATCCAAGCTTTTTAGGGGATGAACAGGATTTAAAGATTTGGTACAAGGCTTTAAGTTGATGCAGCAATTAATGATGTCGCCGTCTTTATCGAGTCATTATCAGCAAGATTTATTTACCTCACTGGTCAAAACGGATGATGATATACGTGCAATCTTACGTCAGCGTGTGGATACGGTTTATCACCCTGTCGGTAGTTGTAAGATGGGCGTAGATGAGATGTCTGTGATTGACCCTGAATTGAAAGTCTACGGCATTCAAAACCTTCGTGTCGTCGATGCATCTATCATGCCTTCTGTGGTAAATGGCAATACCAATGCACCGACAGTGATGATTGCTGAAAAAGCCGTGGATATGATTCGATAAAGTCAGCTCCAAGCGCAAGTAGCTTAGTGGTTATTCATTTTATGTGATTTGATACAACACAGATAAATCTTAGATCAAAAACAGCAATAAAAAACCACCGCTAACGGTGGTTTTTTGCTTCATTCAAAAATTAATATACTTTTTTGAAGATGAAGTCATTAATTTTATGGCCTGCTTCAATTCCGCGACGTTCAAACTTAGTTTGCGGACGCCAGTCTGGACGAGGGTAGCTATTGCCTTTACCTGCAAGGTTTTCAAGACGTGGACGTTCTTCAAGTACTTCGATCATCCATTCAGCATACGGTTCCCAGTCAGTCGCTGAATGGAATGTACCGCCGATTTCTAATTTTTCTTCAACCAATGGCATACGGTCATGAGATACAAAACGACGTTTGAAATGACGTTTCTTCTGCCATGGATCTGGGAAGTATAATTGCACAGTGTTAATACTGTTGTCTGGCATTTCACGTAGCACTTGGATGGCATCAGCATCCAATACTCGAAGGTTAGTTAAACCTGCAAGACCGGCTTCATACACACATTGAGCGATACCCGGAACATGCACTTCAATGCCGACAAAGTTTCGCTCTGGGTTTGCTTTTGCCATTAGTACCAAAGAGCGGCCCATACCAAAACCGATCTCTACAGTTAATGGGCGTTCAGGGTGCTCAAAATGCTGACGTAAATCACCAACAGGGTATTCCAAAATTAGATGACCATATTGTTCCAGCGCAGTACGTTGCGAAGTATTAAGTGGCGCAGAGCGGCGCATAAACGTCACGATTTCACGGTGTTCGTTTAGGTTATCCAGATCTACAGCGTGCTGGTCTAATTGATCGTTCGACATAACTTTGGCAAATGTAAAAAATTCGAATGCGGTATTTTAAGTCCTGAGTTGCACAAGTCAAATTTTTTACCGTGAATATATCCGCTTTTTACTCAATATCACCGACTGAAGCCGTGCTGAGCATTTGCAATGTACAGTGAATTACTTAGCTCAAAAGTCATGAATTAACATTAACCTAAGCAGTTTTTTCATCAAGATCTTCACTGTCAGCACCATCAGGATTAAATGGCAAAATGGCCTCAAGAACGGTATAACCCGGCTGTGACTGTATTTTAAATTCACCACCGATACGATGGATTCGTGTTTGCATACTATGTAGACCAACATGTAGACCTTGTTCAACATCATTAGGGTTGAAGCCTATACCATTATCTTCAATTCGTAATATCAGTTGAGTCTCTGTTTCGCACAAACTGACTTGAACTTTGCTAGCCTGACTATGCTTTAGAATATTGGTCAGGGTTTCTTCTGCGACACGAGTCAAATTGAGACATTGGGTCGCAGAGGGTGAGTGAATCCATTCGGTAGCAATTTTCCAGCTCGAGCTCATGTCTAATTCTTCAAAGAGCTGTACAAAGCGATGGCGAATCGGCGCCGCCCATTCGATCGGGGTGTCTGGAACTTTCGTCCCTATACTTGAACCCGAATCGATAACTTGTCTTAAATCATTACGGAACAGTTTAAGCATCGACATGATTTGTGGTTTTTCAATTTTGTCATTTTGTTCTAACAGTAAAATTGAACGGACAATTGATCCGCCTAAACCATCATGTAAGTCATGAGATAAATGAATTCGTTCTTGAAGTCGTGCATTTTCAAGCGCGAGTTGATGTTGTTGACCAAGTGAGGTAGCGAGTTTCAGTTCAGCTCGTTGTACATTTTCAGTTAAGGTCTTATTAAAACGCTCAATTTGACGGGTGTGTCGAGCTAAACGCAAAGCCAGTACGCCGCCCAAAACGAGGGTGGTTAGTGGGCCAGTATATGGTGAGAGCGCATGGCCTTCCATGGTCATCATAAAGTGCGCATCATGTACCGCAATTGGTAAATAAATCAGATACAGCGTTGCAAGCAAATAGGTTTCAGCCATTTTGGCTTTATACGCCAAGTACGGATAGCTAATACATTTGGCCACAAAGACCAAAACAAAGAAGCTAAAACAAATTTGGATGACGGTCTTTAAATAAGCCTCTGGTGCAAAACCGATACAGAGTGCTGCGATAGTGGCAAGGCTTAATAACAGCTTTTGAATTTTCGGGAAAGGATGGTTTGCAAAATACCACGCACCAATACAGCCAAAAACCGTATAAAAACAGAAAATGATATTTTGTAGGCGGTCGACCTGTACGGTGGTTAGAAATGAAATTGGCCCATTAAAAATAATACACAGGCTATAAAATACCCAAGCCATGCCTGTGATGGTTAACCATAAGTAAGCTCTTTCATTACGATTGGCGAGCCATGCTAAAAAAAAGAACACAGCCACGACGAAATTAATCATCGTATTGAGTTCGCCTAATTGTCGTTGTTCGAGTAACCAAATTTTAAAGGTGTCATAGACTTGCTGGTATTCCCCAATTTGAACTGAACTGAGTCCTGATTTTTGGGTCACCGAACCATACACTTGCACCCAAATGGTATTTACACCTTGCTTTAAACTCGAGCTAGGCAAGTTCAATAGTCTAGGTTGATGTTGGCTTCGTGAAAAATGTTCTGCTGAAATATAGTCTTGCCAAAGTAGGGCATCGTTGATGTACACCCGTCCACTTTGGGTGATGCCTTGTATGGCGATAGCAATGGGTTGATTTAACTGATGGAGGTCACAGTTTAACTTAAATTGGATTTTGTACCAAGCGATACCATGATAATCCGGCCAACGTTTATTCCAAGTGTCTGGAAGCTTTTGCAGATTTTGCCAGCCTGTACGTGGGCGCTCTTGCTCGACAGCACTTTTAGCTGTGGCAATATGGGTGATTTCAACAGGACAATGACTACTTGTGATCTGTGGCGTGGGATTGGCAAAAGTGGGTAAAGCGATACAACATAGCAGGCAAAATAGACTCGCTAAAATCAGCAGCCGATTTGCTTGAATGCAGTGTCGTGACCAAAACCATACCATCAAAATTCCCCCAATTTTGTGTATCCATAATTTAAAAAAATAAATAGAAAGTCACATCAAATCTTTGTTTAATTTTTGATAGTTATAATTTTATGAGATGAATTATACAGTTAAATCGAATGAATGGTGAATTTTTCTCTTTTTTATAGGCTTAGTATTTGATGTAATGTCATTACAAATGAGACTTTGATTATTGAAACCCTTTGCTATATACATCCTGCATAGGGTTTCAATAGGTCACACTTTATTGAAAATTGATTTGAATCTAAGTGAATACTTCAAAAGTCCATTAGTCACTGACACGGTCAAGTAAAGTGCTACTTGCTTCATTTAAGCCAAAAACCTCTACTTGAATCTGTTTTGACTCAAATTTTTGTACGACATTCTTCAAAATATTAACGGAAGTAATATCCCAAATATGGGCATGGCTCAGATCAATTCGCACTTGACTAACCGTCTCCTGAAAATCAAAAAATTGATAAAAACTCTCAGAGTTACTAAAGAAAATTTGCCCATAGACCGTGTAACTACGGATGTTGTTTTTAAGTTCTGATGTAACTTTTACCGAGCTTTCCAGTTGATTGATAATAAACAATGCAGAGAGGAGCACGCCGACCAATACGCCAAGCGCCAAGTTATGTGTTGCAAGCACCACGATCACCACAGTAATCATCACGACATTAAAAGACATTGGATGCTTTGAAAATTGCTTGACTGAATTCCATTGGAAAGTGGTAAACGATACCATAACCATAATTGCGACTAAGGCAGCCATTGGGACATAGGCCAACCAGTCTTTTAAGAACACCACTAAGCACAACAAAAATACACCTGCAACCAAAGTGGAGAGGCGAGTTCGCGCACCAGAGCTGACATTAATAATCGACTGACCAATCATGGCACATCCAGCCATGCCGCCCATAAAGCCACTGACAATATTGGCAATCCCTTGACCACGACATTCCTGATGACGATCTCCTTCAGTTCCAGTGACTTCATTGATCACTGTCGTGGTCATCATGGTCTCTAATAGTCCAACTGTTGCAAGGGTGATGGAATAGGGAAAAATAATCGTGAGGGTTTCAAGATTGAAAGGAATTTCAGGAATCAAGAAAATAGGTAAAGTCTCTGGAAACTTACCCAAATCACTGACAGTACGCAGGTCAGCACCTAAAAATAATGCCAAGCCACTGAGGACAATAATGCAAATCAGCGGTGATGGAATGGCTTTGCCAATTTTAGGTAGATATGGAAACAGATAAATAATTGCAAGCCCTAAAAGCATAAACACATAGCCCAAACTATCCATCTTTGACATTTCAGGTAGCTGCGCGAAAAAAATTAAAATCGCGAGTGCATTTAAGAAACCATACACCACCGACTGCGAGACGAAGCGCATAAGTTTTGCGACTTTAAAATAGCCCGCAATAATTTGTATGACACCAGTTAAAACCGTGGCAGCCAAAAGGTATTGCAAACCATGATCTTTGACCAATGTGATCATAAGTAAGGCCATCGCACCCGTAGCAGCCGAAATCATTGCTGTACGACCACCAAAAAAGGCAATGGTGACGGCGATACAAAACGAAGCGTACAAACCAACCTGCGGATCAACCCCAGCGATGGCTGAAAAGGCGATCGATTCTGGAATTAGCGCCAGTCCAACCACCAAGCCTGCAAGCACATCGGTACGAATATTGGAAAACCATTGTTCTTTTTTAAGTTGTAACACGGTAACTTTTCATCAAATCTTAAACGCGGCTATGTTAAAACAACTGAGTATAAAAATGCATAACAGATTGACTTGAAATCTTCTTGATTATGGACAATAGTCAATGAGTATATGTGTTTCAGCATTTACGCTTTTTTGCAATTTACAGGTTTGATCACTTGAAAGTTTGACAGAAGAGATTTAAAACATTGAATAGTACATAACAAGGATCAGATATGAAGCTTTATTATTCTCCAGGTGCATGTTCATTAGCATCACATATAATTTTAAATGAAATTAATGTCGATTTTGATTTGGTCCGTGTTGACCTAAAAAACCATAAAACAGAAAAAGGGGTGGATTATTACGAGATCAACCCAAAAGGTTATGTACCTGCATTAGAAATTAACCCAGGTTTGATCCTGACCGAGAACGTGGCCATTTTACCGTTTCTTGCACAGCATGATCCAAAACAAGACTTGATTCCGCCATCAGGTTTAGGTCGTGCCAAAGTTTTAGAATGGCTTGGCTATTTGAACTCAGAATTACATGATGCTTATGCCGTATTCTTTGGTGCTCCACTAGATGCAGACGCTAAAGAAAAAGCCTATGCAGAAATTGATCGTTTATTGACATATATCGATAAAGCGATTGGTGAATCGGATAACGATTATTTAGTCGATGATAACTTCGGCCCAGCGGATGCCTATCTCTTTGTACTGACAAATTGGTCAAATGGCATCGGACATGATTTAACGCCATATAAAAATATCATTGCATTACGAAACAAAGTTGCAGAGCGCCAATCAGTTCAAATTGCGATGCGTGATGAAGGATTGATTCCTTAAGTTGTGTATTCAAATTGAATTAAAAAAACCGCCGAAATTGGCGGTTTTTTATTGCTCAGGTTTAGCTTAATACTCGAACTGTGTATAGAAATCATCAAAGTTAATATTTTTAAGCGTCAGTTGCTTCGGTGCTTTGAAGGTTGACCATTTGGTCTGAGTTTTGGCATCTTCAAACATATTACCGCCTACAATTTCCTTACGTTTTAAGGTCGAAAAATTATAGCTTTTCGATGTTTCTTCACCAGAAGCTCGGTGAAAGCTATTGTAGTCAAAACCAATCAGATCAAAGTGTTGATTTTGCCAACGGAAGGTATAACTATGTCGGGGCCATTCCCAGCCACCACAAGCCATAAAATAACTAAAATGAACGAGTAAATTGCCTTTACTGATTTGGATGTCTTCTGCTTCAGCAAGTGGGTCAAGTAAGCATGAATTGGGCTGCTGAGCGACTGGGATGCTGTTGTTTTCAACGATACGTTGATATCCCTTTGCGGTTTTAAAAAACACGATGAGTTTTCGTGGATGGTTATGAACGACTTTGCCATCGTCATCATAGGTCGCTACATCGACTTTTTGCTTTTCCACGATCATCGCAATATCTGGCATTTGATCTTTGTTTAGGTCGCCAGTCGTAGCCATCAAAATGTTCCAACCTGGAGGCGCAGGTGATTTGGCTGTGCTCGGCACTTGGGCAGACAACCAACTAGATGCGGCACAAAGACTCAAAGTACAAAATATATGGGATATTTTCATTATTATCAGGTTTGCAAAATCAAAAAAAGGACTCAATAGAGTCCTCTTTTATACCGTGAATGAGTTCTTATTTAAAGAAGTATCCAGTTTCAGGTGAACTGGCATTTGCCATGCGTTTACGAGGCATACGTCCTGCTAGGAAAGCTTCACGACCTGCTTCAACTGCTTTTTTCATCGCTGAAGCCATCAGAACAGGGTTTTGTGCAGCTGCAATTGCTGTATTCATTAATACGCCATCACAGCCCAATTCCATCGCTATCGCTGCATCACTTGCTGTACCTACACCGGCATCGACCAAAACAGGTACTTTGGCGTTGTCTTTAATGATCGAAATGGTGTGTGGGTTGAGAATACCTAAACCTGAACCAATAAGACTACCTAAAGGCATAATGGCTACACAGCCCATGCTTTCGAGTTCTTGTGCCACAATTGGGTCATCTGAGGTATAAACCATGATTTCAAAGCCATCGTCAATCAATGTACGTGCAGCTTTTAAAGTCTCGGTAATATTTGGATATAAGGTTTTCTCATCGCCTAAAACCTCAAGTTTAACCAGATTGTGACCATCTAATAGTTCACGCGCCAACATGCAAGTACGGACCGCACTGTTCGCATCGAAACAACCTGCTGTATTTGGCAAGATTGTATATTTTTCAGGTGGAATTACAGAAAGCAAGTTTGGTTGGTCTGGATGTTGACCAATATTCACACGGCGAATGGCAACGGTCACAATTTCAGCACCACTGGCTTGAATGGCCTGGTCAGTTTCCGTTAAGTCCTTGTACTTGCCTGTACCAACTAAAAGTCGTGAATTAAATGTACGTGAACCAATGATTAGGGGTGTATCTTCCATGGGAGCTCCATTTTAGCCGCCACCTACGGCATGAATAATTTCAATATGATCTTGCTCTGCAATTGGGGTTTGTTCCAATTTACTTTTCGAGATGATCATTTCATTTTTTTCAACAGCGAAGCGTTTGCCTTCCAGTTGTAATTGTTGAACCAATTGCAAGAGGTTGACACATTCGGTTTGTGTAGCTTCGCCGTTTAAATAGATTTGCATTTTTGGATTCCGTTCTTGCTGCCTTACCTATTGAATAAGGCCAAAATCTGTTGTTAATTATTTTGCGTATTTAAATGCATTCCAGGCCAATATGAGCCATCCAGCAATCATCAACGCTCCACCAATCGGGGTAATTGCACCGAGACCACGTGGTAAGCCTAGAGCCATCACATATAAAGAACCACAGAAGAAGAAAATACCAACTTGTATAAGGAGGAAACTAGCTTTTATTGGAAGTTGGGGAATGACTTTGGATAAGATCGCGAGGGCAAGTAAGCCTAGTGCATGGTAAAAGAAATAGTCCGTTGCAGTTTGCCACCAAGCCAATTGGGCTTCAGTCGCGCGCGCTTTTAATCCGTGTGCACCAATGGCACCAAGCATCACAGCAAAAGCTAAGTTAAGTGCGGAAATGGCAATCCACATGTGCATTCACCTTAACAAAATTTGCGCATAACCATAGCATATTTAGCGCGCAGGGTTAAAGCAAAAATGCCCAAAGTTTTTGTGTTGTAGTTTGTCATTCAATACTATTCAGACATAAAAAAGAGCATCGAAATGCTCTTTTTTAGGATGACTAGGAAAAGCTTTCAACTTAGTTTGAGGACATTGCGACTTTAATTTTTTCCATCGCATTTTTTTCTAACTGACGAATACGTTCAGCAGATACATTATATTCCGCCGCCAATTCATGCAGCGTCGACTTTTCGTCATCTAACCAGCGACGTTGTAAGATGTTACGCGAACGGTCATCCAACTGATCCATGGCTTCATGTAAAGCTGAAGTGCTTTGTTCTTCGTAATCTTCATCTTCCGCTAAACGCGCAGGGTCGTAACGGTTATCTTCGAGATAAAGGGCAGGAGCGACATGGGTCGAACCTTCATCGTCATCATCACCTTGAGCTTCAAAGGCAGCATCATAAGCAGTTAAACGGCCTTCCATTTCCAAGACTTGTTCAGGTGTTACATTTAAGTCATTGGCAATCGACTGTGCTTCAGCCAAAGTTAATTTTTTAGATGACTTTTTTAAGCTACGTAAATTAAAGAATAATTTACGCTGCGCTTTAGTGGTCGCAATTTTGACAATACGCCAGTTACGAATCACATATTCATGAATTTCTGCTTTAATCCAATGCACAGCAAAAGATACGAGACGTACGCCCATGTTTGGGTCAAAACGTTTTACCGCTTTCATTAAGCCCAAGTTACCTTCTTGAATCAGGTCACCTTGTGGCAAGCCGTAGCCTGCATAGCTACGTGCGATATGCACAACAAAACGAAGATGTGACATCACCAGCATTTTAGCTGCGTCTAAATCTTGGTCATAATAATAACGTTCGGCCAGCTCTTTTTCTTGTTCGGCCGATAAAATTGGAATCTGATTAACAGTACTAATATAAGCACCAAGATTCACCCCAGGTGCCGATAATGACAGGGGCATCAATTGATTGCTGCTGTCACTCATGTTTTCTCCTTGAGAATTAAAATGGGTAAGCCCAATAACTAAGATTCATCTTAATCCAATATTTCCGTAAATTATGGAAAATTGGGTATAGAAATGTAAACTTTTATTCAATTATGAAGCAATTTAGTTTAACTGAATCTTTTTAAGATTCAATTAAGTAATGAAACTCAGAATCGGAAATTTTGCGCATTTCACAGTTTAACTGATGTATTTGACAGTATCGTGATACATCTTGTTGGCTGTGCGGATCGGATGACTTTAACAATAAAGATTGATCTGGACTTTTCTTTAAAGCTTTTTTGAGCATCAATAGTGGCATCGGGCAAGGTTTACCCATTGCATCTACAGTTAAAAGCGAATTTTGGCTGTCACTCACGAAGCAGATCCAACATGTTTACATTTCAATGGAAATATTAGCAAATACAGTGCCAAATCCCAACCTAAAATAGGTAAAAATCCTTTGTGATTTATAACTCAAACGATGTGAAAAAATAAGAATATTCAAAAGGAAAATAGATCAAAAAAATCTATTAATTGCGGTAAACCCGTGTTAAGCTCGTTGCGTTGTTAAGATTTTTGTTGGCTGTGAAGCCTCTTAACTCTTGATATATTTGGATGTAACCGGGATTTTGTTGATAGTTTTACAGAATGATTACAAGCTTAGAAATAAAAATATTTTTTTTAACCTTGTTTGGTCTGCTGTTTGCAACACCGGGTGGTCCTTCTTTTTTAAATACGATAAGGATTAACTTATGACAGCTCGTGAACAAGGCGTTGTTAAATGGTTCAACGACACTAAAGGCTTTGGCTTTATTCAACGTAACGGCGGCGACGACGTATTCGTTCATTTCCGCGCAATTATGGGCGAAGGCCACCGTTCACTTCGTGACGGCCAACGCGTAGAATTCAGCGTTGTTAAAGGTCAAAAAGGCTTCCAAGCTGAAGAAGTACAACCTTTAGACTAATCGTCTGAATGTACTCAAAAACGCTCCAATGTAAATTGGGGCGTTTTTTGTTTATAATGCTTCAGCAATTTTGTGATTATTCAATTAGGGCACATCTATATGTCATCAGGTTTTGAAACCTTAAATTTACATCCGAACCTTAAAAAAGCCATTGATGCTTTAGGTTTTAAGGATATGACGCCTATTCAGCAAAAGGTTTTAAAATTTACATTGGCTGGACATGACGCTATTGGTCGTGCTCAAACTGGTACTGGTAAGACTGCGGCTTTCTTGGTCAGTGTGATCAATGACTTGTTGAATAATCCAATTAAGGAACAGCGTTATCGTGGTGAGCCGCGTGCATTGATTCTTGCACCAACCCGTGAGCTTGCATTGCAAATTGAAAGTGATGCCAAAGAATTAGTGAAATACACTGATCTTAATGTCATGACTTTATTGGGTGGAGTAGATTTCGATAAACAAAAAAATCTATTAAACCGTAATTTTGTCGACATTATGGTTGCAACCCCTGGTCGCTTAATTGACTTTGTTGAACAAAAAGAAGTTTGGCTCGATCAAATAGAATTTTTAGTGATTGATGAGGCTGACCGTCTTTTAGATATGGGCTTTATTCCTTCAGTTAAACGTATTGTGCGTTTTTCACCACGTAAAGAACAACGCCAAACGCTAATGTTCTCTGCGACGTTTAGTTATGACGTGCTCAATCTTGCACAGCAGTGGTTGTTTGAACCCGTTACAGTTGAAATTGAGCCTGAAAAGAAAACCAACGCAGACGTTGAGCAACGTGTCTACATGGTGGCGAAGTCTGATAAATATAAATTATTGGAAGACATCTTACGTGATGAACCAATTGAAAAGGTCATGATCTTTGCCAACCGTCGTGATCAAGTGCGTAAACTTTATGATCATCTCAAAAAAGACGGTTATAAAGTGGTGATGTTGTCAGGTGAAATCGCTCAAGATAAGCGTTTGAAAATGCTTGATCAGTTTAAAAATGGTCAACATAACATCATGATTGCAACAGACGTTGCAGGTCGTGGTATCCATGTCGATGGCGTTTCTCATGTCGTGAACTTTACACTTCCTGAACAGTCTGATGATTATGTACACCGTATCGGTCGTACAGGTCGTGCGGGTACTCGTGGTGTGAGTATCAGTTTCTTGTCTGAAGATGATGCTTTTTCATTACCTGAAATTGAAAAAGCCATTGGTCAAAAATTACCTTTAACCCGTTTAGACGGTTATTGCTAATTTTTGCTTCTAAAAAAGCCTGCAGATTTGCAGGCTTTTTTTATTTCATCTCGACTATTTCATAACAATTATTTCATGACGATAATTTCATTTTGAGTTAATGACAAAACGACATCACAGACTAACGTTTTAGTTGGCACGGCAACTAAAGGTCAGTACAGTTTGGTAATCATCATCTTTGCTGATACTGCCGCTATTTCCTGTAATGGTGCCAAGTACGCCAGCCGCAGCCTGAATCATTTGACCTGTCTTTTCATCGACCACGCCTTTTAAAACACCGTTGTATTCTTGCTTTTCATCCACGACAACAGGGGTCGCATTTTTACCACAGGTACTATTTGCTGCTGCAATTGCATTATTTTTTGCCGCTAAACTGGTTTTACCTACGGCAGTCACTTCATATTGATTATTCGGTTTTTGAATCGCTAAAGATTTTGTTGGCGTAGATGTACATGCAGCTAAAAGCACAGTTGCGCTTAGCGTGCTAACAATGGCAACAGTTTTGTTGAATTTTTTCATGCGGTGCCCCGAGTTAGAAACAATTTGATTTATTTGAACATAAAATTTCTTATAGAACAGGGAACTGCTGTACAAGTTATGCGGTTTTTTTATAGTAAATCTGTGAATAAAGCTGACTTAACAAATAAGCACCGAGTCTGATGTAAACATTCTAGAGTAAGTTATTGAGAATATGCTAATCTTGAGCAAACGTTTTAAAGTACAGTGTATAGATGTCAATTCTAAAATCAGCAGTTGATACAGTTCATCAAAATATTCATCAGCGTCAGTCGATTGGTCATTTAATTGAACCTGCGCCGAATGCTGAGCAATTGGAAAATGCATTTCAAGCCGCTTTAACGGCGCCAGATCATCATCGTCTTAAGCCTACGCGTTTCGTGATTATTCCCGAAACTGAACGTGAGGCATTTGGTGAGTTGCTTTCACATGCCTTAGCCGATACTGGACAAACAGAAGAAGCGCAGTTGGAACGTGTGAAACACCATCCATTTCGTGCGCCACTATTGGTTTTGGCCTTAACTCAATTACAAGATCATCCCAAAGTTCCGCATTTCGAACAAATCTTAAGTTCAGGCGCAGCAGTACAAAATTTTTTGCTCTCTCTACAAGCACAGGGCTTTTCAACCATGTGGCGTAGTGGGGCGGTGGTTGAATCTAAATTGTTTAAACAAGCCTTAGGCTTAACGGAAAATGATTTGATTTCAGGCATTATTTATATCGGTACAGCAGTGAAAGCCATTCCACCGCGTGCTGAAATACAGTCTGCTGACTTTGTAAGCCATTGGCATAAAGCAAACCAATAAAAGTGAAAAATAGGTCGATTGATCAAGATCGATCAGTAAAGAAATTAGGATAAAAGAACAATGTCAGAACTTGATTTTGCAAGTCTTGTTAGCCCTGTGTCAGTAGACCAAAAAACTGCACTACGTGTTACGGTTTTGGGTGGTGGGAGTTTTGGTACTGCGATGGCCAATACTGCAGTACGTAATGGCTGTGACACCATGATATGGATTCGTGATGAGGCGGTGGCTGCGGATATCAATGCAACACATATCAATAAACGTTACTTGCCAGATTTTCAATTAGAAGCAGGTTTGCTCGCTGTTTCAGATTTAGAACAAGCAGTATGTAATCGTGACATTATTTTAGTGGCTATTCCGAGCCATTCTTTCCGTAGTGTTTTACAGCAGATCAAACCTTTTATCACCTCACAAGCAGTGGTGTCTTTAACCAAAGGTATTGAAGCCAATACCTTTAGTTTTATGAGCGATATTATTCGTGAAGAACTTCCTGAAGTCCCTTATGGTGTACTTTCAGGGCCAAACTTGGCGAAGGAAATTGTTGCGGGACAGCCTGCGGGAACAGTGATCGCAAGCCAATCTGAGCTGGTTCGTTATGCAGTTCAACAAGCGCTACACAGTGCTTTATTCCGTGTATTTGCAAGTGACGATGTGCATGGCGTGGAATTGGGCGGTGCTCTGAAAAATATCTATGCAGTCGCGATGGGTCTGGCTGCGGCTTATGGTGTCGGTGAAAATACTAAGAGCATGATTTTGACACGTGCTTTGGCCGAAATGAGCCGCTTTGCTGTGAAATTAGGGGCAAACCCATTAACATTCCTAGGTTTATCTGGTGTCGGTGATTTATTTGCAACTTGTAGTAGTCCGCTCAGTCGTAATTACCAGGTTGGTTTTGCACTCGGCAGTGGTAAAAGTTTAGAACAAGCGACCAAAGAACTAGGACAAACTGCAGAAGGGATTAATACTATTGTGCAAGTACGCGCACGCTCTGAGGAGTTGGGTGTATATATGCCAATTACCAGTGCATTGTACGAAGTGATTTTTGAAGGTGCGCCGGCACTGAATATTGCATTGTCATTGATGAAAAATGGCCATCGTAGTGATGTTGAATTTGTCTTACCACATCAGCAAGTTTAAGTTTGCAGATTAATATGTAATACACATAGCTTTGTCATACTGGCTGTATATAATGTGCGGAATAGAATAAGGAAATTTTATGCAACTGACATTGGTTAGGCATGGCGAAGCTGCTCTGCCTGTGATGGGGAATGATGAAAAGCGTCCTTTAACAGCGCGCGGACAAACTCAAGCGGCAGAAACTGCAGCATATTTGAAAGATATAATTCAACCAGACGTATTTGTGGTGAGTCCGCTACTGCGTGCGCAGCAAACACTTTCATCTTTGCAAAAACATTTTCCACATGTACCTGTGGTTATTTGTAATGCCATCAAACCGGAAGATGATGCCAAAGTTGCAGTGGAATGGTTGTCACATTTACCCTATGAGTCTATTGTGGTGGTGTGCCATATGAACGTTGTGGCACATATGGCCAGTGTTTTGGTCTCAGAATATTTTAATCCCTATGCTTTGGCAGAAGCGCGCATTTATGAACAAGCGGTCATTGCTCCAGGGTTATCGACACAAATTAAAACGTTTATACCATCAACATAAAAACCAATTAAAACGGCAGAAAAATTAATGTTGTATTTATGGATGCCCGAAGCCAATGGGGTTTGGCAATGGTCAGAAGGGGATTTCTGGAAGCAGTCATCGACACTTGAACAATTGATTCAGGAAATTCAGCCACATGCGGGAAAGGAAGCGGTTGTTTTCTTTCCAAGTCGTGATGTACAAATCATTCAGCAAATTTTTCCAAAAAACCAATATAAAAAACTTGGCCCAGACGGCGTAAAATATTTACTTGAGGAATATGTCATTTTGCCTTTGGATGCAATGAAAGTATTGCATCATTTTCAAAGTCCGGATGAATTAACGGTCATGGGGATTGCGCATAGTACAGTCGAAACGATGCAGCATGCTTTGACGCTAATTCCTGTAAAAGTCATTTCGTTATTACCTGACTTTTTGGTCTTGCCAAGCCCAGAAGCTGGGCAACATGTTTTGGCAAATGTCAGCGGTCATTTATTGGTCCGAAATAATGAATATGTCGGTCAGTCTGTTGATGATTTGGCATTGTATTTAGATTATCAAATTGGTCAGCCGAACTATAAGATTTCAAATCTAAGTTCAGATCAGACGCATAGTCTTGAAGCCGCTGTAACGCATGATTACATTGAATCTTTTCATTATGAACTACCCAATATAAAAAAACCGAAACAACATCCACTGAATGTTTTGCCGAAAGCCAAAGCCAATACGGGTGTGAGTGGTTATTGGAAAGCATGTGCAGCAGTTTTGGTTGCGGCTTTAATTACACAGTTTAGCTATGATGCAGTTCGTTGGTATCAATACAAAAAAGTGGCAAATATCACTGCGTCACAAGCGATTGATCAGTTTAAATATTGGTTTGGTCAAAGCTATCCTGTGACTGAACAAACGCTGAAAAGCCAGTTCGAATCACAATTGCGTCAGAGTCAAACAGGCAATGCGCAGGCTTTGTCTTTACTGAGCCGTGTCGGGCCAGTTTTAATGCAAAACCAAATTTCTGCAAATCGTGTCAGCTATGAAGCCTCGATGTTGAATATGGAGCTAAAAGCCAATTCGGCAGAAGTACTACAAACCCTAACCAATCAATTAAAACAACAAGGTTTTAAAGTTGAATTAGGGAATATTCAACCAAGTGCCAACGGCGCGATTGGATTGGTGAAAATACAATAATGACAAAAATGGAAAACCTACAGCAACGTATAGATGGGCAAATTGAGCGCATCACTGATTATTTAGACCAACTTTCTACTCGTGAACGAGTCATGGTGGTCTTTACCACGATTTTTGTTGTAGTGGCAGCGATTGGTTCGGCACTGTTTTATATGAACAAAGCTGCAAATTTTCAACAAAAGCGCGTGAATGAACTCAAAGATACTGTTGTTTGGATGCAAAGTAATGCCGTCACGATGAAACCAGCAGGTGATACACAACTGAGCGCGTTGGAAAAAGTTCAGCGTGTATCGCAACAACAGGGCTTGTCAGTAGCATCGCAACAAGTCGGTGAGCAAATACAGATTGCAGTGATGCATGAAAATTATGCAATTCTGGCCAATTTTTTGACGCAATTGGTTCAAATGGGCTTAAGTATTGAAAAGATGGAGTTAAGTTCTGAAGCGGGACAGGTCAAATTAACAGCGAGTGTACAATAATCGGTAAAAATAAAGATCTGCTAAGCATGGTGTTTTATTTGTGCTGTGCCTATAATATGCCGACTTAAAAAGCAGTAGACTTTTATAGATATGTTGTATTCTCTAGCCCGCCCTTTGTTGTTTACTTTAGCACCAGAGCGTGCACATGAGCTGACATTATCGCTGTTGAAATCTTCTCACAAGATGGGAATGATGCGTCAAAACGTGGCGTCTAAACCAGTGACATGTATGGGAATCGAATTTCCTAATCCTGTTGGTTTAGCAGCCGGTCTTGATAAAAACGGTGCTTATATCGATGCGCTGGCGAGCCAGGGCTTCGGCTTTATTGAAATTGGTACAATTACACCCCTTCCACAATCAGGGAACCCTGAACCTCGTTTATTTCGTTTACCGAAAGCAAAAGCCATTATTAACCGTATGGGTTTTAACAACGATGGCGTGGATCAGTTGATCGAAAATGTCAAAGCTGCAAAATTTAAGGGTGTACTTGGGATCAATATCGGTAAAAATGCAGTTACACCTGTTGAAAAAGCAGTTGATGATTATCTGATTTGTCTAGAAAAAGTTTATAGCTACGCTTCTTATATTACGGTTAATATTTCATCTCCTAACACTAAAAATCTTCGCAGCTTACAAAGCGGTGATGCTTTGACTGAACTGTTAGAGACACTCAAGAAACGTCAACTCGAGTTGGCGGATGAAAATCAACATTATGTACCCTTAGTACTTAAAGTTGCACCAGATCTAGAACCAGAAGACATTAATTTTATTGCACAACAATTGTTAAAATTTAAAATTGATGGTCTGATTGTCACCAATACGACTTTGTCACGTGAAGGTGTTGAAGGCCTTCCATTTGGTGATGAAGCTGGTGGTCTATCCGGTGCGCCAGTCTTTGAAAAAAGTACGGCATGTTTGGCAGCTTTTGCTAAAGTATTAAACGGTCAAATTCCATTGATCGGTGTGGGTGGTATTTTGTCGGGCGCAGATGCTGTTGCGAAACAAAAAGCAGGAGCAAGCCTTGTACAAGTGTATAGTGGCCTCATATATACAGGTCCGACACTTGTAAAAGACTGCGTAGACGCATTGTAAATATCATGAATACCATTGATATCTTTATACTGATTATTTTGCTCATTGGAGGGCTTAACGGTTTGCGTCAAGGATTTGTAAAAGCCTTTGCGAACTTCATTGGATGGATTCTTGCACTTGTCATTGCGGCAAAGTATGCAACCGTCCTTGCACCTTCGATGACATCTTTAAGTACAGATCCAGTGGTACAAAAGATTGCCGCGTTCGCATTTATTGTATTGTTGATTGTAGTCATGACTTGGGTCGCGACATGGTTATTGAACAGTATTTTGAAAACATTAAAGCTTGGTCCTTTAAATCGACTGGCGGGTGGTGTTTTTGGAAGCTTAAAAGGATTGTTGGTGGTGCTGATCACTATGCAGGGGCTAGGTCCTTGGGTAGAAAGTTCACCACATTGGAAACAATCTAAAATGGTTCAGTCATTATTGCCATATGCGCCTTGGGCAACCGAATTGTCCAAAGATGCTGCAAATCAAGCACTTCATCATATTCAGTCTGAAGATGCTCAGAAATCTTCAGACCTACCATCTGAGTCGCAGAACAAGCACGGACGTTCTGGATCAGGTGAGTCAACAAATAATCCTTTTTATTAACCCTAGCTTGTCTGCGAGGTTGCTATGTGTGGAGTAGTTGGTATAGCTGGTAAATCACCTGTTAACCAAATGTTGTTTGATGCGTTAACGATGTTACAACATCGTGGACAGGATGCAGCCGGGATCGTAACTTGTCAGGATGGTCGTTTATTCCTGCGCAAAGATACGGGTATGGTACGTGATGTGTTCCACACACGTCATATGCGTGCATTACAGGGTAATTATGGTATTGGCCATGTTCGTTACCCAACTGCGGGTTCTTCTAGCAGTGCTGAAGCTCAGCCATTCTATGTAAACTCACCTTATGGCATTACGCTTGCACATAACGGTAACTTAACCAATGCTGCTGAAATTCATGATGACTTGTTCAAGACTGACTTACGTCATATGAACACCGATTCAGACTCAGAAGTATTATTAAACGTATTTGCTCACGAATTGCAAAAACGCGCAAAACTTACACCAAGCGCTGAAGATGTATTCCACGTGGTTTCACGTGTGCATGAACGTTGCAAAGGTGGTTATGCGGTTGTTGCTATGATCACCGGTCAGGGCCTTGTTGGTTTCCGTGATCCAAATGGTATTCGCCCATTGATCTACGGTTCGCGTGAGACTGAAAATGGTATGGAATATATCATTGCGTCTGAATCTGTCGCAATTACAGCGCTCGGCTTTAAGGTTGAGCGTGATATTGCACCGGGTGAAGCAATTTATATTACTGCTGATGGCGTGATGTCGACCAAGCAGTGTGCAGTAGCCCCTGAATATCGTCCTTGTATCTTTGAATACGTATATTTTGCGCGTCCAGACGCAACCATTGACGGTATTTCAGTTTACAAAGCACGTTTGAAAATGGGCGAAAAACTTGCTCAGAAAATTCTACGTGAATGGGGTGATGAGCACGATATCGATGTCGTGATCCCAATTCCTGATACTTCACGTACTTCTGCGCTCGAGCTTGCAAATACCTTAGGTGTGAAATTCCGTGAAGGCTTCATGAAGAACCGTTATATCGGTCGTACCTTCATTATGCCGGGTCAGCAACTTCGTAAGAAATCTGTGCGTCAAAAGCTAAACCCTGTAGAGCTAGAGTTCCAAGGCAAAAACGTACTATTGGTCGATGACTCGATTGTACGTGGTACGACTTGTAATGAAATCATTCAAATGGCGCGTGATGCGGGTGCGAAAAAAGTATTCTTTGCATCTGCTGCACCGATGGTGAAATATCCAAACGTGTATGGTATCGATATGCCAGCCAAATCTGAACTGATTGCGTCAGAACGAAGTGTAGAAGAAATTCGTGAAATCATTGGTGCTGATCGCCTAATTTTCCAAGATTTGGAAGATTTGAAATCTGCAGTACGCACCAAGAAAGTCCCTGAGTTACAGGACTTTGATTGCTCGGTATTTGATGGTAAATATGTGGCAGGCGGTATTGATGCTGAATATTTGGCAGCTTTAGAGCGTAAGCGTAATGACTCTGCAAAAAATGAAAAGCCAGCCTATATTGATGTTAACATTGATGCAGCTTCTGTGGATTTAACAGGTGTTCGCGAAGAATAATCTGCTGAAAACACACTGAAAAAGCGGGAATTTCCCGCTTTTTTCATTTATGATGAGCAAACAAAAGACAATGTAGCTTAAGGGTATTACATTGAGACGTGTGGGTTATGATTTTATAAAAAACAAAAATATGTTTTGGCCTGTCACCATGTGTATGGCGGCAGTGTTTTTGACCGTCGCAATTATTAATGTAATTGTCGGTTTAATTGTGGATTATTATGATTCCACTCAGTCTATCTATTGGCATGTCCTTAGCCCATTTTTAGTGGCTACTGTACTGCTGATTATGTTGGTTTCAGTTCTCTATGATTTTTACACCTTTCGCTTAGGCGGCTATTCACTTGCAAAACAGTTAGGTGCGCGACGTCTGAGTCTCATTGAAAGTATTCCTGAAGAAAGTGTTGCACTGCGTATGACGGAGCAACTGGCAGATACCTTTCTAATCGATACTCCTGCACTTTATGTCTTACCTGATGAAGTGGGTGTGAATGCGCTCACCGCTGGTTTTAGCCCTCGAGATACATCGATCATTTTAACCTGGGGTGCCTTACAAACCCTAGATGAGATGGAAATGTATGGTTTGCTGAGCCATGAATTTAATAAGATCTTGTCGGGGGAAGCTGCTGAAAATACCCGTTTGAAAATCTTATATAGCGGTTTGACGACCTTTAGTCAGTGGGGCAGTAAAATTGCAAAACGTGGTTTCTATAAAAATGGACAAGCACGGGACAATAAGTTTGAAACGCTCTTTGTAGCGATTGGCGCGGTCATTTGGTTGATCGGAAGCTTGGGTGTTTTGATTTCCCGCTTTATTAAATATATCTCTTTGGGTTCTCGAACCTATCGCAATGATCAGAAAACCAAACGTCTGATTCAAAATGATGCCAATATTCAAACCTTATTAAGGATTTATGTGCATCATTCAGGTTCGCAAATTCATAGTGAATATGCAGAATCGATTTCTCATATGTGTTTTGCAAACTCACTCAGTCCGCAAAACTGGATGAATATTCACCCAAGTATTGAACAGCGCATTTTTGAATTAAATCCGGCGCTCATTCATGACCTGCAACTAGAAAATTTAAAAAAACTGCGAAACCAACCGCTATTTTATTTGTTCCGTTCACTAGAAGAAGCCAGTCCAGATGTTGCAACTCCATGGAACTCGCCACAACCATTACCTTTACTGCGCTTGTCACCGATCAGTTTTGCGATACGAGATGCAATTAAACCGTTGAACCCCGAGATTCGTGAAAATTGGCAGCGGCCTGAATTGATCCAACGTGCCTTGCAAACTGCAACCGGTTCGCGTGAGGTGATGGTTGCGATTTTAATGATTCGTCAGTATCGAGAGTTTATTCCGACTGAAGCTGAAGTGAGTCGTGCGATTGTAGATGCATTATTGAATCTTGATGGTCGTGTGCATATCTCAATTTTTCATGAGGCATGTAAAAATATTGGTACCATGCCAGCAACAATTTCACGGCAGTTCTTAACCAAGCTGGCCAAAATTATTCAGGAAGATGGTGAAATTGGTTTGCTCGATGCATTACTACTTGAAACAGTCAAATATGAGTTAAATCTGTTGCCTGCACATACACCTACATCTTTAGAAGATGTAAAACCGAGTATTGTGCGTTTGATTGATGCCTTGTTGCATGTGCAACAAATTAACAGTGATAACCAACTCGAAGTGCGTGAAAAAATCCTCAATCGAATCTTAACGAAAGAAGAACTAGAGTTCTATCGCGATATATCTGATGAGCCAATTGATTTGGCTGAAATCCTAAATGATATTTCTGGGCTGCTGCTGCGTGAGCGGTTAAGCATTCTTGGGGTTGCTGAAATATGTTTATGGAATGATCGAATTATCACGCAAGATGAGTTGGATGTTTTGCAGCTACTATATTGGCGTATTGGATTTGAATCAGCTGAGATAGTTGAACTAATGCAAAAGAAAAATAGTTTAATGATCGTATAATTATTTATAGCGGCTTGATTTATGAATAGATTAAAAGTGTCAATGAAAAGTAATCTGAGCAAGTCTACAGAATCTTTAAAGAAATAGTATGATCTAATTGATTTATAAAAGTTCAGCAAAACAGAGTGAATCCCGTTAGAATATCAAGCCTTGAATAGGTGAAAATGAAAGCATGATTGGGCATCAGCGAAGCATAATGGCGGCAATGGGAATTGATATATGGATTCCTCAGGCAGCACCGTGTCAGCAATTTAGCTCAAATATTTGGCGAGATCAGGCGGCTCCTGAAATAGTCTCTGAAATACTACTCAAAAATGCGCCTCAGCCAACGCCTGTTCCATCACAGACTGAGCTTAAAAAAAACGTTGATGTTGTTGTAAATCAACCTGTAGAAGCACCAAAAGATGAACCAAAGGTTGTTGAAACTGTTGAAGTTCGTCCAATTGTTCAAATCCCTTCGTTTAACTTAGAAGCCATCTGCTTAATGCACTGTGTCATTGTTATTGATGCCACCGAATTAACTGCAGAGCAGCAAGTTTTGTGGAGCAATATTCAGCGCGCAGTCAGTGCTGATTTCTTTACTTTACAGTGGCCATTTGGTTGGGTGAATTTGCAAGATGGTCGTGGTGCAGCATCTTATGTACAGGGTTTTATCGATACGATGAGCTTGGATAAAAATGTCATTTGCCTAGGCGATATTCCGCATTTAGAGCATGCGAAGGTGTATCCATTGGCATCTTTACAGCAAATGATTGAACAGCCTTTATTGAAAAAACGCCTATGGCAATTTATGCAAAATAAGGCAGGACAAAATACTTAAATTACGTAAATGGAAAATTTATGCAAAAAAAAGTAGTGGTTTTTAGTCAAATAGATCAAGAAATAATCCAACGTTTAGAACAGCAATTTAAAGTTTTCCAAATTAGTCCTAAATTGGGCGATGTGAATCAGCAAATTCTTGAGCATTCAAAAGATGCTGACGCCATGATTGGTGCGGGACGTTTGTTGAATGCCTCAAATTTAGCCCATGCCTCACAATTAAAAGTTATCTCAAGTGTAAGTGTTGGCTATGACAACTATGATTTAGCATTTTTAAATCAAAAAAATATTTGGTTGAGTCATACACCACATGTGTTGACGGAAACTACAGCAGATTTAGCATTTACCTTATTGATGAGTGCAGCACGTAAAGTGCCTGTATTGGATCAATGGACCAAACAAGGGCAGTGGAAGCGTACAGTGGGTCATGAGCAATTTGGCATGGATATCTTTGCTAAAACCATCGGAATTATTGGCTTAGGACATATTGGAGCAGCCATTGGGCGTCGTGCTCGCTACGGCTTTAATATGAATGTACTCTATCATAATCGCCGAGAAAAAATTGAATTGGCTGAATCGTTATCAGCGCAATATTGCGATTTGGATGATTTGTTGCAACGTGCTGACTTTGTGGTCGTTGCAGTGGATTTAAATGCAGAATCGAAAGCTTTAATTGGTGAGCGTGAGTTGGCCTTGATGCAATCACATGCGGTATTGGTCAATATTTCACGGGGTTCAGTGATTGATGAAGCCGCATTAATCGATGCATTAAGTCGTGGTCAAATATTTGCAGCAGGCTTAGATGTGTATGAGCAAGAGCCACTTCAAGAATCCCCTTTATTTACATTAGCCAATGTCGTGACATTACCCCATGTAGGTTCAGCAACAGCGGCAACCCGTAAACGTATGGCAGAGTTGGCTTATCAAAATTTAGTGGATGTTTTGGTACATGAACGCGCGCCACGCTATGTGGTTAATCCAAAATTTGAATAAACAATCACAACAGTTTTCTCCATAATTCACCAAAATTCAATGCTATATTCGATGAAGAACGAATATGAAATTTAGAGAATAGACTTTGAAAAAGATTTTACTGGCATGTGGTCTCGGGCTTTGTTCGACATTGGCGCAGACGCAGTCCGTAGATTTTAGTTCATTCCCACAATTTTCTGTGCCTGAAATAGGTAGTGGCGTCGGCTTGTTGGATCAACAAAAAGAGCGTGCCATTGGCGAGAAGGTGTATCGTGAGGTGCATCGACAACTCCCTGTGACTGAAAATCCGTGGATGGAGGATCGTCTTTTATCTGTTTTTACGCATATTTTGAGTCAAACTCAACTCAATCAACCGGTCGGTTTGTTATTAATTAATGATCCACAAATTAATGCTTTTGCTGTACCTGGCGGTTTATTTGCATTAAATGCAGGATTAATTAATTCAGCACGTAACATGGATGAAGTGGCAGGGGTGATGGCGCATGAAATTGCACATGTATCACAACGTCATTACAGTCGTTCGCAAGAAGCCTTTAAAGGGCAAGGTTTATTGTCACTAGCTGGTATTTTGGTCGGAGCCTTGGTGGCATCGCAGGCAGATGGTGATGTCGGTGCGGCTGTAATGATGGGCTCACAAGCTGCTTTGATGGATAAACAGCTAACCTATAGCCGAAACCAAGAACGTGAAGCAGACCGTATTGGGATGCAGTATATGTACCGTGCTGGATACAATCCGCAGAGCATGGCTGACTTCTTTGAAGTGATGCATCGCTCTACGAGTCGAGTGAGCTTTCTGCCTGATTTTTGGTTGACGCATCCTCTAACCACGGAGCGTATGAGCGAAGCGCGCTTACGTGCCAATCAGTTGCCTCAAGTTAAAACCAGTTTGGTTGATCAAGATTTTGAAATTCTGCGTTGGTATAGTCGAGTACTGTCAGGTCAGGCAACTGAATTGCAATTAAATGCAATGGTGGCGCAAAAGAATTATGCAGCTGAGCTGGCTTTAGTGAGTTTACATATCAAGCAAGGTGACTTTAGTGCTGCCCAAAAGTTATTAAATGAAGCGGCAAAACAAAATGCATCGCATGCACTTTTTATTATTTTACAGACCGATGTGCTGTTGGGACAAAACAAAACAGCCGATGCTGTGAACGCTGTGAAAAGTTCGGCAATCATCATGCCTGAAAATCGGGCATTAAATTATAAATATGCAGAGGCTTTGATTCGAAACAAAGAATATGCCCAGGCACAACTGATTCTACAGCGATTTTTACAAGCAAATCCGCTTGACTTGACTGGTTGGCGACTGATGTTGCAAATGGCTGATGCAGACAAAGATGCAAGCTTCCGTTCGGTCAATGTGCTGCGATATCGAGCTGAAGTAGAGTATTGGGGTGGGGATGAAGAGCGAGCGATTAAATCTTTGCTACAGGCGCAGCGCATCGCCAAAGACTCGAAAAGTCTTTCTGCGAAAATCAAGCAGCGTGTGGACGAAATGCAAAATGAACGGAAATTAAAAATATAAAGATTTCAACTGTGATGCACTTATCTATGTTGATTATAAAGTGCAAATTGTAGTTTTAGTGGCTTAGATAAATCAGTGTAAACTAGCTGGATGTAAAATGTTTATGATTAAGAACTTACAAATGAAAAATATGATTTTGGCGGCCTGTCTGTTGGGCTTAGCAACGAATATTGCAGCAGCGAGCGCAGAGCAATATGTGATTGCTGTGAATGATATTAACGAAAAATATAAAACCGATGTGCGACAATTTTTTAGTCAGTTAGACCCACAGCAACAGGGATTTAAAGCAGACCAGCAAGTGAAATACTGCGGTATTGTTCAGACTTATGTGAATGATCTTTATCGTGCTGCAGACGAAAATCGTGCATTTTTAGATCGTGAGTACCGTAATATGAATAAGCAGGATGTGATTCAGCAGGTGATCGCATCAAAAGAGATGCAATTATTAAAAAAATATAATGTGCAGTGTGCCCTAAATTAAAATTGGTTTTACAAACATTTTAAATCATTGCGAGAAACTGAAAAAAATGAAACTCGATGATTTTGATATAAGCCATGGCAGAATCACGCTTCAGTTGATTCAGCGTCACGATGCAAAAGTACTTTATGAAGCGATCTGTCAAAGTATAGAGATCTTACGAATGTTTCCTGCAAGTTTATTTTGGTCCTTACAAGAACCTAGTTTGGATGCTTCATTGGCATTTTGTGATTCGAGGGTGTTGGCAGCGTTAAATCAGGAAAATTTTGTTTATGTGATTCGTGAGCAACAGTCGCATAACTTTTTAGGTGTCATGGATATTCATCAAATCAATTGGATGGAAAATCAAGCTGCCGTTGGATTTTGGGGAAATGTTGAATTTAAAGGGCAGGGTTTGACGACTGAAGCCTTGCAGTTATTTGTGGATCAATTATTAAATGGTCTAGGATTTCAGCAATTAAACGCTTTTGTAGATGTGGAAAACAAGCGAGCGCGACGTCTATGTGAACGAGCAAATTTTAAATTGATTGAAATCGAACAAGCTGCAATTCAAAATCCAGTAGATGGAAGTTGGCGAGATATTTGTAAGTATGAAATCGTTAGATAATAAAGAAAAAAATAAATGATGTATGGATTTGAATTATTTTTGAATTTGGATAATTTGGCTATTTAAGTCATCAGCGAACTTAAATAGACCAAATCAAACAATATAGATGAAAGATTAAGAGAGTTTCGCTTTAATTTTAGCTGAAACTTGTGCAGGATCGGCACGTCCGGCTATGAGCGGACGTAGAGAGTTCATCACCTTACCCATATCTTTCATGCTAGTAGCTTCTTGCGCAGTAATTGTTTGCGCAATGATGGAATCAAGTTCTTCCTCAGTCATAGCTTCTGGTAGAAATTGAGATAACACCTCAATCTCGGCTTGTTCCTTACTAGCTAAATCATCTCGATTTGCACCTAAAAAGGCTTTAACCGATTCTTTGCGTTGTTTGATTTGCTTTTCAATGACCGCAAGAACTTGCTTATCGTCAAGCTCTATGCGCTCATCGACTTCGATTTGCTTGATTGCTGCCTGTAGACTACGTATTACCGTTAACTTGTCCATTTCTTTAGCACGCATAGCGGCTTTTAAAACTTCAGTTATTTGGTTTTTTAAAGTAGTCATTTATCTTGTCCAGGTTAGTCAATCAATCACAAATTAATCTTAGTAAAGGCGAGTAGTACGTACTGATTCGCGAGCCAATTTCTTTTGGTAGCGTTTAACAGCAGCAGCTTTTTTACGTTTACGTTCTTGAGTTGGTTTTTCGTAGAATTCACGTTTACGAACGTCAGCAAGAACACCCGCTTTTTCGCATGAACGTTTGAAACGACGGATAGCTACGTCTACTGGTTCGCCTTCTTTCAATTTAACTTGTGGCATGAAGAATCCTCATTAAGTTATGGATAAGATCTCGGGTCGAATTACCCTTGATCACAAGTGAAGGTCAGTATTTTACTCATTTACATCTCATATCACAAGTCTATAATAGGTTTCGCAATATTTTGAAATGGGCAAAAGGCAGTTTAATGATCGTTTTAGGCTTGGAAACTTCGTGTGATGAAACAGGACTCGCACTCTACGATAGTGAGCAAGGATTACGCGGACAAGTATTGTATAGCCAAATCAAACTGCATGCAGAATATGGTGGTGTGGTACCTGAATTAGCTTCACGTGACCATGTGCGTAAGTTAATTCCGTTATTAAAACAATTGCTTGAAGAAAGTAAAGTTGATAAATCTGAAATTGATGCCATCGCATATACTCGCGGGCCGGGCTTGATGGGTGCATTAATGACAGGCGCATTGTTTGGTCGTACGTTGGCATTTGCACTGAATAAACCTGCAATTGGTGTACATCATATGGAAGGTCATATGTTGGCGCCTTTGTTGTCTAAAACTCCACCAGAATTTCCATTTGTGGCACTTTTAGTCTCTGGCGGACATACTCAATTGATGGCTGCTTATGGAATTGGTCAATATGAATTATTGGGTGAGTCGATTGATGATGCAGCAGGTGAGGCATTCGATAAAGTCGCTAAAATGATGGGTCTACCATACCCAGGTGGTCCAAATATTTCGAAATTGGCGATCAATGGTGACATCAATGCCTTTGAATTTCCACGTCCAATGCTACACCAAGGTTTAGATTTTTCATTTAGTGGTTTAAAAACTGCCGTTTCAGTTCAATTGAAAAAAGTTGAAGGCGAAGGTCGTGAGGCGGATATCGCTGCATCATTCCAAGAAGCGTTGGTTGATACATTGGTGAAAAAATCAGTGAAGGCCTTAAAACAAACTGGTTTAAAACGTTTAGTTATTGCCGGTGGTGTAAGTGCAAACAAGCGTTTACGTGAGCGCTTAGAAGCTGACTTGGCAAAAATCCGTGCAAATGTGTTTTATGCAGAACCTGCGCTGTGTACAGATAATGGTGCAATGATTGCGTTTGCTGGTTATCAGCGTCTTAAAGCGGGTCAGCATGATGGTTTGTCTGTTACAACTACACCGCGTTGGCCGATGACGGAATTAAGTAATCCAAACGAAGCGTAAAAATCGTTTAAAAAGGAGGCTAAATTAGCCTCTTTTTTATTGTGTGTTTCAAAAAAGAGATTGTGGTTTTAGATCATTATTGTGGATATGATGGCTCAATAAATAATTAGAGCCATGTGAAATAATGACAAAAAATAATGAAGCTTTGGATCAATCAAAACCAAATCAAAGTCATATTGACCTAAAGAAATTTTACAAAGGTGTTTCTTTACCCTATGAAATTTTGGATATCCATAATATTCCAGATGGGGCAAAACAAGACCATTTTATCGAAATTCGTTGTGGAGGTTTTGGCTCGGAAATTTCACCACATCCCACTCAAAAATATCAATTTTATGCTCTTACGGATCGAGGTCCGAATACGACCTATGATGTGAATGGAGATAAAGGCAAGATATTCTTAGATCCAAGCTATACGCCAAAAATCGGGCTTTTTGAATTGCAGTTCGATGGATCGATTAAAAAATTGAAAGAAATCTTACTCAAAGATCCAACTGGGAGACCTATAACAGGTTTGCCAAATCGGCATTTTGGTGCAACAAAAGAAGTGGCTTATGATTAAAATGGTGTGGTTTTAGCAATTGGCACAGATGAATATGGTTTAGATTCTGAGGGCTTAGTTGCATTAAAAGATGGCACTTTTTGGGTGAGTGATGAATATGGGCCTCATCTTGTTCATTTTAATAGTGAAGGCTTGGAAATAGACCGTATTAATGCATACAAACAAGATGAGCGTTGCAAGTCGGGTTATTTTCTTCCAAATGAATTTGCCAACCGTAAGCAAAATCGGGGGATGGAAGGTCTGACGATTACACCTGATCAAAAAAAATTGGTCGGCATCATGCAATCGACGATGAGTAATCCAGATTCATCAGTCACAACATCGGACTTGGTTCGTATTGTGGTGGTCAATTTAGACGATGGGTCAATTGAACAATATCTATATCGGCAAGAACTTAAGTCAAACTCAAATACAGCCATTGTCGCGCTGAGTGAAACATGTTTTTTAGTGGCTGAACGTGATGATGATTTTTATAAAGATAATCCAAACGCTTTTAAACGAATCTATAAAATATATCTCGATGCGGCGACAAACCTAGAAAAAGTTCAACTAAGTGATCATTTTCAGCAAAATGAATCTTTAGGATTGCTCATTGATGGGCAAACACCTGAACAATATGTGCTTAATGAGGGGTGGGAGGCGCTAAAAAAATTAAATATTTTGCCTGTGGCAAAGAGCTTAGTTGTCGATTTAGTCGAAACTTTACATTATCCACACGATAAAGTTGAAGGCTTGTGGGTGATTGATGAACAGCATTTGGCAATTATAAATGATGATTATGGTTTTACAGAAACGGATGGGATCTTGGAGCAAAAATACCTTGATGCGGAGAAAAATGTGATTGATTGCAATACCTTATATGTGATTGGTCAACTCAATTTAGCGCCATAAGTGGTGTGTTCTTAATGATTTTCAAGAAATTGGTTCAATCAAGAGTTTATTAGCATTTAAAAGCAGCCAACGAGGATGTGGCTGCTTTTAGCTGAAATTGTCTGACTGGCTTTGCAGAACTTATATTTTCAGATCATAAAAATATTGTAGACGTTATTTTTCCAAAGCCTTTAGATTTTCAGACCCAATCCAATGCTTTGAAAACTGATAAGCAGCACGGCCTGAACGCTGCCCACGAGACTGACACCATCTTAAGGCTTCAGCACGAACTTCGCTGGTCATGGCTAAATCAGCCTTGGCAAGATAGTGTTCCACAATTTCGAGATATAAATTTTGATCCATTGGGTAAAACGACAGCCACATCCCAAAGCGGTCAGAAAGAGATATTTTTTCTTCGATAGCTTCTTGTGGATGGAGCTCAGTATATTGAGGCACATCTACCTTGGTTACAGGTGTGTTTTCATGCATGAATTCTGGCAATAAATGACGACGGTTACTGGTAGCATAAATAATAAAATTACTTGAACCTGATTGTAATGAACCATCCAAAACACTTTTTAAACTGCGATAGTTTTCATCTTCAGCATTGAATGCCAAATCATCACAATATACGATAAATTTTTCAGGGCGATTTTTAATTAAATTTTGGATTTCTGGTAAATCAGATAGATCATCACGCTCAATTTCAATTAAACGTAAACCTTGGTCTGCATAATGGGTGAGCAGAGCACGGACGATGGATGATTTACCTGTACCACGAGAGCCAGTGAGTAAAACATCATTGGCAGGTAAGCCTTTTAAAAACTGTAAAGTGTTTTGAATCACTTTTTCTTTTTGACGTTCAATTCCTTTTAAATCTTCTAAATACATGACTTTGGGCTGTTGAATGGCTTTAAGCTGTTTATCTTGCCATTTAAACGCGATACTCGAAAAATCGGGTGCTTGCTTCAGCTCAGGCAAACTGTGCTGTAGTTTTAAGAGTACAGTAGATAGCGATTGAAGGATATTGTCAGGTAAATCAATTGTAGCCATGATAAGTCAGCGTGTCGTGTCTTGTTGTTGGTTGGTATATGACAGCAGTGTACATCAATAATGCAGTTATAATCGCTGAAATATGTCAAAGTTTAATGATTGTTCAGGCAGATATGCGCTATTCGAACAACCAAAAAGTTGTTATAAATCTAGCTGAGGGAACAGTTTAAAGTGTGCTGAGGGATAGTCATGTTGTTTACAGGGTTTTCAAAAAGTATTAATCCGCATCAGGCATATCGGATAAAAAAATTAAAGCGTCAGCTCGACTGTGCTGAATGTTATGAAGAATGGAAAGATATCGCACTTAAAATAGATGAAGAATCGGGTGCGCAAGAATGGAAACTCGATAATAGTTCACCGTATTTTGATGCAGAAATTATTACTCATCGTTTAGGGTTACTGAGACGATATCGTGCTCAGAAACGTACCCGAGATTTGATGTATATTTTAAGTGAAGGTTTAACTTATGATGTGGGCAATATTGCCCATCCCTTGCTGTTTACAGTAGCCTACGTCGGCACCAAAAAAATTATTGAAGACTATGTTGATGAGGTGAGTCAAAGTTTGGCTTTTATCGCATCTGAAGAATGCGTTTGTCTTGATGCTGCACAAAAAATTGAATTCTTTGAACAAAGCCAAAAAGCCTATGGACAACCTGTATTGATGTTTTCCGGCGGTTCAACTTTAGGCTTGTTTCATACCGGTGTGTGTAAAGCGCTGATGGAACAAGACCTCATGCCAAAAGTTTTGTCAGGTTCCAGTGCTGGCGCCATTATGACAGGGATGTTGGGTGTATCTAAACCGTCAGAATTTACCAATTTATTAAACGGACAAAACTTCTTTAGTGAGGCATTTCACTTTCGGAAATTGACTGAGTTAGTGCAGGGTAATGGCGGCTTGGCGGATGTAAAATATCTGAAAAAGTTTTTGGTTGAAAACTTAGGTGACTTAACTTTTTCCGAAGCCTATAAGCAATCTGGTCTGCATATCAATGTGGCAGTTGCGCCTTATGATGCATCACAAGATGCAAGAATTATGAATGCCTATACATCACCCGATTTGTTGGTATGGAGTGCAGTGCTGGCATCATGTGCAGTGCCCATTCTATTTCCACCGGTACGACTGACAAGTAAGCGTTATGACGGGCAATTTACGCCATATATGTCGGCAACACGTTGGGTAGATGGTAGTGTGCGCAGTGATTTCCCACAGGAGAAAATGGCACGTCTATATAATATTAATTATAGTATCGCCAGTCAGGTCAATCCGCATATTGTGCCGTTTATGCAGGATGATGCTGCACGCTTTCGTAAAAGCATGTTGAGTTGGCCTGAGCGGATCGTTCGTCGTCAAGGTAAGGTGATTAGTAAAGGGGTTATGGATTTTGCCCGTGAGCGCGCAGGAAGTATTCCACCTGTTAGACGTTTGCTTGATCATGGTTATGGCGTGATGGATCAGCGTTACTATGGTGATGTCAATATTGTGGGGAAATATGGCTTAAGACACTATAGTTATATGTTGCAAAATCCTCGACCTTATCTGTTTAAGGTATTGCAACGTGAAGGTGAAAGAGCCACATGGCCGAAGATTTCATTAATCGAAACGCAAGCCCGTATCGGTAAGACCATTCAGCATTGTTTGGAATTATTAAATTATCAAAATGAACCCAGCCAACGACATGCAGAGTTTATTGCGGTTTAAATCCACAGATTTAACGCAAATCATTTATGAGCCAAAAACCAAATCTAAAAGTTTGGTTTTTGGGCGTCGTCTATATCAATTTCAATTCAATCAACAACGTTATTGGCTCAAGGCGCAAGTCAGTGACAGCAGTCCTGAACATGTAGCTAGTTTTGGTCGTGAAATTGAGCTGTACCAACTATTTAGTCAAGCGTCTACACAAAACAGCATCACGCTACCTTTTCAAGTGATAAAACAGTCGCATCTCAGTATTCAGCAAGAGTCTATTGATCGCCTATTAATACTCCCGAATGCCGAGCCTTGGTTCGTACAGCCTGCATCGAATTTGAGCCTTGCGCAGGTGAGGCAAGTGCTATGGCAAGCACTCGATGTGGTTGAACGATTAAGCTTGCACGGTTGGATACATGCAGATTTAAAACAAGAGCATTTTGTGAATTGGCAGGGGCAGTGCAGGCTCATCGATTTTGAGCAAGCGCTCCCGTTGGCTGTTGACCAACAAAATGCCTTAACTGCGACACCACGTTATATGGCTCCAGAACTTTTCCATGGACAAGCAAAATCTTTGCACAGTGATATCTACGCTTTGGGGATTATTTTCTTGGAATGGCTGACATCACAGCGTTTGGAGGCAAAAAACTATCAAGATTGGGCCTATTTACATTGCCAACGCTTAAAGCTTGATCTGCCAATGCAATATCAAGGGTTTAGTCAGCTATTGCAACACATGTTGATGAAGCAAAAAAATGACAGATTGGTGGATTTTTATCGCTTAAAAAGCGACTTAGTTGCTGAATTTGCTTAAGAAAAATACAAAAAAAGCACTATTGTTTTTTATTTAAACAAACAAGATGCTTTTTTATAAAAAAGGCTTGTCATGTAGGGGTGATCTCTATAATATACACAGCCATCGGGGACGTGGCGAAATTGGTAGACGCACTGGATTTAGGTTCCAGCGCCGCGAGGTGTGAGAGTTCGAGTCTCTCCGTCCCCACCACTGAATTACTAAACATGAGTTTGGTAATGAAGGTCACAGAGGATTGGTGTAATGGTAGCATGACGGTCTCCAAAACCGTTCGTCAAGGTTCGAATCCTTGATCCTCTGCCAAGTTTTAAAAAGTCTGACATTGTCAGCAACCCTGTTGGGGACGTGGCGAAATTGGTAGACGCACTGGATTTAGGTTCCAGCGCCGCGAGGTGTGAGAGTTCGAGTCTCTCCGTCCCCACCACTTAATTTATTAAGTTGCCAAATAAACAGGTTTTTAAAACAAATTAAAGTCTGACATTGTCAGCACCCGAGTTGGGGACGTGGCGAAATTGGTAGACGCACTGGATTTAGGTTCCAGCGCCGCGAGGTGTGAGAGTTCGAGTCTCTCCGTCCCCACCATTAGATTAAGCAAGGTTTTATACCTTGCTTTTTTGTTTTTGAAATGCGAAAAAATCAGTGTCTTAAACATGGTCTTTTTTGAAGACTAATTCTAATAATAAAATCTAATGAAAGATGATGAACCAGGAGATACAGCAAGATGTCTAATCTTGCTTTTTTATTGTCTGAAATTTAAATCAATAAAAATGTGTCAGCAACATCAAAGGTGAAAAAAAGCCCGAATATACGGGCAAATTTTGAAATGTGGATTCGAATCAATCGAATTAAATCATTTATTTCAAATCGTTCGAATAAATTATAGAGAAGATTACGCCTTTAAATGATCTTCAAACTCTTCACCGAGCTGCATGGCCAAAGCATTACCAGACAAATCTACAGTCACTAGACCATATTCTTTTTTAAAACTGAATGTAAATCCACGATTATCTGCCAATGTGCGAACAGAATATCCTAACTTTTCTAACCAAAGACGGAAGGCAACTAAATTTTTTGCTTTAACCACTTTTTTCACGAGCGAACTCCTTATCAATCATTAAAATATTAAATAGGGGTGTCAAAATATTTTTTAAAGGGGAAATGGAAAACTTTTATTTAAAATATGAAATTTTGATGGATAAATAAACAGATTATCGGCTTGTAAACTGTATAAACTCATTTAACTTGCTGTTTTATAAAAAGCTAAACTTAATGTAAGTAAATATAACGTATTTTAAAAATTTGGTTTTTAACTGCTGGCTTAAAATCTGTCCTATGTGCATAGAGAAGCTGTGCGCAAAATAATCGATTGCTTAACTTAAATCACAGTGGATAAGGTGTGCGGTATTGATTGCAAAAATGCGGCTTATTCAAAGCCTAATTCGCTGGATAGGTGAGCTTGCAAAGCTATTTCTCATCAAGATTTGTCGAAATGCTTTTATACTATGTCCCATCGATATAAATAGATTGAATGCATGCAAAACATTGAGCACGATGTCAAAGCAAAAATTGAACAGATGCAACAAGCGGGGCAGACGCCTATTGCGGTGATGCTTGGACATGAAGATTGGTTGGTCTTTTCGGAGCAATCCAAAGTGGCATATACGCCTTTTGGCAGTGCGCGACGTTATCAGCCTGCATTAGGTGGCTTATTGATGGTGCGTATCGATGAAATGCAAGCGGTTCGAGTTGTGACTCAAGCTGAATTGGACGAATTTGCTGCAAGCAATCAAATTTTATAAATATAAAATGATAAATCGACCCGAAACATTCATCACAAATAAAACAGTTTATTTGTGATGAAATCTAAAATGCTTATAACTCGCAATCCAATTAAAAATTGTCTTTGAGTTCTCTTAAGCGCTGAAACGCTTCAACACTTTCTGCGCGTAAAAATGGATTGGTTTCTAGTTCTAATTCAATGCTGCTTGGCAAAGTACATTGTCCAAGCATGCGTAGGGATTCAACCTCATCAAAACGCTGTTGTATGGCAAGGTTGTCGGGTTCAACATGCCGCGCAAACTGCGCATTCGACAGGGTGTATTCGTGAGTACAATACACTTGAGTTTCTGCAGGGAATGCGGCAATACGGTTCAATGAATCGTACATTTGTTGAAAAGTACCTTCAAATACACGTCCACAGCCCATAGCAAATAATACGTCGCCACAGAAAAGTGTATGAATGTCATCGATAAAATATACGATATGACCGAGGGTGTGGCCGGGCGTTGCTGTTATTTCAACTTCAAGACCATGAAATTCAAAACGGTCATTATGATCGAGAGGATAATTCACCCATGGAATACGGCTCAATTCTGCACGGGGACCGTAAACAGCAATGTTTTTATCCTGAATAAGTTCTGGTACGCCACCGACGTGATCTTTATGCCAATGCGTTAGCCAAATTTGCGTAAGATTGAGTTGATGTTCCTGACAATAGCGCTCGACCAAGGCAGCTTCAGTAGGATCTACCGCAATGACATCATGGCTTTCGGTGTGTTCAAGCAGCCAAATATAATTTTGCAGTGAATTTTTGACATCCAATGTATGTATTTTAAACGCCATATCCATTCATTCAATATTTAAAATTAAGTTAAAGTTAGCATGAAAATGCTCAAAACGGATGATTATTGATTTTCAACCTTAGGTAAACGACAGAGTTCATAGCACTATTTTAGTCTGGTGTCTCGTCTACAGATACGGGATTACCAATGGTATAAAAGTGCCCGCCAGCAACATGGTGTAGGCTTTTCCATTCATCTGCTACTTCATGATAATACCAATGTCCGTTACGGAAGACGCGGTCGTCGGCATAGGCAGCAATGACTTCGCCAATAAACAGATCGTGCGCTTGTTGATTGTGCGGCTCAGGAATAAGTTTGCACAGTAGCCAAGCAGCACAACCTTCAACCACAGGAATATTTGAGTTATTAAATTGAAATAATTCCACGCCACATTGGCGTAATTTTTCTGGCGCATCACGTTGGCTCATCATGCCAAGTGCATAGACCAGTTTGAGTTGTTTCAGTGTCGGTACTTGTAAGGCGAAATAACCTGAATTTTCAATAATCTCACGTGTTTTAGTTGATTTATCCAGTACTACCGTCACTTTTGCAGGATTGAACTCTAAGGCGCATGCCCATGCTGCAGTCATGACACCAGTATGGGTTTGATCCTGAGCAGAGACGAGCACAGTCGGCCCATGATTTAAAAGTCGGTATGATTTTTCTAAAGGAACAGGGTGAATATGCGTTTTCAAAATTGTACCTATATTTAAGTGCATCTAAAACTTAGATGTTTTATTAAAAAGTGTTGTTACATAGCATATAACGCATGAAATATTTTCAAAAGCCTTTAATATAAATCACTAAATCAGGAGTTCTATCAATGAAAATGTATCAAGTGGACGCATTTACCCAAGTGTTATTTAAAGGCAACCCAGCGGCGGTTTTGGTGTTGGATGAATGGTTAGATGAACACTTGATGCAACAGATTGCTTTGGAAAATAATCTGTCTGAAACTGCATTTGTGAAAAAAATCGACAGCAGCAATTATGAAATTCGTTGGTTTACGCCGACCACTGAAGTGGATTTTTGTGGACATGCGACATTGGCCAGCAGTTATGTGCTTTTTGAGTTTTATACTGTAGAAAAAAACATCCAATTTCATGTCAAAAATCTCGGTATTTTTAGCGTAAATAAAGCTGAAGATGGAAAAATTCTGATGAATTTCCCTGTGCGTCGGGCACAGGTCGTGAGCGAATATCCTGAAGAGCTACGTCTAGGGTTGAGTCAACCTTTTAAGCAGGTTTATCTGAATGCGCAGGCGTATATCGTGGAATATGAAACGGCTCAACAGGTTTTGGATGAACAACCGAATTTTGAAATTTTAAAACGACTCGGCAAAATCCGCACCGCAATTACCGCGCCGGGTACGATTACTGATGTTGCAATCACTGCGGCAGCCCAGCAATATGACTGTATTTCACGCTATTTTGCACCGGGTAATGGCATCAATGAAGATCCTGTTACGGGTTCTATTCATACCGGAATTGTGCCCATTTGGGCAGAATGTCTACAAAAAAGTCAGATCTTGGCATATCAAGCATCAAGTCGTGGTGGTGAACTACACTGTCAAATGCTTGAAAATGACCGTATAGAAATCTCAGGCTATGCGTGTTTGTATATGCAGTCGGACATTTATATCTGAACATAAATCAAATACATGCTGTCGAAATCTGCGGCATGTATTTAATAAAAAGTAACTATTAATCCTGAAAAGCTCAGCATAAAATCAAAACCAATCTGATCGACAGCACTGCGCTGATCGATACTAAATATAAAGGACACTTGAATTACATGCGTATTAAACATTTAACGCTTTCACTTTTTTTTGCAGGTTTAAGTACAAGCCTCTTTGCTCAACCTGTATTGGTTAAAACTGAACAAGCCATTGAAGAATATAAATTAGATAACGGTTTTCGTGTGGTTTTGGCGCAAAACGATAAAGAAAGCAAAGTGTTTATGAATACGGTGTATTTCACGGGTTCTTTAAATGACCCTGCGGACAAAGGTGGTTTGGCACATTTGCTCGAACATTTGGCCTTTAAAGGCACTGAAAATGTCAAAGGTGATGAATTTCAGCGTCGCTTAGACCAATTCACGCTGATGACCAATGCCAGTACGGATTATTATTCAACGAAATACACCAATGTGATTCGTCCTGAACAAAGTTCAATCGATCAAGTTTTGCATTTAGAAGCAGAACGGATGGACAAATTGGTACTTCAGGAAAAATTTGTACCGACAGAAATTGATATCGTTAAGCGTGAACGTGAAATTCGTTTAGATCAGCCATTTTCAGTGTTAATCGACCAAGTTTTAAAAGAAGCCTATGGCAATCAATCTTTAGGCCGCTTACCGATAGGTGATTTGAAAGAACTTCAATCCATCAATATGAACGAATTAAACCAGTTCTATCGCCGTTGGTATGCGCCAAATAATGCAGTGATGGTGATTTCTGGTAAGTTTGATAAAGCTGCTGTATTAAAACAAATTGATCAACAATTTAGCCCAATTGCCGCACGCCAAATTCCTGAACAGGCCAAAGTCCCTAAATTAGATGGAACGAAATTAAAGCAACGCGAATTTACAGTTCATAAGGGCAGTGACTTTGGTAAATTTAATATTTATTTAAATGGTGCAGTCGAACCGATTAAAACCGCTTTGGCGGTATCTCCAACTTTGTATACCTTACAGCCAAGTGGGCATTTGTATCAAAGCATGGTGGAAACAGGGACAGCAACCGCAGTTCAATCCACCACATGGTTAGATAAAGATTTTAATTTGGTGTTTATGGGGGCGATATATGGCCCAAGTCATGATGCTAACAAAGTGGCAACCAGTCTGGCACAAGGTGTAGAGCAGAATAAAGCCTTTAATGACGTCGAGCTAAACCGTGTTAAAAGCTTGACTCGAAATATGGCTGACAATGTTAAGAATAGCGCTACGGCTCTTGGCGAACGTCTCAGTTCTTATACTGTGGCTTATAACGGGGACTGGTCTCAATATTTCCGAGACTTAGATAAAGTACAAAAGCTGAATGTAAGCGACGTGAATCAGGTGTATAAGGACTTTCTAAAGCCCGAATACCGTGTCACAGGAAATATTCTGCCTACACCTGAAGATCAAAAGAAAGCACAGCAACAGGCTGCGTCAAAACCTGCTGAAACTTTAGATCAGCAAGCGCCTGCAGAAGAGCCATTGAAAGATGCGAGTGTTTATCGTGCTGAAGTGAAGCAATATGTTGCAGAGTCTAAGCAATATTTAAATCAGAAAGAAAAACAGATTCTACGAGCTAAATTTAAAAACGGCATTCAGTATGCATTGTTTCCAACTAAAACACGTGACGACAAGACCTATGCTACGATTGCATTGGATTTTGGTACAGCGAAAAGCTTAATGAATAAAGGTGAGTTGCTAGATTTGACAGCTTATCTCATGTTCCGTGCATCTAAAGATCAAAGTTTGCAGCAAATTGCCGATAAAATTATTGATGTCGGTGGTGGTGCAACGGTTAGTGCAAATGATAATGGTCTCATGATTCAGGTGGTTGCACGTAAAGAAAAATTTGCTGATTTTTTGCAATATGTTATTGATGTTATTAAAAATCCAGCATTTGAACAGTCACAATTTGATTTAATTAAAGCGCAAAGTTTATCGAGTTTGGATCGACCTTATACAGAGCCGGATACCGTTGCTGCAATGACACTGTCGCGTATTGTCGAGATCTATCAGCCGGGGGATATTCGTTATCACTTCGAACCTGAACTTGCGAAAAAACAAATTGAGTCGGCTACACGTGATCAAGTGCAGCAGTTACATCAAAAATTCTTTAAAACACAGCATGCACAAATTGCGGTAACAGGTGATTTTGATACCAAGCAAATAGAAAAAATTCTGAAAAAAGAATTTGCAGATTGGAAAACCAGCGAGCCATATCAACGCTTAGAGTCTACATTTACAGCGTATCCTGCACAGAAAGTGCATGCATTGTCTGAACAGCGTGAGTTTGGTAGTTACCAAGCCATTATGACTCTACCTGTAGGTGTAGAGCATACCGATTCTCCTGCACTACAAGTATTACGCCACATACTTGGTGATTCACAGTTGTCTTCACGTTTAGCTCAAGAGTTACGTGAAAAGAATGCACTGGTTTATGGTTTTAGTGCAGACATTAATTTTGATGAATGGGTGAATTCAGGTGTACTGAGTATTGATGCAAACTACACTGCGGGTAAATCAGCACAAGTTTCTCAGTCTGTTCATAAAGTGTTGCAAGACTTATTGAAAAATGGCGTGACGGAACAGGAAGTAGAAGCAGCCAAAGCCAGTATTTTGAAAAAGCGTTTAACTGCACTTGAAGATGACCGTCGCATTCATAGCATGTTGATTCCACAGTTAGAAAAAGGTCGTGATTTAAACTATCGTGAAAAGCGTGATCAACGCATTGCTAGTTTGACCAAAGCGGATGTTAATGCTGTCATCAAAAAATATATTCAACCTGAGCGTTTGGTTGAGGTGATGGCTGACCAATATGGTCAAGCTGTAAAATCTACTCAAAAATAAACTTAATAAAAAAATCCTCCATCTGGAGGATTTTTTTTGAGCTGCATTGTATGACTTGATTGTAAGATTATCTTAACGAACTTATAGGCGGTAGAACTGACGGGCATTTTGTTGGAAGACTAAAGTCAGTGCATCATGATCATAACTCGCGACCGCATCTGAAAAGGCGTCAATAATATTCACCAAGGATGCACTCACACTATCCATCGGGAAGTTAGAGCCAAACATCACACGGTATTTCCCAAAGCATTGTAGAGCATGAGAAATAAGCGGAAAGGCGCAATCGAAAATCTCTTGTTTGGATGCAAGGCGTTGTTCTTTATGAAACTGATGACCCAGCACCGGCATGAATAATCCAGACATTTTGGTATAAACATTTGGGCAACTTGCCAGTTCAGCTAAATCATCTTTCCAACGAAACAAGATATTGTCACGTGAAGTTTGGGTTAAGCCTGTATGTGAGCCGACAGGTCCAAAGGCACCGACAGGTGTCCCAAAATGATCCAGAACGATAGATGTTTCAGGGAAAGCACGTGCTAAAGCGGTTAAATCACGAATTTGGTCTGAATAAACCCATGCATCAAAACTTAAATTCATTTGAGCAAGAGCTTCAAAACCTTTCATAAATTTTTTATTGGTATAGAGATGGGGCTCATTGGTCCATGCATGAACTTTTGGGTCTTCATGTACAGCTGCCATTTTTCGTATGCCACGAAAATGTGGGGAAGCTTGTTTATGCATTTTAAGAATTTTCTTAAAACTACTGTCACATGGGTCTGCAGTGCCGACTATGGCGCCAAGTTTAATCTTTTGAGCATTAAAGTCTAAAGATTCAATAAACTTTGTTTCACCAACCACCCCTTTGCCTTTATGGTCATGCCAGCTCGCTTCTACATGTACGATTTGATCGACCAGATAATGTCCTGCATCTTGCTTATAATTTTCAGGCAAATACGGTGTCGTCACATGTTTGGTTAAACCAACTGTGTCAATTAACTCTTGCGGCTTAACTAAGCGCATCATTTTGTCGAGCAAGTAGGGATGTTTACCCAATAATTTCACGGCAAGTGAAGCGGCATGTGGGGTATTGTATGGATCCCATTGATGTATATGTGAATCCACGATGGCAAAATCGAGCGTCTGCATTGCTATCCTTGTCCTTAAAACCATGTCCATTTCTTGCGTATTTCATTGTATTTCCGAATACGCAAGGTACTGAAAATAGTTTGAATGATGAAAATACAACGTTATGACTGAATATTAAATCAAAGCTTTGTGAAAGAGAAGTTGTATAAAAAAAGCCCCGAAGGGCTTTTGATTAATGCTGATGATCGTGGTGGTCATCATGCTTATTTGCATGGAATTCTTCGTTATGACGGAAGCGAAGATAGTTTTCAAACTGTTCGCAATATTCATCATAATTATCTTCAAGCATCATTTGAAATTGTTGAAGAATATAAGACATCACTTGATCTTTGGCATCACGCATTTCTTTGCCATCTTTGAAGCCATTTGCAGCAACCCAAGTATTAAAGCGAGCAGTACCAAATAACATGGCAGCACTCACTTGGCCGCGCATTTCTGCAGGTTTAACTTGAGAACCTTTTTCAACACGACAAAATTCATTGGCTTGTTTAATAAATTCATCCGCACGTTCAAAGAAAGCTGCATTCAACGCTTCTTCTTCGGTTACATCAGTAGCTTCAATCTTTTGAACCATGAATGTGTCCTAGCATAAAAATCTAATGCAGTATTATAGGCAAAGCCTTGCAGAAACTAAACCTTTGACTTAATCTAAAAAATAGCCTAAGTAAAATGGAATGCTTCATGCAAGATGCAATCGCAGTGCAAAGTCTGAAAAGTGATATTGGATTACTTCGACAAAATGTTTGGCCGCCCTCAACCTTAGCCAATGTAGAAGGGCTGCCCATTTATTATGGTACAGCGTCTGAAGTAGCCGAATATTATGCGCAGTGGACTGGCTTAATTGAACGTGCTCAGGACTTATTTCAGCCCTTTATGGAAGATGAAGTCCTCGATGCAGTCCATTTGCCGAGTCATTTGAATCTGCCGCTTTTTTATTTTCATGTGGATCGTATTCGAATCAACAAAACACGGGCGAAAGAATCTAAAACCTTTCGGGGTATTGCCAGCTTAGTTGAAAAATGTGGGCAGTTTGAAGCTGATCAAATTCAAGCGATGCGACTATGGCTGGACAGCGATGACACGGCAGCTTTAGTCGCACACCGTGAATTTATTGACCTCAGAACCTATGTATTTCAACATGGGCAAAGTGATTATACCCGTACCCGTTTTTATGTGAATGGCATTGTACTCAGTGTCGAAAACGACTTTAAATTGGTGGATGCCCGTGACAAACCACGTAAAGCCCGTAGTGATAGCTATAGTGACCCTTTAGCAGATAACAATACGTGGAAAATCTTTGGGAAATATCGTTAATTAATAAATATCGTTAATTACTGATGTTACGCAGTAACATCAGAAGCGCCATTTGATTCAAATAAAAGAGCGATACGCGGCAACGTCATCCGCAAGTGTTTGAGACAGAACTACATCTATTTAAAGATGTTTTTGCGATACTTTGAATAAGTAGACGCTAGTGAACGAGTTTTGCGGTGAGGAGCATTGCTCCGCAAGATGGTTTCCTTGCGAAGCTTCGCTTCTCATTTTGCCGAAACAAAAGTACTTCCAGCCGAAGGCTAATCCCTTTATTTAAACCCTAGATGTAAGACTCCGTCGAATAGACTTAAAAATCATTTTAAAAATGCGTAATTACTTTTACGTGCGTAACATCAGTTAATTAAATATGTTGACGATATTACTTAGAACGTGAATTTAGTTCGCTGCACAAGGATGCTTTGGATTATGTAATCCACGCCCTAATGTGAAAATAGCCACTATGGCAAATGCCGAAATTGAAAGTTTGGCTCATGCAGAGCAATTGACTGATTTTTATATGACCTTATTGCAAGGGATGACCATACAAGCACGTGACGGTATGGCCTTGACACAATTACAGCGCATGGTGAGTAATGCGATGAAATCATGGGGGTTATTAGCACAAGGTCAAATCAGTATAGATTATGAATTAAACCCCCAATAGCAGCGTAGCCTTAAGGCAATTTTCTTAGTTTTTTGAATGACTATTATGCAAATACTAAGTTGAAGTTCATTTGCAAGGGTGAATTTTAATGTCACCCAATTCCATCACACTGATATAACCATCAACCGCAATCAAATTGTCGCTTTGACTCGATAGGGTGAGACATTCTCCAGACTTGACGCTTGACAGTAACTGACCTTGTTGCGGATTCAAGTTCATGCTGTAAATACTCAGTGTGCCAGCATCGGTTTTGATTTGGTAAGACTCATCACCATAGTCCTCATTATTATTGCGCAGGACTTTAAAGGTTCGTCGTGTCTGATCAAAGTTTTGAGTTGGAGAAAGCGGCTTTTCGACTTGTAAGGATGCCGTGCGCCTTAATTCGGTACTTTGCACAGGCTTATGTTGTTCACTACAAGCACTCAGTATTGGGAAAAATATAAAAATAAGTGAAAATGAAAATAGGGGATAAATTACAGGTATGTGACTTTTCAACATAAAACCACCCTGAATCTAAGTTTTCAGATAGCTTATTTTAAAAGTTTTTATCCAGAAAACAAAAATAATAGGTTCTCAAAATATTTCAATGTAACTGAGTCAAACTAAGGAAATGATGAATTGAAAATAGCCGACTATGAACCTGAATGTTCAACAAATGAATATCTATATGACAATGTAGGATACAAATAAAAAAGGGAGACTCATTGAATCTCCCTTAGGTTTTATTTAATGAGTTTTCGACTGACAAGGAATTGCTCGGTCGCTTCTAATAGCTTATCTGCATAAACCTCTTGTTTTGCAGTCAACCAGCCGAGAACAAACCAATCACTAGCTTCCAGCTCTGTTTGCTGAATATATTGTGCAGAAGAGGAAAGGACTTGATATTCCTGAGCCGCGACTTGTGCATCATTGAGCGCTTTACTATATTTCTGCAAGTTTTTTACATCATAAATAGACGTCAAAATTGGGAAGCTAAATTTAAGCTCTTGTATGCGCTGAGAAAGCACATCTAAGCTTTCAAAATTGTTAATGTCGGCATCATTTAAAGCCTCTTGCAGGGCTTTATATTGGTTTTGAAGGGTAGTTTGAGCATACCATTTAAAATCATGTTGTTGCGGTGCTTCATCGACTTTCAAACTAAACATTAAAAGCTCAAGATAATGATGCACATTTTGAGTCGATTTAACCAAATTGCCTAACTTCTCTTTGGCATACAAAATATCTTTGGTTAAATTTTCTGAGGTCGTTGGGTTTTGTAAAAAGCCACCCAAGGTATTTTGCATGTGCTCAAAATGGTGTAATTGTTCAAACTGCTGTTTAAATGCGCCCAATTGCACAGCCCATTTTTCAACGATATCGCTGTTCCAATCTTTAAACAGCGAAATGGTTAATTGTAAATGATGGAGTGCTTTTTGAGCTTGTGTAATGTGCTCGGCCTGAGCAACACCTGCAGAAATTGCGGCAATATTAGGCAGAAGGTGCTGCATTTCCTGTGCAATTAAAAGTCGTAAGTTTTTTGCGGCAGTGTCTTTTTTACTGAGTTGAAATTCTTTAGCCTCAACTGCTGGACTCACAGTTTGATTCAATGCCAGCAAATTTCCAATTTCAGCTTTACTACGAACATCTAACCACAAATGGTACTTTTTAACCCATTCAAAACTAAAGGCAAGGAGTGATTGAATAGAGCCACTTTTAAGTTCAAATTCAACTTCGTGAACCTCTGTTTCTGTATTGTTGCTACGGATACAGCCGATATCTAAGCTAACTTCGATCTTGGCATCTTCAAACTCTATGACGCGATAAGTTCTCAGAATCTCAGTTTCAAACTGAAGTTGTAGCGAATCTTGCTGATCACCTAAAGTGGTTTTTAAAACCGACTGAACTTCAGCTTCATTGCTATAAACAGATAAATCTAGGGCAGGGGCTTGTTCAAGTTCACCCAAATCTAAATTATGTTCAAACCGTTCAATGTGACTTTTACCAGCAGCTTTCAAGGTTTGAATCCAGCGCGTTCCTTCTAAACGTTGACGCAAGGCTGCATGCTGCTGGGCCATTTGTCGATCTGGGGTATCAAAATATTTAGCTTTAAGTTGAATTTGTTCCGATTTTTTTGGATCGAGTGCTTTTAATAATGCAGTTCGACGTGCTTCTGGAATCTGGAACTTTAATTCAACTTCAACCATGGTTTTCTGTCCTGATGTCACAACTTCATGATCTGGCATGAAGCGATCTTTAAATTTTTATAAAAATGAAAAACTAAAATGTGCGTAAATTTTCTATGAGTTAAACGCGTATCGATTGTAGCGAAAAACAGTTGAGAAGTAAGACTTGACGGATTTGAAAACTCTGCTTTTGGACTAAGAAAAGTTTTAAAAGATGGATATTCCATCAATTGTATAATTCACAATGGTTCGACTTTCATGGGATCAAAATAAAATTTTACGCCTTTAACGCGGACGAATTTTAAGCTATGTTGATTAAAATAAGTTCAGGATGAGCACAACATGAATTCACAAGTACAACCCGAGTTTAATCGAGATTTAAAGCCCGAATTTCAGTTGCCTATTCGTGACTACTCGCAATTTTATCGATTTTATTTGACTGAACATCGAAATATCATGAGCCGACGTTTACATGCCACAGGCAGCAGTATAGGACTCTATTTCTTCACGAAAGCAATTTTAAAAAAACAACCAAAGTATTTTGCTTATGGTCTGGTTTCAGGCTATGCCTGTGCATGGGTCGGACATTTTTTCTTTGAAAAAAATAAGCCGGCAAGTTTCAAGCAGCCTTTATACAGCTTTATTTCCGATTGGCGCATGCTGTCTGATATTGTGAAGGGGAACTTAAGCTTAAAAGACCGTAATTTAGATAAGATTGATAGTTAATTATTTATTAATCAAACGTTTAATTTTTATTGATTTTGGTGTAGTTTTTTGGGTAAATGACTTGTAAGTTTAGAGTGATTAGTCTAATAATGTTCATATTGTTTATTCACTGTTTATCTGAAAGATAAATAGACGATAAACCCCAGTTTTCCAAGCCTAGAGTGACCTTCTCTAGGCTTTTTTTATGGCCTTAGAAAAGGTCTATTGTTTGAAAGATTTAACCACAAAAATGTTCACAAAAAAAATAGGCTAGACTTTTTGATGCTCTGAACGCTCCCCAAAACGTTTCTTACCAAGCACCAAAAAGTCTAATAGGTTACTCATTATTATTTTTATAAAGTGTTGTGTTTTTATGCGCTGCGTTTTGTGTTCTTCTGTTGCAGTATTAAATAATTTGTATCAGTTTTGTTCTATACCTGAAAATAGGTATTTTTTGCCATTTTTTACAGACAATTCAATTAAACATTTATATAAGCAGTCTTGTGAAAAGGAATATAACTTTCACAGCGGGAAAATATTAAAATTTTATGCCCCAAGCAACATTTCATAGACCTAATCGCTATAATATTCAAAAGTTTTAAGTTGTGATTGAACTATGCGTGGTTTATACCTCATTACCAATGATGATCCTATCGAATTGCTTTTAGCCAAACTTGAAGGCGCGATGGCGACTTATGAAGTCGCTGTTTTGCAATATCGCCGTAAAAAAGTGGCAAAAGAAGATCAGGCTTATGAAATTGAATACATGAAAAATATGTGTAATCAGTACAAAGTGCCTTTTGTTATTAATGACGATTTAGAAACTGCAGTTCAATATGGTGTGGGTGTACATTTAGGGCAAGATGATGGTTCAATTGCTGAAGCTGTAGCACGTTTACCTAAAAATGTTTTGATCGGTCGAAGCTGTAATAATTCTTTAGAACTGGCTGAGCAGGCGATTGCAGACGGTGCAAACTATGTGGCTTTTGGCGCCATTTTTGCGACTGAAACTAAGCCTGAAGCAGGCAATATTGGCTTAGAAACGCTAAAACAAGCCAAAGCGAAACTAAATGTACCTATTTGTGCAATTGGTGGTTTAACTGTAGAAAATTCTGCTGAAGTGATTGAAGCGGGTGCTGATCTTTGTGCTGTGATTAGTGATGTATTAGGTCGTTCAATGTCTGCTGTAAGCAGTCGTGTTTATGAATGGTCTGAGCTTTTTGCTGAACAAGCTTAATTTTATTTTTTAGATTGAATAAGTAGAGAATTTTTATGAGCTTATCTGCTAAGCAAGAACAATTATTTAAACAAGCCAGCAAGCATATTCCTGGCGGCGTAAACTCTCCTGTACGCGCATTTAATGGTGTAGGCGGTACACCGGTATTTATCGAAAAAGCGCAAGGCGCATATCTCTATGACGTAGACGGAAAACGCTATGTCGACTATGTCGGCTCTTGGGGCCCAATGATTTTAGGTCATGCGCAGCCCGACATTATTAAAGCGGTTCAAGAAGCGGCTGTTGATGGTTTAAGTTTTGGTGCGCCAACTGTGCATGAAACGACATTGGCGGATATTATTTGCGAAATTATGCCGTCTATTGAGCTGGTGCGTATGACCAACTCAGGGACAGAAGCAACCATGACAGCAATTCGTCTTGCTCGTGGCTACACTGGCCGTGACAAGATTGTAAAATTTGAAGGCTGCTACCACGGTCACTCAGATTCGCTTTTAGTGAAAGCAGGCTCAGGCTTGTTGACAAAGGGTGAGGGTGAAGCAACTTCTGCAGGTGTTCCGGCTGATTTTGCCAAACACACTTTAACACTGCCATACAATGACATCGCCATGCTGAAAGAATGCTTTGCAAAATTCGGTTCAGAAATTGCAGGTGTAATTGTCGAGCCAGTTGCAGGCAACATGAACTTGGTTAAACCGATAGATGGTTTCTTGCAAGCAATTCGCGATGTGTGTGATGAGCATGGTTCAGTCTTTATCATTGATGAAGTAATGACAGGTTTCCGTGTAGGTCTTGGCGGTGCGCAAGCGCATTATGGCGTAACACCTGATTTAACCACTTTAGGTAAAATTATTGGTGCTGGCCTGCCTGTGGGTGCATTTGGCGGCAAGCGTGAAGTGATGGAATGCATTGCACCTCTTGGCAAAGTCTATCAAGCAGGTACATTGTCTGGTAACCCATTGGCTATGCGTGCCGGTATTGAGATGTTTAAACATTTGCGTCAGCCGGGCTTCTATGAAACTTTGACTGAAAAATTGGCAGGTTTGCTTGCTGGTTTACAGGTAGCTGCAGACGAAGCGGGCATTCCGTTCTTTACGCAGCAAGTAGGTGGAATGTTTGGTATTTACTTTACAGATCAAACTGAAATCACTGGTTTTGATTCAATTTTGAAATGTGATGTAGATGCGTTCCGCGCTTTCTTCCATGGCATGCTGAAACGTGGTGTTAACCTTGCACCGTCTGCATTTGAAGCAGGGTTCTTCTCAAGCGCGCATAGCGATGAAGATATCGCATTTACAATTGAAATGGCGAAAGAAGTTTTTGCTGAAATGAAGTAATTTTCATTTAAATCGGTAAATTCTGCTTTAGAATAAAGCCCGCAGCCTGCTGTGGGCTTTTTTGTTGTTATAAGTTCAGTTTTTTAAGAAAAGGATTTTTAAATGAAAACCAAGCATTATTTAACTTTAGCAGATGCAGAATTTTTACTAAACACAGCACATACTTATGCAGTAGAAAATGGTTTTAATGTCAGCATTGCGGTAATGGATGATACAGGCAATTTATTGGCGATGAAACGAATGGATGGTGCATCGCCAATGACAGCAAATCTATGCTTAGAAAAAGCCAAATGTTCAGCCATTAGCCGTCGTCCTTCAAAGTTATTTGAAGACATCATCAAAAGTGGTCAGATGGGTTTTCTGACCATGGATACCTTTTCAGGCATGCTGGAAGGCGGTGAGCCGATTATGTACGAAGGGCAATTGGTGGGTGCAATGGGCGTGTCTGGGGTAAAGTCATTTCAGGATGCAGAAATTGCACAGCAGGCGATTGAGAAGTTTTTGATGCAAGCAGGATGATTGTTTTAGTTTAACTAAATTGAATTTTAGCAATTTATCGGCTTTGTTGCACAAAGATTTCATAACTATATGATTTTAAAGGTTTTGATTATTTTTTGATCCAAAATTAAATTTATTTAAATCAGATGCTTACATATTTATGCAACAAAGCCTATCCATAGAATCGTTAAATATTTTTTAGAGCCTCCCATGCTTTATCCCATGCCTAAAAAAATCCAATTTTCACCATCTCAAGCAAAATGGCAGCTGTCTTCAACACAGTCAGTATTGGTATTAGCAGGACTGCAAAATCTACGCATGCAGCAGGGTATACAGGATACGCAGCTGATGGAAAATATTATCCAGCTGACCAATAAAGCCAAAGCCTTAGAGATTCCTATTGTCGATTTATATGGTGATGATTTACTTCAAGGCATGCCGCAGCTCGGTGAATATGCAACAACACACCCGCAGCTCATCTTTGCAGGGCAAATCACGCCTATGCTGAAACAGATCTTGCCGCATCTATATAGCGTAACAGAGCAAATCTGTATCGTTGATGATGCGATTGCGATGAATAATCAGGAGCAGCATATTCAGTGGGTGGACTCCATGTCAGGCCAAGGGATTCATCACATGAGTAGTTATAATTTGATGCGGCTTTGGAATCTGTCAGCACCAACTGAATTCGTCTTGTCAGCCAAAGGCATATTATTGGCTATCGCAGAACAGCTAGATATGGAGGCATTGGAAATAGATCCCTTATTGGATTTACGCAGTTATGGACTAGATTCCGTTGCCATGGTCAGCTTAATTGGGTTGTGGCGTGCCAATGGTGCTAACATCCGTTATGAAGACTTTTTAGATGATGCAAGTCTAAAAGCATTGCTAGAAAAATTGCTCAGTACAGACTAAACAAAGCCAATTGGAATTATTTTTGTTCTAAATCGGAAAATACGTCGGGAAATATGCCTTTGTGCATTGTAATTGTTGGCTAAGCTTTTTATTATTGCCGCCTTGTTTTTCGAGATCAGAACTGGATTGAACTTTGAGTAATTTTCTAACCGAACACCTGATACATCGTGACACTGACTTTATGGTGATCCATAAACCAGCAGGTTTACTCACAGTTCCGGGAAAAACAGCAGATTTACAAGACTGTGTTATCAATCGATTATTAAAAATTGAACCGAATACCTTGCTCATCCATCGTTTGGATCGTGATACCTCAGGTATTTTGGTTTTTGCATTAACCCGTCAAGGGCAAAATCGAATTTCACGCCAGTTCCAAGAACGTCAAACTTCAAAAACATATCAGGCATTGGTTGCGGGTACGCTCGAAGGTGAAGGTACTGTCGATGTACCGGTCATATATGACCCAGAACATCCGCCACTGCATATTGCCGATCCTGCACACAATAAGCCTGCGCTTACGCATTGGAAAGCCACTGAACATTTTGAGATTCAGGGGCAAGCCGTAACACGTGTAGTGTTAACGCCTATTACCGGTCGATCACATCAGCTTCGTGTTCATATGCAATATTTAGGTCATCCTATTGTAGGTGATACTTTGTATGCAACACCTGAGCAACAGCAGCTGATGCCGCGCTTATGTTTACATGCTGAGCGCTTGAGTTTTAACCATCCTGAAACTGAGCAAACAGTGGAATTTCACTGTCCCGTACCATTTTAGGAAAATCATTTAAATCCCTAAGAATTCTGCTCACTATTTAGTGGGCTTTATGTCAAAATATATTGCTTTATGGTCTAGATTTTTGCTCAAATAACGTTCACAGTTTGAGCATAATATTTTCAGACCGAACTTGAGAAAAAGGTGGAAAAATTGCAGCAGTTTGCTATTGGTCAACGTTGGTTATCAGATACAGAAACGGAACTGGGTTTAGGTGTTCTTATTGATGTTGATGAGCGATCGGTCAGCATTTTATTCCCGAAAAGTGATGAAACTCGTGTCTATGCCCGTCACAATGCACCTTTATCTCGTATTGTTTTCAATGTAAATGACGAAGTCCAAGACCAAGAAGGTCAAATTTGGACTGTTGAATCTCTTGAAGACCGTGGTGGTGTGGTTCGTTATAACGCGGTACGTAAACTTGCCGATGGCACAGAAGAGCGTAAAGCACTGAATGAAACACGTATTGGTGCAAGTATTCAGTTAGCAAAACCATTAGATCGTTTGCTTGCAAGCCAAGTGGACTATAAAGAATGGTATGACCTGCGTATCGAAGCACTGCTTCTTCAAGCCAATATGAAGTCTAGCCCTCTACGTGGCTTGGTAGGTTCACGTGTGGGTCTCATTCCACACCAACTGTATATTGCGCATGAAGTGGGTAAACGTTTTGCTCCACGTGTATTACTTGCTGACGAAGTTGGTCTGGGTAAAACCATCGAAGCCGGTCTGATCATTCATCAGCAACTCAAAACGGGTCGTTCAGAACGTATCTTGGTCTTAGTACCTGATTCATTGCAATATCAATGGATGATTGAAATGCGTCGTCGTTTCAATCTTGAGTTCTCATTATTTGACTTGACGCGTACAGCTTCGATTAAAGAACACGATCCAGACCTCAACCCATTCTTAACTGAACAATGCATCATTGCGAGTGTCGATTTGATGATCGACCATGATGACTTGCGTGAACAAGCGCTTGAAGCTGGTTTTGATTTGCTCGTGGTCGATGAAGCCCATCATTTAATGTGGTCAGAAGAAGAAGGCGGCAATGACCGTTATGACCTTGTTGAAGAACTTGCTGAAAAAACTCCGGGTGTCTTGTTATTAACCGCAACACCTGAACAATTAGGTGTGGAAAGTCACTTTGCTCGTTTACGTCTACTTGATCCACAACGTTTTAGTTCGCTTGATCGTTTCTTGGATGAAGAAGAGCAGTATCACCAAACAGCTAAAATTGCTGAAGTGCTTATGTCTGATCTCCCACTCGAAGAAGGGCATTTGGCAGCGATTGAAAGCCTATTAGGTCATCGAATTACTGACGAGCCAGAACAACGCTTCCGTGCCATTCACGAATTATTAGACCGTCATGGTACTGGTCGTATTTTATTCCGTAATACCCGTGAAGCGATTCAAGGCTTCCCAGGTCGTGACTGTCAGCCTGCACCATTACCTGCACCAGAAAACTGGTCTAAAGATGGCAAACTACGTGAACAAATGTGGCCTGAAGAAGCGCAGCTTGATGGCTCGTGGATGGAAACCGACCCACGTGTGATGTGGTTGATGGAACGTCTGCGTACAGATCTGAAACACAAAAAAGTGTTATTGATTGCACGTAGTGGTCCAGTGGTTGAGTCTTTAGAAAATGTACTTCGTTTGCATGCGGGTATTCGTACAGCGATGTTCCATGAAGGCATGAGCTTATTAGAGCGTGACCAAGCAGCAGCTTACTTTGCTGAAGAGTCATACGGTGCGCAAATTTTACTATGTTCAGAAATTGGTTCTGAAGGTCGTAACTTCCAGTTTGCATCGGACTTAGTTTTGTTTGACTTGCCTGCAAACCCAGATGTACTTGAACAACGTATTGGTCGTTTAGACCGTATTGGTCAAGAAAATCGTATTCAAATTCATGTGCCTTATCTGGTTGGTACTGCTCAAGAGCGTATGTTCCGTTGGTATAACGAAGCATTAAATATTTTCTGTAATATCTCGCCGACTGCGCAAACCTTACAAGAAAACTTCATCGTCAATCTGAAAGATTGTTTGTTGGCAGATAAAGGCCAAGAGTTTGAAGATCTGCTCGAAGCGGTGAGTGTACAACGTGAAGCGCTTGAAGCTGAACTTCAAGAAGGTCGTGACCGTTTACTTGAATACAACTCTTGCCGTCCAATCGTGGCACAAGAAATTGTGACTGCACTTGAAGATTATGATGACAACACGACTTTGCCAATGTTTATGAAACGCTTTATGGCGTCTACAAACATTGATTTTGATGAGCAAAGTAATGGTACCGTGATCATCAAGCCAACGGATCAAATGCAAGTTCAAGGTCTGACTTTGGACGAAGAAGGTATGACGGCGACGTTCTATCGTGACCAAGCACAGATCCGTGAAGATGCTCAATATTTAACACTTGAGCATCCATTCACTGAAAGTGTGATGGAAATGATTAATACGCAAGGCTTTGGTAGTACCAACGTTGCTGTATTGAAATCGGCCGCTTTACCGCAAGGTTCTGTGTTAATGGAAGTGTGGTTTAAAGTCGATGTCGTTGCACCGAAAGCATTGAATTTGCCGTCAAGTTTGCCACAACAGTTGGTTCGTGTATTACTGAGCGAAAAAGGTCAGGATTTATCGCAAAAAATTGCACCTGAAATTTTACGTCCTTATTTACATCATCTTGATGGCAACAGTTGCCGCCAAGTGGTTAAGGCGCGTCGTGATGTCATTGAACAGCGTTATACGCAAGCGCTTGAAATTGCTCGTGGTGCATTACCGGGCTTTAAACAACAAGCCAAAGAAATCTACGGTAGCAAATGGCAATATGAAATTGACCGTTTAACTTATTTGAAGCAGTTCAACCCAAGTATTCGTGAAGACGAAATTGCACGTTTACAAAAACTGCAAAAAGAAGGTTTAACGCTGCTTGATGGTCTGGCGGTTACACCAGAAGCGATTCAAATTATGGTAGTGGTTAAGCCATAATTTTAAATTCTCAAAAAAGCACCTTCGGGTGCTTTTTTTATAGCTATATTTATAACTACAAAATCAATCACGACAGATTTAAGCTAAGTCTAGGTTTTGTATTGTTTATTTTTAATCTAAATTGTCGACATCGGCATAAAAAAAGTAACTATTCTTCAGCAATTCTACAGCTTGATCAAAATCTTCATGTTCATCCAACATATAAAATATGCCATCGAGCTTTGTATAGTCCGGATGATTTTTTGCTAACTGAATTTGGATCGTACTTCGTTCTGCTTGGCTGCGTGTTGCATAATGAGCAGTAAGTAAATCAAAATTGATGTCATTACATAGCGGCTGTTTTAAGGCAATGGCACCGCAATAATCATGTATTTCAGGTAATAAACGTAAGACTAAATCAGCTTCTTTGCTTGCCGCCACGATCAGCTCTGGGTCTGCGGTCTTACACAAGGCCAGTATTTCTGTTAATAGGGTTGTTTCATCCAGTGTATGGTCTAACACGATGACTTTTTGCGGTTGAGTTAAATCAAAGTCATTTATTAAAATCATAAAACCTCCTGAAAATAGAATGGTTATGCTTTATTTATCGGCGCTATAAAATGAAATGGTGCTATTTATCGAATCTAAAATTTTCTAAAAATGGTTTTGAATAATGTGTTCAATCTATGAACGATCTAAAGTTAATCATGGTGTAGAAACACACCTTGTTCTGATTCGAAGCTCAGTTAAATACTGAAATTGTAAAATAGGGCGCTATGCTTCATGCTCATTGCTAGACCCAATATACATGCTTTGATTAGTAAAAGAATCGGCATCGCGACATAAACTGTCGTTGTTGGTGTCGATTGAATTATGAAAGTGAAATTATTAAATGTATTCGGACATATAGCGATAGCATCATACTTAAATGATTGATCACGAACTGTCTTAATGTCGTGTTTTGATGATTTAGTTAAGTAAAGTTTTGGCTTGGTTAAATTTATACGTCGATGCTGGCGAGTTGAGGGCAGTTCCGTTAAAATGCTTCAAATTTCAGCGGTTCGTTAGAAGAAAATAAAAATATGAAATCCTTAATTACTTTAGGTAGTAAAACGTCACACGGTGGTGTGGTTTCAGAATGTGAACCTTCATTTGTGATTAATGGTATTGCGGTGCATTTAAACGGCATGAAACATTATTGCCCGAAATGTAATTCGACTGTGGCTGCGATCGCGGCAGATCAAAGTACAACGGTAAAGGGGCGAGGTGTTGTGGTTGCTGGAGATAAAACCACTTGTGGCGCAACATTTTTACCGAATCAATCAATGGTCGGTTCACAAAAATAATCTGCAAACTGACTTTGAGGTCATCTAGATAAACTCATTGAGTCCTGTTTAAATCGTATTGATCTCTTTATGATGTGGCATCATCAGTTGATTGGATGAGTTTTAGATGAAAAGCGCGATCCATTTTACCCATGCCAATGGTATTCCTGCTGCAAGTTATCGAAAGTTTTTATCCTACTTTGCACCGCAATTTGATGTGAAGGTGATTCCGCTTATTGGTATGGATGAGCGCTATCCGATCACCAAAGATTGGCGATATTTGGTCGATCAAGTCATAGCAGATATCGAGCACCAATTTCCAAAACAAAAAGTGATTGGGCTTGGGCATTCTTTTGGCTCTTTAGTCACCCTGATGGCGGCTTATAAACGTCCAGATTTGTTTTCACAACTGATTATTATGGATCCACCTTTCGTAATCGGTCCTAAGTCTGCCATTTTTGAAGGTATGCAAAAATTAAAGCTCAAAGCTGTCGATAAACTTACCCCGGCGGCAATTACATTGAAGCGTAATGACCATTGGCCAAATTTGGATGAAGCCTATACGGCACTACGGAATAATCGTTTATTTAAAAGTTTTGATCCGCAATGTTTTGAGGATTATTTTGCACAAGGTGTTCGCGCTGATGAAAAACGCGGTGGCGTGACCCTCAGCATTCCAAAAGCCGTGGAAGCGCAAATCTTCCGTACAGTGCCTGCATGGTGGTGGCGTACTCCACGAAAAGCCCCTCAAATGCCTGTACACCTGATCACGGCAGATAACAGCCATTTTTATAAACAAGGTTTGCCTGACGGAATGAAGAAAACCTATGGTATAGATTATAGTGTGGTTGATGGTGGGCACATGTTTCCACTTGAGCAGCCGAAACAGACAGCGCTACACGTCATGCAGTACTTACAGCATTAGAAAAATAAATTTTGCTCATAAAAAAGGAGACCTGAACGTCTCCTTTTTTTGACCGCTAATTTTTAGCGAATCTGTGCTTCATCTAAATGGCGAGCGCCTTCCAGGATCATACGAATCATAATCATGGTTTGTTCGGCAACTTCTTTGCGTTGTTCTGTCGGTAGATCAATGACTTTTGCACCCATGTTAAACACCAATTGGGTAATACCACGTGCCACGATGTCAGGATGAGCCAACTTACTCTGATTTAAACGTTCTAGGACGATTAAATCTTCTCTTAATTCTTGTTGGAAATAGTTAAGTTGACGCTCAACTGCATTTTTATAGGAATGCGAACCAGTATAGCCTTCACGAAGCAACAGGCTTAAGTTGCCTTCATCGGCATCTAGCTGCTGAATAAATACTTCAACTGAACTACGAATAATACTGCTTTGGCGTGATGCCTGAAGGCGTGCTTCATGCAAAATTTGACGTAACACACCGCCAGCTCGATCAATCAACTCAATGGCTAATTCATCAATATCTTTGAAGTGACGATAAAAACTATTTGGAGCAATGCCAGCTTCACGTGCAACTTCACGCAAACTCAGTGATGAAATACTTTTTTGTGGACCAATTAAATTAAGCGCTGCCTGAAACAGTTCTTCCTTGGTAATCGTTGCTTTACGGCCTACAGTGCGAACTGCAAGTGGAGTTTCAGCTTCAGAATGTAATTCTTCCTGGTACATGTTAACCATATTCGTCTGTGCAGACTGAGTCATATTTTTTAATAGATTAAAAACATTAACATATTATAGCGTCTGCTAATAGCTTTTGTGAAAATGTCGATTAAATGCACAAGCGTATATACAAATATATATACATGTGTATAATAATTAAAAACCTCCCATGAGTTGTATTTGATTATGCATGTACTCGAAAAAGCGAAAAAGCCTTTAAACGCAATCAAAGACAGTGTTGTAGACGTCAATGCGGTAAATTTCTGGTTGCAGAAATTTAATCCGTTATGGTCTGGTAATCAGGCACTCGGCAAAATTGTACAAAAAGAAAATGCAGCAAATGAGATGGTCAGCCTAACCATACAGGTGAACCGTTTATTTAAAATTGGCGAAGCTGGTCAGCATCATCCTGTTTTTGCTCGCGTAAATGGTATCCGTTACGAACGTACTTATAGTTTGACTCAGTTAGATGATCAACACGTATTGCTTAGTGTAAAAAAAGTGAATACGGGTATTGTGAGTACTTGGCTCGTAGAACAAGCGCAAGTGGGCGATATCTTAGAATTTGGTCAGCCTTTTGGTGATATGACTTTGGTGTCAAATTCTGCGCCGTTGCTACTATTGGCTGCGGGTAGTGGTATTACGCCAATGTTAAGTTTGTTGAAAACGATGAGCAAAACCAAGAAAATTGCGGAGCAACCAATTCAGTTAATGTATTGGGTTAAGTATCACGATGATGCCGCATTCAAATTACGCTTCGAAGCTTTGGCAAATCAATATCCAAACTTTAAATTTCAAATTTTCTTTACCCAAGAAGAAGTTGCTGATCCACGATTAAATGCCGCTCACGCTGCTCAAATTGACGACATTGAGCACAGTACTGTGTTTGCATGTGGTCCATCGGGTTTCGTCACTCAGGCCGAAGCGTTATTTGATCATGCACAATGCTTTATGAGTGAAGCATTTAGCATGAGCCCAATTGCAACGGATGAGATTGGCTTTGTGAATGTCACACTTACACAATCCAATAAAACCGTCAGTATTCCAAAAGGCCAATCAATTTTAGCCAGTCTTGAGCAGCAAAATATCAAACTAAATCACGGTTGCCGTATGGGCATTTGTAATAAATGTGCCTGCAATAAAGTGGAAGGTTCGACTAAAAATATGGTCAATGGTAGCCAAAATACAGAGCCGGGTAATTTACTCAAAATTTGTGTGAACTCAGCACAGTCAGATCTTGTTATTGATTTATAAGGTAGAAAAATATGAACATGCCTGTAAAAATTGAATATTTTAAAAATCCCAAAAACCGTGAGTTAACCCAATCGCAATTAGACGAACTTGCGCGTGAGCTTGATGCGATTAAGCAAGAAGTTTTAGATGACTTAGGTGAAAAAGACGCGAAATACATTCGCCGTGTGTATTCGACAGTTCGTTATTCATCTATGGCGGGTCGTGCTTTATTGTTTGCAGGTTGGTTCCCACCAGCGTGGATTTTGGGCACAGGTCTTTTAGGTTTTGCCAAAATCATGGAAAACATGGAATTGGGTCATAATGTCATGCACGGTCAATATGACTGGATGAATGATCCTAAATTCAATGGTCAGACCTACGAATGGGATATCGTAGGGACAGCAGATAACTGGCGCCAAACTCACAATTTTAAACATCATACCTATACCAACATTAAAGGTATGGATGATGATATTGGTTATGGTCTCGTTCGTTTGTTCCCAGAACAGCGTTGGAAGCCGGGCTATCTATTACAACCGATTTATAGCATTCCATTTTGCTTATTGTTCCAATGGGGTGTTGCCATTCAAAACCTTGAATTGGGTAAATACTTTAAAGGTCGCAAAACAAAACAGCAAACCAAAGAAGAATGGAAACCAATGCAAGCCAAAATCGGCAAGCAATTATTTAAAGACTATGTGTTCTTCCCGCTTATTGCAGGGCCTGCAGCATTACCGGTGCTTACAGGGAACCTAGTGGCGAATGGTCTTCGTAATATTTGGACGTTTAGTATTATTTTTTGTGGTCACTTTACCAAAGATGTTGAAGTTTTCCCGAAAAAAGTACTTGAAAATGAAAGCCGTGGACATTGGTACATGCGTCAAATTCGTGGTTCTTCAAACCTTACCGGTTCAGAAGCATTTCATATTTTGACAGGGCATTTAAGCCATCAGATCGAACACCATTTATACCCAGATGTTCCTGCGCGTCGTTATCGTAAAATGGCGCCAAAAGTACAGGCCGTATGTGAAAAATATGGTTTGAACTATAACAACGCAAGCTTAGTGAAACAGTACGGCAGTGTACTAAAACGTATTGTGAAATATGCATTTCCATTTAAAAAGTAATAAACGCTACACTAAATTTACGGGAAAAAAAGCCATGCAATTGCATGGCTTTTTTATATTAACTTTGGGGAAATATCTATTTTACTTTTTGATATGTAATTTGAGGATCTTAATCAAATTCATATAATTTCCTTTTTTAGCCATACGAATGACCAATTCAATTTCTTCTTTCGTCCACATCTGGCGAGTGGCTGAGAAGGCAAATTGAGCAAGGAGTACAAATGGATTTTCGCCAAATTTAATATGGAGGCCTTTGACATATTTCGGTGGATTGAATTGATTCATATTCTTTTCCCGCTTTTAATATTTGACCGCATTATTTCTAATTAATGAGAAAAATAGCACACTATAAAGTCAAAATAAAAGCAGAATTTTCAAAATTTACCCATATATTAGAGCGACTTAAATTTAAGTTTGTGATTGTTAACTTTGATTAATAAAACAAACTAAATTACTCGACTTTAGTCGAGTTCTGGTAGGCACTTATCCTGTCCATTCATGAAATGGTGGGTGGCCAATTCAAACATGGCGAGGTCTTCATCGCTATTTCCATAGGCATAAACATGCTCATAGTCTTGAAGGTTAAATTGCTCCAAAACGCGAATTTTCTTTTGCTCACCACTACAGTCTAAGGTTTGATACAAACCAGTCAGTATTTGGTCATTGGCTGCTGTTTCGGTACAAATCAGTTTGACCCCGAGCTTTTCAGCCACAGGTTTAAGATATAAATCGACGGAGGCCGAAACTAAAACGACTTCATGACCGCGTTTTTGGTGTTGCTGTAATTGTTCATACAGTGAAGGATTGAGTTCTGCCATCAAATGTTCAGCATATTGCGCTGCTTGATTTAAAATGTGCTCATGATTGGCTTGGCTAAACATTGCGGCATATAGGCGAGGACGCATTGCATGTGCAGGATATAGCTTGAGATAATAGCCTTGAATCCAAGGAAGAATTTTAATCCCTTGGCGCACGATATGCCTTTTAGGCAGGGAATAGAAGATGAACCCTGTAAAACTGTCTTTATTACACAGGGTTCCGTCAAAATCAAATAAGGCTAAAGTTTTAGGTTTTTGATGCGGCGCATGCATGTTTGATAACGTCCATCGACTCGTGTGGCAAACCAATTGGTATTGTAATCACGGCTTAATTTTGGCCCCGAAATTACGACTTCAGGCATCATGGCGTAAAACGGTTCTTTACCAGTCTTTTCTTGGTACAATTTTTTGACCGCTTTATACGTCAAAGTATCTTCAAAGTCCTGATCTTTTTCTTTTTTAAGATCTGAACGAATTTGACGTGGCGTCGCGATCACATTGTTTTCTGCAAAAACGGCAATCAGCGCGGTTTCAGACTGGCTTTTTGCTGAACGTGGAGAACCATCTTTATTATAAAGCAAGAGGTCACCATCTAAGCCGAGCTCAGCAGGGGTTAAGTCATTTAACATGCTTTGGAATGCCGCATTACGACTCGAATAACGACCCGAGTTATAATCTGCAAAACGATAAATTGGTTTGTCATATTCAGCTGGATACATCATTAAACGGTGGATGCCATAATACAAACCGCCATATTGGCTATACATGTCTGTACGCAGTGCAGCAATATTTCCACCTTGGCGTTTGTGGTCTTTGGCATAGCCTATATGGACTTGCATCGAACCCAAAGTGGTAATTGGGTTGAGCTTTTCACCAATATCTTGTCCAACCAGTTTCGCTGCGCCTGTTAATGCACTCACGTGATAATGTTTAGACATATAGTCAAAAATTTCACGATATAGTTCGTCTAGTTCACGTTCAGTTTGAACACGGCGCATTTGGCTCAAATAGTTATCTTCTGGACTTGGCTGATTTTTTAACACATCTTGGAAATAGCCAGCGACTGTACCACCGATGCCATCACCCAATTTATCTTTAAACTTTTCTTCAAGACGATCTTGAACTTCTTTAACGGCTTTTTCACCGAGTCCCGGCACATGTGGGTCAGCAACAAAATTGGACTCTTGATCGACCACAGCAACAATCGTACAGACATTTTCTTTCGTGGTCGGAATACCGAGCTGATCACTAATGTCATAGATATCATTGGCCCATGAAAGACGTTCATTCACGCGAGGTGGAATGGCTTTTTTAATCTGTTCTGCTTCCATAGTGGGTTCATCTTTGCTCCACCATGAACCATTACCACAGGCAGCCAAGCCAATGGATAAAGCCAGTACAGAAAGGGATTTAAAGCATAATGTGGTCGAAAAAGTTTTGTTCATATTTTCCAATAAACTCAGCCATATGGGGGCGACAAAGCAGGAGCAGTATACTATGCAAAATACATAAGTAATGAATAAATATGTATATGCCTCATAGGGGACTGTCAATCTATTTATGGAGATCTACGCGTGTAAAAACAAGCAGTTCTGTCAGGATGATTGGAAAAAGAATGCTTTTTGAGCTAAATAGATGAATATTCCAATATCATTTTCAACAGATTATAAAAAATGAAGGTATATACTAGCTGAAATCCATAATTTTTTAAGGGGATTATTATGCCAGCTAAATTTTTCAGTCGTTTCTTAGGTTTGATTGCGTTAGTTATGGTATTGGGGGCAATCATTATTAACTTTGTTGTGGCTAAACCGATGGTGGAATATTGGATCTTACTCTTACTACCTTGTTTTGCTGTTCCAATTTTAACCTCAGTGATGATCACGAAGGATGAAAATCTTTAACATCATCGTTCAGTAAATCTATTTTTCAATCCAATAGATGATGAATACTCAGTCTGTGCAAAAAGCTCACATCGGGTGGGCTTTTTGTTGATGTGTCTAAAGTATTTTATACTGTGCAAATGAGAAATTTAAAACGCCAGCACAAATTAAAGGTATCAAACGTGATTTGGTCAACTGAACAAGATGCCGTGTTGATCGAACATGCAGATTTAGCTATGTCTGAATTAATCCAGCACTTGGGATTTAGTGAAGAAGACATTTTACAAAGAAAAAAAGTATTGGGTTTAAACCGGCGGGCACGTCAAATTCAACGTTTATATTTTAAATAATTGAAGTCAAATTCATTGAAAGCTGCGAAAGACTTAAAAATGCCTGTGAATTTAAAAACCCACTATCTGTGGGCTTTTAAATTTTTGCTCAATTATTTTGCAACAGCTTCAGAAGCAGGTGCCGCTTCAGTTGCGTCTTGAGCAACTTCAGTTGTTTGAGCTTCAGATGCAGCAGCTTCAACTTTTTGTTCTTCAGCAGCAAATGTAGTTGCAGCCGCCGTCGAGATAAGTGCAGCAAAAAGTGCTTTATTTAAAGTTTTCATGATTCAATCTTCAGTCTATTTTTGGAAAAACAACTTAATGTATTAATCATGAGAAAAGTGTAATTAAAATGGGTGTTATGTGGCTAGATTGTGAACTTTGACGAAAATTTATCACAATAAATCAATGGCTTGAAATCCATCACAAAATAAAATGTGCCATTCAATTGCCATTTATTATTTGAAAGCTTTAAAAAGAAAAACCCGAATAAATCGGGAAGTATATTTTACGTTGTTATTACAGCGAAACTTACCCACTTTTCGCTTAATTACAATTTATCGCTGAAATATGACGCCATGATGAAAAGGAGATTATTCAGCAGGGCATTCAATTTTGAGTTTTACTTTGTAATAGTCCTGTGCAATCTTCAAATCATTTAACATTTTATCTTGAGTATAATCTTGGGCTGCGAGTTTGAGCATGGCAGGCATATAGTTGGTTTTATATTCATGAGGGTAGTCATGACATAAGACTTGGGTTTTTTCCTTGATCGATATTCTTGGGGCATCTAAAACATCAAGGTATTGACTGATTTGCGCATCTGACTGCTCAAATTGTTGAGTCGCTTGTTCCGTTGTTAAATCAGCGTTTTGGCTTTCAGCTGCAGCCGCATCGTCATTGGGTTGTTGGCAGGCAGTCAATATGGTAGCGAAAAATATAAAAGAGAGAATTTTCAATTTTTTCATAAAGTTCAACTCACTGATGTGAATTTATAGATTTAAGTTTTCAATGATTTTAGCAGTATCCCTCTATAGTAACACCTGTACGGGCAGATACGCAGAAAGTCTGATGTTGAATCGATAGTGTGTTAACTACATGGATGATGCATAAGTTTCAACGACTCTTAAGCAAAAGCGTAGAAATTTTTGTTTGGAATTACTAAACTATCGCATTGCAAATTTGCCGTCCAATTCCGAAGCTTCAAATTCCTCAATTTAAGCGTTGAACGATGTTGATGTTCATTGTCATCATTCAATTGCGTAATCATTGCCATGAAACGTTTTTACGCTCAACAGATTTTGCGAACATAGATTTGAATTTTGCATTGTAAAAGTGGCTTGGAAGATTTCGAATGTGGTTCGGGTATCATTTGCTAAATATAGCTAGAGGTTAAAACATTGAGTCAACATCCTGTCATTCAAGAATTATTCGATCGTCCCATCGAGAGAAAACTGTGGGTGGCACCTATGGCAGGTGGGTTAGATTACGTTACTATTTACAATAACATCCAATTTAACGAGCATCAAAAGTGCATTATCTAACCAAAATTATTAACGGAATAACAATTTGCTTCCTAGCATCAGTGAACTGCTATGCTAAAGATGAACCATCAAATGCTCATAATGTAATTGAATTTAAATGGTACGAAGCCAAAAATAATTACAACAGAATAATCAGAGAGTCTAGAGAAGCCAAAAGGAATGATAGTGATTGTGAGGAAAAACTGGATAGCTGTGATAAAGATATGAAAAGCTATCTTTATTACCGGAAACCATTAGCTGCCGCAAAAGCTCGCTTAGATGCAGCTGAAAGCAAGCTATATGAGAAAATGTCATTAGAATTTGATGCAGATAATGTTGGTGTTCAGAAAGATTAATACTTTTATAAGAAGCGGCGTAATCAGAAAAGTCTTGTCGCGTTAAATAATAGATATTCTTTTCAGAAATATCTAAACTAGCGATATGCTGTAGTGCTCCTGTTTTTGTCCTAGCAAAACTGTCCGCCTCATCCAAATACTGAAATATGAATTCTCTGAGTGTTTTTGCTTAAGTTGCACCTCAGGGTTCAACATTTTTTCAGGGTGCAATTCAATTTCTGCCTCTGCGCGTTTAATCCACTCATCAGCCAAAGACTTTTAGCTAAATGTTTTGGATTGCTTGAATTCTGGGTAGCCTTGAAGTTGTACGCGGACTTGAGCTCTATACCGAGTTGTACCGTCTTTTGTTTGTCGCTTAGTGACTGTACCTATGAATTTGCAACATTGAAATTTCGTGATGCAAATAGGTGCAACTAAAGAGCATTAAAAGTCAATACGGAGCGACTAAACGAAGTTAAACGAGGTTAAAGATTTTGAGTAAAAACAATGTCATTCAAGAATTGTTCGATCGTCCCATCGAGAGAAAACTGTGGGTGGCACCTATGGCAGGGGTTACAGATCGCCCATTTCGTACACTTTGCAAATACTTTGGTGCAGGTCATGCGGTCAGTGAAATGATGACGGCAGATAAGACACTACGCATGAGTAAAAAGAGTCTTTATCGTGCCAATTTTGATGGTGAAATAGCGCCTATTTCTGCCCAAATTGCAGGGTCAGATCCAGCTGAACTGGCTGAAGCCGCTCGCTATCAAGTGGCAAATGGTGCGCAAATTGTCGACATTAATATGGGATGTCCGGCGAAGAAAGTCTGTAATAAGTTAGCAGGTTCTGCACTACTCAAAGATGAAGACTTAGTGGCTCGCATTTTAGATGCTGTGGTTGATGCAGTTGATGTGCCCGTGACCTTAAAAACCCGTTTGGGCTATCTCAATGGTCATGAAAACATTATGCGCGTTGCGAAACGTGCCGAAGAAGCTGGGATTGCTGCATTGGCGCTTCATGGTCGTACACGTGAAGATATGTATCTGAATACGGCGCGTTATAGCTTAATTAAAGATGTGAAATCGTTGATCAATATTCCTGTGATTGCCAATGGTGATATTGATACACCTGAAAAAGCCAAATATGTATTGGATTATACTGGTGCCGATGCAGTCATGATTGGTCGCGCAGCTCAAGGTCGCCCATGGATATTCCGTGAAATTGGACATTACCTGACGACAGGTGAGCATATGGCTGCGCCAAGTATTATGGAAGTTCGTGACGTATTGCTCGGACATTTGTCTGAATTATATGGTTTTTATGGTGAATATTCAGGTTGTCGAATTTCACGTAAACATATTGCTTGGTACACAAAGGGTTTACGCTCTAGTAATGAGTTCCGCCAAAATATGTATAAAGTTGAATCTACAGCAGATCAATATAAAGTCGTCGAAAACTATTTTAATCACTTACTCGATCATGGTCAGATCATGAGTGATGTTCAAGTTGATCAGGTCAATTTGCTTGAAACCAAATAACTTAAAGCCAATCGAAATGGATCTGTGCAATGTGATACAAAGTAAGTCGATTTAAGCTAGTTAGATTTATTTGAAATAGATTTAACTAACTTTATTCAAATGATCTAAAACAAATATTTAAATTGTGCATCGATGACAGCCTAAATTGCACATAAAAAGCCCTCAATGTTGAGGGCTTTTTATTAGGCATTCATGTTTAAATGATGCGTTGAGCGAGGTCTTAGTTAAAGCGCATTTCTAAAACCAATTGATTGATCAAGTCGGGTGCTTCCAATTCACGTATTTGAGAGACATTAGTTCCTGCCCAAAATGCACCATATTCATGTACGCCATGCTTGCTGGCTGCTGCATGTAATTGTTTGCCTAAATCATAGCTATATGGGTAAGCCGGAACGGTTGGGCGAGTCGGCGTATCAATATCTGTGTGCCAGTTATTGATAATGCCACGTGCAGGCCGGCCTGAAATACTTGATGTAATCTGCGTGATGGGCGCATCAAATAGTGCTTTGCGATAAGCCTCATTTGCATTTGATGTTTTGCATTGCACAAAAGCAGTGCCCAATTGAACAGCATCTGCACCCAACTCCATAATTTGATAGGCCTGATGTCCATTCATAATGCCGCCAGCAGCAACAACGGGGCATTGAATATGGCGTTTCAAGAGCTGAACCAAATCACGAGTCTTAACGCTGCTATCAAAGTTTTCATTGAAAATGCCACGGTGACCACCAGCTTCAATACCTTGAGCAATCACGATATCAATGCCTGCAGCTTCGATCAGTTTAGCTTCTGCTAAGTTGGTTGCAGAAACTAGAGTCAAAATACCCGCTTGTTTCAAGGCTTGGATTTGATGTGGATGTGGAATACCAAAATGAAAACTCACCGCTTTAGGGCGCGTTTCCAATACGAGGTTTAGAAACTGGTCATTGTCTTTAAAGCTTGGATAAATACAGTTGAGTGCTTCTGGAGCTTCTGCATTATATTGGGCAAAGCGTGACTTAAATTGCATGATCCATTTAGCAGCAACTTGTTCATCGAGTTCTACAGTGTCATGACAAAAAAAATTGACCTGAAAAGGTTGGTCAGTAAGTTCTTGAGTTTGTAATATTTGCTGACGTGCATTCTCAACACTGCTTGCACCTAAACCCAGTGAACCAAGCCCACCTTGATTTGACACTTCTGCAGCAAGCTCAGGTGTAGAAACACCTGCCATCGGGGCAAGAAATATAGGGTGTTTGATGCCAAGTTTTTCTAATAAAGTCATGTGCATACTCCAATCACTCTAATTACTTTGCCCAAGCGAGTGAAATTAAGCAAATAATATTCGTTATTTCATATCGAAATGGCCTGGAGCCTGCACCAATGCTGTGCTTAAAATTAAGCGACACCTCATGTCGTATTGATGATGTATGACCCGACTTTTGAGGTGGATCCTTTTAAAATAATGCTGTGTTCACTTTAAATTTATAATTCTCCCATGTCTGAACGTATCCGTGAAAAACTGCAAATTTTAGCCGATGCTGCCAAATATGATGTCTCATGTTCTTCGAGTGGTAGTAAGCGCCAAAATAAAGACAAAGGTCTGGGTAATACTGGAAACGGCATTTGCCATAGCTATACCGAAGATGGTCGCTGTGTTTCGTTATTAAAAATTCTATTTTCCAATGTCTGTATTTTTGACTGCGCATATTGTGTGTCCCGTCGAAGTAACGACGTAAAGCGCGCAGCATTTACGGTACAGGAAGTGGTCGATTTGACCATGAATTTTTATCGTCGGAACTATATTGAGGGGCTATTTTTAAGTTCGGGGATTTTTAAATCAGCGGATTACACCATGGAGCGCATGTTGCAAGTGGTGAAAAAGCTGCGTTTAGAAGAAAATTTTAATGGTTATATTCATCTGAAGACCATTCCGGGGGCATCTCAGGAAATCATTACCGAAGCAGGTTTATATGTTGACCGTATGAGCATTAATTTAGAAATGCCGACAGAAGATGGTTTAAAAAAATTTGCACCTGAAAAAAGTCATGTCGAAGTCCAAAAAGACTTAGGTATCGTGCGAGATCGTTTGATTCAATTCAAAGATGAACGAAAAATAATACGCACAGTTCCTAAATTTGTACCCGCAGGACAAACGACGCAAATGGTGGTGGGCGCACATCAAGAGTCTGACCGTGATGTCATACTGATGGCAGACCGTCATTACAAAGAGTTTAAGCTCAAGCGTGTGTATTACTCGGGTTATATTCCAATTAATGAAGAGGAGCGTGCGCTGCCAGCTGTGGGGTCTGCGCCACCTTTATTACGAGAAAATCGGCTGTATCAAAGTGATTGGTTGATGCGTTTTTATGGGTTTGAAGCGACGGAATTGGTCGATGAAGAGCATCCAAATTTAGAATTGGATATTGACCCTAAATTAGCGTGGGCACTGCGTCATCCCGAGCAATTTCCCGTGGATATCAATCGTGCTGAATATCAAATGATCTTACGTGTGCCGGGTATTGGTGTACGTTCTGCTCAAAAAATTGTTCAAGCACGACGTTTTGGGAAAATCCATATCGACCAATTAAAACGTATGGGTATTTCCTACAACAGAGCACAACATTTTATACGCTGTGAAGATTCTCCCAAATTTATTCGAGATCAACAGCCACATCAAATACGTCAGCAGATTTTGCAAAGTGGCCAGTCGAAATATACGCAGCAAATTTCTCCACAATTGAACTTCGGTTTTTAGGATACAGTCGTGAGTATTTATGTCTTTGATGGCACGATGACAGGATTGTTAAGTTGTGTTTTTCGGGCCTTTCAATTTAAGCAATTTGACATTCAGATTTGTACAGATGGGCAAGTGCAGGCAGGTCTTTTCGCCGAAGTCATTGATGTGGCTAGTCACGATGAACAAGCACAGCGGGTATGGCAAGGATTAAAGCTTAAAGCATCTGAAAGTGCTTTGAAGCAGTTTTATTATGCGTTTTTATCCGAGCAGCAGCAGGCTTTTCAACATTGTTTTAATTTTGCGATTTATGTGTTCCAGCAACAGCGTGATGTGTCTAAAAACTATGGTCATGCTGATGTATTAGGGATGAGCCAATGGGCGAAGCAAGTGGGGCGTGAAAAGCACCGAATGGAAGCTTTTGTGCGCTTTAAAAAATGTCAGGATGGCTTGTTTATCAGTTTAGTCTCACCTGACTTTAATGTATTGCCTTTGATCGAACGGCATTTTAAATCACGCTATCAAGATCAACGTTGGCTGATTTACGATGAAAAACGCAATTATGGCATTTATTATGATTTAAAACTGGTGCATCAAGTGGATATGGATGCCACAACCATAGATAGGCAAATACAATCAGGCCATAGTCAATCCTTTAATATCGAACTGGATGATGATGAGGTTTTGTATGATCAGCTTTGGAAAGATTATTTTAGAAGTGTCAATATTGAAGCCCGACGTAATATGAAATTACATGTGCAGTATGTGCCACGTCGTTATTGGCGTTATATGAATGAGAAAGTAATTTAAGTGCGAATCATCTGGCTATTTCGGGCATAATGATTGCGCTTTTGATTGTTTAAGGGAGACCTTGATGAAATTATTTCTTGTTACGACCGTTCTGACGACAATGGCATTAACGGCGTGTTCTGCAAATAAGCAAGAAAAGAAAACATTCAATCCACAAAGTTATCAAGTTGCCGATACAGCGGGATTACAACAACGCTTTGAACAATTAAATCAAACTCTAGCAGCTGATTTTAGCCAACTAAAAAAAGTAGAAAGTATGGCTTTTTCAGATCAATCCGCTTTAGATGTTCAGAACTTAAAAACTTTAAATCAGCATTTTGTTGCCAACACCGCTTTAAAAAGCTCAAAAATTGCCTATTGCGAAGTAATGAATCATTATTTTGCCGAAATGTATCATCTCGGACATGTGAACTTGGCCTTGGTGAAAGACGTTAAACTGCCAAAAGCTGCAAACGAAGATTTGAGTCAGGTATTTGCGAATGCAGACCAATTTTATGATTTTATTATCAACCGCTATACCACATACAAACAGGCACAAGAAACCATGCAATATGGTTGTAATCTAAAAGGCGCACTGACAGATTAAAAAAAAACCCTCACTTGAGGGGCTTTTTATTTCACAGATATTAGCAGCCTGTTAATTTTTCAGGTTGTGGACGTTCGCCAGGGAAGAAGATTGGACGTAGTTTGACGCCGATACCGTTCCCAATGAAGGCAAATACTAACCATAACCAACCGTGTAAACTACCTGAAGCAATACCGCTGAAATACGCACCAATGTTACAGCCGTATGCTAAACGTGCGCCATAACCCAACATCAAACCACCGATCACAGCCGCTAACAGTGAACGTTTTGGGATATTAAAGTTCGGTGCAAATTTACCAGCTAGGCTTGCTGCGAGTAAGGCACCGAGCATGATGCCGAAATTCATCATCGACGTGATATCAAGCCATAATGATTCGGTCAGTGCTTTGGCATTTGCAGGTTGCTGCCAATATGCCCAAGATGCAACATCGATCCCCATAACACTTGCTGATTTTGCGGCCCAAACGGCTAAGGCAGAGGTCACGCCCCAAGGGCGGCCTGCAAGTGCGAGTGTGGCAAAGTTCAGTAAAGTTAGGATAATTCCGCCCCAAACCAATGGCCATGGTCCACGTAGAAAACGTTTCCAGCTGTGTTGCATTGCTTGCGGCTCAACCTCAAGCTGACCATGGCGTTTCTTTTCAAAGTAAACTGTTGCTGCGGCAATCAATATAAAGAGCACAAAGTTTAATGCCAGTGCAGGGACTACACCAAAGCTTTTGACTAAAGAAATCGGCTCAAAGTGGGGAAGGTCAAACCACCATTGAATATGCGAAGTTGCAATCAGTGAACCTGTACAGAAAAAGATCAACGTTACAATCATACGTGCGCTACCTGCGCCCACAGTGTACAGGGTCCCTGATGCACAGCCGCCGCCAAGTTGCATACCAATACCAAAAATAAAGGCACCGATCATCACGGACATTGAAACAGGATTAACGTTACCTTTGACTGGGTTGCCAAATAATTCACCTGCACCTAAAGCAGGGAAGAAGAGCAGTACAGCCAAAGCCAACATGATCATTTGTGCACGCAAGCCACGACCACGACGCTCTTTAATAAAGACACGCCAACTTGAGGTAAAACCAAAAGATGCGTGATAAAGGGTCATACCCAAAGCACCGCCAATTAAAAATAGCAATGCTTGGTTAACGCCCACAACCAGATAAGCACCAAGGGTGCCTAAAATTAATAAAACAAAAGCCACCCAAATCGATACATTGGATCGATTGGCTGGCGCAGCAATTACAGACATGGAGAAAAAAGCTTAAAAAATGTAGCTCTATTTTACGGTTTTTATATATTGTAAAAATGAATATTGTTGAAAAATCACACAATCATTGCTGCGTATAAATGATTTAACATATATGAAAAACTGATAAAGCGAGCGTTAAACTGGATTTACATTAAATAAAGAACCAATCCAACTAGAAAAAAGCATGGCTGCAATGCCCCAAAGCGCAACACGTAGACTGCCTTTCAACATAGAAGTGCCTGCTGCATAACTGGCTAAGGCACCGAGGAGTGCTAGGGAAATCACGCCAACGGCCATAACGGTTTTTTCAATATGCATGTTAGCACTGATCAAAATCGCAACCATCGGAAATAGTGCACCAATTGAAAATGCTAAAGCCGATGAGAGTGCTGCTTGAACGGGTTTTGCTGCGGTATTGTCATGGATTCCAATTTCATCTCGCGCATGGGCTTCTAGTGCATCATGTGCAGTTAATTGGACTGCAACTTCATGGGCTAGGGTTGGCTCTAACCCACGATTTACATAAATTTGAGTCAGCTCTTTAAGCTCCATTTCTGGGTTACGTTGTAATTCTTTATGCTCCATGTGAAGATCTGCTTTTTCGACGTCTTCTTGAGATTTCACAGAGATATATTCGCCCGCAGCCATAGAGGTTGCACCAGAGATGAGTCCTGCAATACAGGTAATGAGTAAGGTATGGCTAGAAGCACCACTTGCGGCCATGCCCATAATTAAACTGGTGACGGAAATAATGCCATCATTTGCACCGAGTACAGATGCACGTAGCCAACCTGTACGTTCCATAAAATGTTTTTCGGTATGATGTGAATAAGACATTCTTTTCTCTAAATTTGTTATTTATATGACCTCATAAGATTGACCTGACATCAGTTAAATTTCAAGTTAAAAATAGATTGAAACAGTAAGTTGAATAAAATACAGATATAAAAAAAGCACCCGAAGGTGCTTTTTTTTAAGAATGCTTATTGTTGAGCTTTTTCTTTCACGTTTGCTGCACCTTGCTCAACAGCACCTGCAGTTGCAGCAGTCGCGTCTTTAGCTGCTTCTTTTGCATTGTGTGCAGCAGCTTCAGCATTTTCTGCAGCATTGTCAGCTGCTGTCGCAGTTGCAGTTGCAGCATTATCTACAGCAGTAGCTGTCGCAGTTGCCGCTTCTGAAGTTGCATCAGCAATGTCATGGCCTGCTTGGTCAGCAGCGTTTTCTAGGTGTTCACCAGTTGTTGCACCTGTTTCTGGCGCTTTGTCTTTATTACAGCCAACAAGTGCAACAGTTGCAGCCAAACCTAAAGCAACAAGTAATTTATTCATTTTGATCTTTCCTTTTTTTGTTATGCCCGTAGCATGGGCTGAATTTATATTAGCTGAAAAAATATTCAAAAATCGATCAAAAATTGTTGATTTAGTGTAATTTTATCCAGCATATTTTGTAGTTTAAAAGGCTTTATATCTGCTTATGGCGTTAAGGGTTTTGACTAAATAATTCTTCAATTGAAGTCACAAGTAGATAGATAAATTCACTGTCTTCATGGCGCCATAAATATATTTCTTCCCCCAATTGTGTATCGTCTACCGTACGCATCAATAAATAATCGCCATCGCCGTTATGTGCAATTGCAATACTGTTTTCAGGGAAGTCTTCAATTTTACTTATGGATTGATGTTCTGCGGCTAGATGATTCGTTGTACGTTTTATTCTTTTCACATCGCTGGTGTCTTGGAAGGGAAAAAGCCACCAAGCTTCGATGTCATCACCATCTTTAAATTCATCCGCACTAGAAAAGCTAATGCCGAATTCGCCACCATTTTCAATTTGCATTTTGGCTTTATATTTTTCTGGAAACTTAAATCCTAATTGTTCTTCAGTTGCAGTAATAAATTTTAAGTCTAATGGAAAGGGCATGATGTTGTTCTTAAATTATTTTGGTGTTATATGAATAGGCTAGGCGTAAATTTTAGTCAATATTTTTTACACTCGTTATTTTTATCCTAGATGTTTTAGTTATGGACATATGGGGCATAAAAAAGCCTGCAATCAATGCAGGCTTTTTTGAGAAATTAATCTATTAAGATTAAAGACCAGCAGATGCTTTAAGCGCTTCCACTTTGTCAGTTTTTTCCCATGTAAATGCGGTATCAGAACCTTCACGACCAAAGTGACCATACGCAGCAGTTTGTTGGTACATCGGTTGGATTAAGTTCAACATACGAGTAATACCGTATGGACGTAAGTCAAAGTGTTCACGTACAAGTGCAATAATCAAATCTTCAGATACTTTTGCAGTATTGAATGTGTTGATCGAGATAGATGTTGGTTCTGCAACACCAATCGCATATGACACTTGAATTTCACATTTGTCAGCTAGGCCGGCAGCCACAATGTTTTTAGCAACATAACGGCCTGCATAAGCAGCAGAACGGTCCACTTTTGATGGATCTTTACCAGAGAACGCACCACCACCGTGACGAGCCATACCACCGTAAGTATCTACAATGATTTTACGGCCTGTTAAACCACAGTCGCCTACAGGGCCGCCAATGACGAACATACCTGTTGGGTTGATGTGGAATTTAGTGTCTGCATGGAACATTTCAGCAGGAATCACTTTTTTCACGATTTCTTCAATTACCGCTTCTTTCAATTGAGCTTGAGTAATTTTGGGATCGTGCTGAGTCGAAAGTACAACTGCGTCTAAGCGAACTGGCATGCCGTTTTCATAAGCAAATGTTACTTGGCTTTTTGCATCGGGACGTAACCAAGCAAGTTTGCCTTGTTTACGTAGTTCAGCTTGTTTTTCCATTAAGCGATGCGCATATGAAATCGGTGCTGGCATAAGCACATCAGTTTCACGGCTTGCATAACCAAACATTAAGCCTTGGTCGCCCGCACCTTGATCTTCTGGTTTTTGACGGTCAACACCCTGAGCAATTTCAGGTGATTGTTTACCGATCATGTTGATCACGGCACAAGTTGAACCATCAAAGCCAAGATCTGAATGATGGTATCCGATACCATTTACGGTATTACGAACAATCGCTTCAAAGTCAACATTTGCAGTTGTTGTGATTTCACCGGCAAGTACAACCGCACCCGTTTTTACAAGCGTTTCACAAGCAACCCGTGCATATGGGTCTTCTTTTAAGATTGCATCCAAAATAGCATCACTGATTTGGTCAGCCATTTTATCCGGATGGCCTTCGCTTACAGATTCCGAGGTAAATACAGCGTACTCGCGCATAAGTCCTATCACAGTTAAATTTAAAGACGCAATATGTTACATCGAGAAAGCGTTTAGGACTAGCTTAACATGACCAAATTGGATGAAATTAATTCATTTCAATGACTTTTTAATTGATATAGGCATCTAAAAAATTGATATGAGCTATGGATTTCTCATTTTAATTTTTTATGATGAGATAAAACAGAGATATTGGGCTTTGGTACAAGCAACAATGTGATTAGGCGTTAAAATGCCTAAATTGGCTTTTTAAGTGAATCAATTATAAGAAAAAATCAAATCAGTATCCTGTGATTTATCAATGATGAATGTCATGAACTGTCAGAATATGACTGTTCATGACAATTAATCGTTTAATTTGAAAAATAAAACACAATAAATGCGGGCTTTTGAGACTTGGTATGCAAATTGCCTATTTGTCATTACGTTGAATGGGGAAACGTAATGAAACAGTCTGGTTTTACACTCATTGAAATTATGATCGTGGTGGCAATCATCGGTATTTTGGCTGCAATTGCTACTGTATCTTACAATGGCTATGTCGCTCGGGCGCAAGTGGCTGAAGTATTAACAATGATTTCACCCTATAAATTAAAACTGATTGAAAATTATTCAGAGGAACAAAACTGTGTAGATTTGAATACAGCGCTGAATGAAAGTATCAGTACCAAGTATATTGCGAGTAGTGAAATTACTGATGTGGCAGGAACGTGTTCAGTGGTTTTTACGTTTAAATCAACAGATGTCAATTTTGCTCTTCGCTCAAAGCAGATCTATTTTAGTATTCCAGATGGTTTAAATGGTGCTTGGAATTGTCAATCGGATGATATTTCGCAGCGAAATTTACCTGCTACATGTCGTGGGATCTAAAGTATTGAATGTGAAACCGTGAGTATATTGGATAAGTGCTGATTTCATAGGGATGAGTACGACGTTTGAGTTACCCAAACCATAGTGGGTTTAATTATTGAAAGTATTTCATATTTCAAATGGTCATTTATTTAGACAAGCTTTGACTACCACTTTTATTTGCAATTGCCTTTCGATGTATCGGACTTTTATCAATTACAGAGCGTTTGCTTTCACCACCAAACTCTAAATATGCATTGCGTTGTCATTGATTCGCCATATAAAAGCGTCACTGTATACAAAATAAACGACATGCATAGGCTTGAAATTGAGCAATAAGCGCCCAAAATACAGGTGGTGCAGGAATAATTAGCGAAAATTTGCCCCTGAGGCTTTACCCATTCCGCTTTTTTTAAGACAATATGCACATCTTTGAATTCTTATTCATCTTACTCTTTTAAACCATTTGTTTGGACTCTGACCTATGACAACCCCGCTTAACGAACGTCGTATTGCAAACGCAATTCGTGTATTGGCAATGGATGCTGTGCAAAAAGCAAATTCAGGACATCCAGGTGCTCCAATGGGGATGGCAGATATTGCTGATGTGGTATGGCGTGAATTCCTCAACCACAACCCTGCAAACCCACAATGGGCAAACCGTGACCGTTTCGTATTGTCAAACGGCCATGGCTCTATGTTGCAATATGCGTTATTGCACTTAACAGGTTATGACCTGTCTATTGAAGATTTAAAATCTTTCCGTCAATTGCATTCTAAAACTCCAGGTCACCCAGAATTGGGCTATGCACCGGGTATCGAAACAACCACGGGTCCATTGGGTCAAGGTATTGCAAACGCTGTAGGTTTTGCACTTGCTGAAAAAACTTTAGCGGCTCAATTCAATAAAGAAGACATCACAGTTGTAGACCACAACACATACTGTTTCTTGGGCGACGGCTGTTTAATGGAAGGTGTTTCTCACGAAGCATGTTCATTGGCTGGTACTTTGGGTCTAGGTAAATTGGTTGTTTACTACGATGACAACGGCATCTCAATTGACGGTGAAGTGGAAGGTTGGTTCTCTGACGACACAGAACAGCGTTTCTTGGCATACGGTTGGCAAGTGCTTAAAGTTGATGGTCATGATGCAGACGCAATCCGCGCAGCAACTGTTGAAGCAAAAGCTGAAACTACCAAACCAACTTTAATTATCTGTAAAACCATTATTGGTTTAGGTTCGCCAAACAAACAAGGTAAAGAAGATTGCCACGGTGCGCCGCTTGGTAATGATGAAATCGCTTTAACTCGTGAAGCTTTGGGCTGGACAGAAGGTCCATTCGAAATTCCTGCTGATGTATATGCAGCTTGGGATGCAAAAGCGAAAGGTACTACTTCTGAATCTGCTTGGAACGACACATTTGCGGCTTATGCTGCTAAATATCCAACAGAAGCGGCTGAACTCAAACGTCGTCTTTCTGGTGAATTACCTGCTGACTTCGCTGTAAAAGCGGATGCTTATATTGCAGAAGTAAATGCAAAAGCTGAAACAATCGCTACTCGTAAAGCGAGCCAAAATGCCATTCAAGCATTTGCACCACAGCTTCCAGAAATTCTAGGTGGTTCTGCTGACCTTGCAGGTTCTAACCTGACTTTATGGAAAGGCGCAGAAGGCGTTGAATCTAACCCAGCGGGTAACTACGTTCATTACGGTGTACGTGAATTCGGTATGACTGCAATTGCGAACGGTGTAGCGCTGCATGGCGGTTTCGTTCCTTATGTAGCAACATTCCTGATGTTCATGGAATATGCGCGTAATGCAGTACGTATGTCTGCATTGATGAAACAGCGTGTAATTCATGTGTATACCCATGACTCAATTGGTCTAGGTGAAGATGGTCCTACACACCAACCTGTAGAGCAAATTGCATCTTTACGCGGAACACCAAACCTAAACACTTGGCGTCCATGTGACACTGTAGAAGCGTCTATTTCTTGGAAATCTGCATTGTTACGTAGCGAAGGCCCTACAGCGTTAATCTTCTCTCGTCAAAACTTGCCATTCCAAACTCGTACAGCAGATCAAATTGCTGACGTTGCGAAAGGCGGTTATGTACTTGCAAAAGAAAAAGGCGAATTGAAAGCAATCATCATTGCGACTGGTTCAGAAGTTTCATTGGCAATGGATGCTTACGCACAGCTTGAAGGCGTACGTGTTGTTTCTATGCCATGTGCTGAAGAATTCGTAAAACAAGACGCTGCTTACCGTGAAGCGGTTCTTCCTGCTGCGATCCGTGCGCGTGTTGCTGTTGAAGCTGCGCATGTGGACTACTGGTGGAAATTTGTTGGTCTTGATGGTCGTGTAATCGGTATGACGACTTACGGTGAATCTGCTCCAGCAAAAGACTTGTATCAACACTTTGGTATTACTGCTGATGCTGTTGTTGCTGCAGTGAAAGAAATTACCGCTTAATCTGTAAAGATTAACCGTAATAAAGACGCCCCAGAGAAGGGGCGTTTTTTATTGCAGAGATTAAATTTATTTTAAATTGTGAAATAACGATTTGTAACGAATGAATTAAAGCATTGGTTTAAAATTAATTCATTCATGCAGTATTCAGCCACGGGTGCAATGTTGCCCCAAGTGAGGAAACGATGAGCCTTTATGATCAGATAAATGATGAAATTGTACTGATGGATGCTGGTGAACAGAAATGGATTGGCACAGACTTAGAGCTTGAAGCCATGGTTGCAGTAGAATTGATGCTGCAAGATTTGCAAGAAGACAAAGTGATTAAGATTCGCCGTAAGAACCATGAAAAGCATACAGGTTTAAAGCAGGTAGATCGGATCTTGGTTGAAAAGCTATAAGCTGAATGGTTAAAAAGTCCGATTGTTCGGGCTTTTTATTTGCCTATCGTATTTATAAAACAGATAAGAAAACGTTCTTTCAAGACTCATCATGTTTAAAAAGAGCGCATAAAATACAGTGTTTTCAACACAAAAAGCTTTATTTCAGTTATAAAAATCCAGTGATCATTTAAAAAAGACATTGAACGTGCAAATACAAATTAAAAATTTAACAGAAATATCAAAAAACCAATGGCAGCCGCTCTGGGAGCTGTATTTAGAATTTTATAAAAGTCAGGTGGCGGATGCAGTGACTGAGCGTACATGGCACAGGTTACATGCTGCTGACTGCGAACATATGTATGGCTTTGCAGCTGTGATTGATCATCAAGTGGTTGGGATCGTGCATGTCATTGAACATGAGAGCTGCTGGACATTGCAGCCTTATGCCTATTTGCAGGACTTATATACCCTTGAGGATTATCGCGGGCAGGGCATTGGCAAGGCGCTGATCGCCAAAGTGAAAGAATATTGTGATCAGCGGCAGTGTGACCGTGTGTATTGGCTGACGCATCAGGACAATGAAACTGCGCAAAAGCTGTATGATCAAATCGCGAAAAAAACCGGATTTATCCAATACCGCTGTCATTAACTCAATGTAAAAGGCCATTCCAAATCAACAACAGCTTTTGCGCATCTCAGTATTAAGCTGAAACTTTAAAGTTTTTAGCCGGGTCAGCATCTTGCTGAATGATCCATTCTCCACCTACGCGGAACGATGAGGCTGAGGCATAGGTATCTTCCATAAATTGGAAAAAGCTGATTAAACCGTTTTGAACTTTGGCTTTAATTGAAAAAGGCGAGGTGAAAGTATTTTTTGCATAGACTGAGGTGTAGGTGAATTGACCAAATACAGCTACAGTTTCATCTTCAGCGATCATATCCGTGATTTGAAATTCATCGATATTCCAGTAAGTGCCGACATTGGCAAAGGTATATATATAAATGTCTCTACCTGTTCCAGACCCAGCCCACGGCTCAATTTGTTTAAGTTCTGGGTTGCTGAAGTTTAAGGAAACATACGCCGCGTCTTCTGCAACCAGCAGCTGAGTTGCATTTTCGACGAGTTCTTTTGAAGTATTCATAAGAAATGCCAAAACGACATCTTTGGGAGTTTTAGTGTTTAAGGCTTTTTCAATAGCCAGCGATTGTTCTGTCATTTTTGGGTACTCAGATTTTTATGATGTCTAAAAATCTTAAGTGGATTTGTTTAGAAAACCTACGACTCAGATAGGTTGATGTTTCCTAAATTTAGGATAAATCGTCGGGGAGTAGCTTGAAAAGAATAATTATTTGAAATATATGGAAAATTTAATAATTGAGAGTGGTTGTAGATGCTGCTACAGATTTTACAAAACTATCGTTCTAAACATGCAACAAAACGTTTTATCTTTAAAGCTGTAATACGGCTAAAAATCTATAGACTTAATGGTATTCGAAAGTGAGATAAAAACATGAACTTTAAAGCATTAACAATCGGTTTGGCGGTAGCATCAGTTACAACAATTTCTATGGCAAAACCTGTTGCCTATCAAATTGATCCTACTCATACCGCAACAGTATTTACTTGGAATCATTTTGGTTTCTCAACGCCTTCTGCAAACTTTAGTGACATTCAAGGGACAATCAATGTCGATAATGCAAAACCTGCAAATTCGTCTGTGAATGTGACGATTCCATTATCGAGCTTAAATACCAATGTCAAAGCATTAGATGATCATTTAAAAACAGCTGATTTCTTTGATGCTGAAAAATATCCAAATATCACGTTTAAAAGTACAAAAGTTCAAGCGATCAGCAAAACTAAATACAAAATCACGGGTGATTTAACAGTTAAAAATGTGACTAAACCAGTGGTATTGGATGCTGTATTGAACAAGCAAGCCGTTCACCCAATGACTAAGGCGGAAACGATTGGTTTTAATGCAACGACTTCTTTTGATCGTTCAGCATTTGGTGTCGGTGCATATGTACCAAATGTAGGCGACAAAATTACGGTAAATATTACGACTGAAGCGGCTGTGTCTACAGCAAAGGCAGCAGCGAAATAAGATTTAGCTTCCTCAGCTAAGTTAGGAAAGCACCCATTTGGGTGCTTTTTTATGTCTCGTAGATGAGTATTTGATGAGTGGTCAATCGCGATTGAGCAGCAATAGGCAGCCAAAACTGATGAAAATTCCACCGGTAATGGCGTCAATTTTTTTACTAAATTTTTGATAGTAATGGGTCATTTTAGGTGCTGAGAATAAGACCGCAACCAATGCAAACCAAATCAAACTTTCAATAAAGACTAAAGCCAATAAAGAGCTTTGATCAAAAATACTGACCTTTGCACTGATTCCAATGGAAAATACACTACTGAAATAAACCAATGCTTTAGGATTGGCCATATTGGTCAAGAAACCTTGGAATAACAGCGTAAAAGGCGATTTTTTCTGTACAGCTTGCTCGGTTGGTTTCGTTATTGTGCCGAGGTCTTTACTCCATGCAGACTTTAATAACTGAGAGCCTAAATATAAAAGATACAGGCCGCCCAAAATCATGAGGCATTGTTGTAACCAAGCCATTTTTTGAAATAGAAAATGTAAGCCACTTATTGCACAAATTGACCAAACTAAAATACTAAGCGATATGCCTAATGCGGCAAATAATGCATGTGATCTAGATTGTCGAATAGCACTTTGAGTGACAAAAAAGAAGTCAGGGCCTGGGCTGATGAGAGCAAAAAAGTGGATGAGTGCAATGCTGAGTAAGGGAGTCATTCTAATGGCTTATACGTTTTAAAGTGCAATCGTTATAAGCCATTTAGCATTAAATTAATAGCTATTTTAAAGCTCAAGCTGTTGTAAAAATTGTTGCAAAATAAGGGGAGCAACACGTTCTAAATGAGGTGCTTGTTGTTGGCTTTCCATGCGTAAATTTGGGATGTTAATTTGTGCTTTATGTAGTTCACATGTATGCCCAATTAGCCATTTTTCCATGGCCTGTGTTTCTGCTTCAATATGAAACTGTAGGGCTAAAATATTGGGCCCATAGCTAAACGCTTGATTTGGATAAATTGCCGAGCTGGCGAGTAGCTGTGCATTTGCAGGTAAATCAAAGGTATCGCCATGCCAATGCAGTACCGGTACTTGATCTAATGGCGCTAAAATATTGTGAGTAATGGCTTCAAGCGCTAGGGAACTCCAACCGATTTCTTTGCTATGACCTGCATAAACTTTAGCGCCCAATGCATACGCAATAAGCTGAGCACCTAAGCAAATGCCTAAAGTCGGTAAGTTACTCTCTAAACGTACTTTAAGTAAGTCTATTTCTTTTTGTAGGAATGGGTAGTCATCAGTTTCATAGACTCCGATCGGGCCACCCAAAATGATGGTAAGCCCTGTATGTTGCATAGCTTTACTCAGGTCATCGACTCCAGCTTCGAAGTATCTCACCCGATAACCCAGTTGGTAAAATACATCTTCCAATGAACCCAAATCTTCAAATGCAAGGTGTTGAATGACGTAGATGGTTTCGTTTAATGCAGTACTCATAGGAATTTTTCAGGATTAAGATTTCAAAATAGAATGTAGCTTGAATTTTCGGAGAATAAAAAGGAAAACTGTAAATTTTTCACAATTTCGAAAAGAAATAAATATAGAAGTTGGTTGAAGCGGATTGTTTTTTCTTTGAGTGATTATGTTCGACGATAGAACTTAGCATTTAAAACTTTGGTGCTGTGAATTAAGGGATCCCGCAAGGCTTTATTGGCAAAATTTATGAGAAAAAGTGCATGAAATTTAGATAAAGCTTTGGTTTAATATAAAAAAAAGATGAAAAACCAATGGAAAAGCGTTTAGAGATGCGTATGATGAAATCTTCGACAAACAACAGTTCATTTTTCTTTTAATATCATCACATAATTAGATAACTGATTTTAAAAGTAAAAAAATATAAGCCAGGGAACTTGTATGCAGTCAAAACATAATCGAGATGCCAGTCTCTTGCATGCGATACATAAAATTTTATTAAAGGAATGGGACCCGTTAGGGATTCGCCGTATTCCTGCTTTACGTGATGAATATGATGATTATTTGCCCAACATTTTTAAATTAATTCAAGAGGATTCAAGTGAATCAGAAATTTTTGAATATTTATGGTGGGTTGAGCAAAAAGTCTTAGAGAAAAAAGGGCAGAAGGAACATACCCTAAAAATTGCGAAAATGCTGAAGGCAATTGAGCGCTAGTTTGCGGTCGTGTACGCATAAAAAAACCGATACGTTGTTCATATCGGTTTTATTAGTCTAAATCTCTTAGAAGTCTATTAGAAACGGTTTAGAATTTCTTTTCTAAGGTAAACATAAAGCTTGGAATTGCTTCATTAATACGAGATTGGTATAGCGCGCCAGAACTTTGTTCTTTTAACACTTCTTTATAATCTGAGCTGAGAATATTACGTGCATTGACCGATGCAGACCAATTTTGATCAAAGCGTTTAGTAAAACTCACATCCATGTTAACACGTTCATTGCTGGTGCGATTGTACGGTTCGTTACTCAGCGCACGTGTATATTTAGGGGTGTAATTGAGGTTCACACTTGTTGCAATACGCCACGGTTGATAGTTATAAGATAAGCCAGCACTTGCGGTATAAGGTGCAACATCGCTTGCCAAACGATCAGGGCCGTCAGTTTCTTCAATTTTTGCACGTACAGTTGAAAGCTGAGCATTCAACATAAATGAATGACCATTCTCCGTTTGCTTCAGTGCATAGCGTCCAGCAATTTCCACACCATAAGTAGTTGCACTGTCTTGGTTATATGGGCGTTCGACAAAACGGCAATCGGTATTTCCTGTTTCGCAACGACCGCCTGTAGCATTTTCTGACTGAATTGATTTTTCGATATAGTCGTTAATTTCTCGATAATAAGCAGTGATATTTACGCCGCCAGCAGGGGTGTTATAGCCTAAGGTTGTTTCGTAAGCATTAATAGTTTCTGGTCTTAGGTCAGGATTACCACCACGGTCAGGGTTGTTTAGTGTCCCTGCATCACTATCTGTAGAAACTGAAACAGTCGGCATCAATTGATTACTACGTGGGTTTTTAAAAGCCTGACTCAAATTGGTTTGGAGTGACCATTGGTCATTAAAGTCAAAACGGTGCGCTAATACTGGACTCAAATGCTGATCTTGATAATCCACTAAACCTGAACGATCAATCCACTCTTGGCGTACACCTAGAATTAAGGTTTGGCGCGGCGTATATTTCCAACTTCCTTCAACATAGGAAGCATACAATTGTTCATCCAAGGTCTCTGCAATATTGCTTTCAAGTTCATTGCTACGTAGATCAGTACCAAATTTTATTTGGCGTTTTGAGTCGAACTTGCGGACACCGTCGTAGCCTAAGCCATATTCATTAATTTGTTCATCAATATATGATTGAGAATTTCTATACTCTGTTAATTCCGTTTCATTTTGCTGCTCGATTGATAAGCGAATTTTGTCTGAATTGCCTTGGTCTTTACGCTCATATCGTGTGTTGAGTCGTATGCTGTCATTTTTATCTTTTTGGACTTGGGAGCCACTTGTGCCTTCGCTTTCATTGTTGCGATAAAACATTTCAGCGACCAATTTTTGTTGATCATCAAGTTGATATTCAACACGTGGGGTGAGCATTTGCGATGTGCGATTGGTGATGCGTTTTTGAGTTTTCGTTCCTGTTGCATCTTGTGTACGGGTGAGTGTATCTGAATCATTCCACATTTGGCTCCCAGATAAACTATAGATCCAAGGGTCTGATCGACCATCCATTTGAAAGTTTAAATTGGTGCGTTCTTCTTCACGTGTATTTGATTTGGTTAGGCCATAACCAGCACGTACAGATCCGCTCAAACGCGTGCCATTCAATGGTTCTTTTAAAATAATATTGATGACTGCGGAAGAAGCAACCGAGCCTTGAGCGACACTTGGTTGTTTGGTGATTTCAAGGCGTTCGATCATTTCCGGTGTAATGCTATCAACAACTGACATGCCACCACGAGGACCACCTTGTACAGGTTCACCATTGATTAAGAACACGGGTGCGCCACCACCACGAAAGCGCATGCCGCCAGCACCTGCACCACCACGTGGACCACCGCCAGCACCAGGCAGTTGAAACCCTGCAGCACGGCGCAGCGCATCATTGATGGACTGATCGCCAAATTTCAACATTTCATCACGGCTTATAATAGTTTTTGCGACAGCACTGATATCTGGGTCTTTGGGCTTAGTGCTTGCTGTTGGAACTTCAAATGTTAAAGCTTCCATTTGCTGAACTGCTGCAGTTTCTTGGGGATTTTGAACAGTATCTGCGGCCCAAATTGATGTTGAGATTGTAAGCAATGCGTAACTTAAGCTGGTCAGTTTGAGTGTGGTGTGCGCGCCATGCATTATTTGGTTGTCCAAATGTAATTTTGGCAAAGAATAACGGAAAATTATGGAGAAAAATTGAGGAAAATAGCCGAGATGAGCATTTCATCAGATTATTTTTTAACAGGTAGGCGAAAGGTCATACTGCAATAAGGAAAGCCTTAATCGTTGGGAAGAAATTAAGGCCTATTAACGTCGCTACAATATAATAAATCACTGATGTGACGCAGTAACATCAGAAGCGTACTTTGCTTCAAATAATAAAGATACGCGGTAATGTCATGCGCAATTGTTTGAGACAGGACGACTTCTAATCAAAAATGTTTTTGCGATACGTTGAATAATTTGACGGTAGTGAACGAGTTTTGTTGGTGAGGTGCATTGCACCGCAAGATGGTTTCCTTGCGAAGCTTCGCATCTCATTTTGCCGAATGAAAAACAACGTTTCGTAAGAGTACCTCCAGCCGAAGGCTAATCTCTTTATTCAATCCCTAAATGCGAAATTACTTTTATGTGCATAACATGAGTAAATAAATCTAAAAATAAGCCGTTGAAGAAAAATTTAGACATAAAAAAACCCTCATCTTTCGATGAGGGTTTTTCGTATTCTGGAGCGGGAAAGGAGACTCGAACTCCCGACCCCAACCTTGGCAAGGTTATGCTCTACCAACTGAGCTATTCCCGCAATGAGGTGAATTATAGAGAATTTCACACAACTGTCAACTCTCTATGCTTCTGTTTGCTCAATTAATCAGCACGGCGCCAAATAGTACCTTGACGAGTATCTTCAAGGACAACACCTTGATCTAACAAAGATTGACGAATTTCATCTGCTTTGGCAAATTCTTTGGCCTTTTTCGCATCTTTACGTTGTTGAATTAAATCTTCAATTTGCTCTTCAGAGAGACCTAGAGCTTCCTGACCAATATCTGATTTTAAGAATTCATCAACATTATGCTGAACCAAACCTAAAATATTGGTTAAGTGACGCAATGTCGAATAATACACAGCCGCTTGTTCAGCATTTTCATCTTTTACGGCACGGTTCAATTCTTTGTTGACTTCAAACAATACCGCAATTGCTTCTGCGGTGTTGAAATCATCACGCATAGCGGCATTAAAGCGCTCAACTAAAGCATCATCCAAAGTTTCTACGGTTTTTTCACCATAGACTTGCTGATAAGCTTTAAATGAATGATAGAAACGGGAAAGGGTATTTTTCGCTTCTTTTAAAGCAGTGTCAGAGAAGTTTACTGGGCTACGGTAATGTGATGACACAATAAAGAAGCGAATCACTTCAGGGTGGAATTTATCCATCACATCACGAATAGTGAAGAAGTTACCTAAAGACTTCGACATTTTTTCGCCATCGACATTAATAAAGCCGACGTGCATCCAGTAATTAACATACTGTTCGCCAGTAGATGCCTCAGATTGCGCAATTTCATTTTCATGATGCGGGAAAGTTAAGTCTGAACCGCCACCATGAATATCAAAATGGTTGCCTAAGCAGCAGGTCGACATCGCTGAACATTCAATATGCCAGCCCGGACGGCCATTGCCCCAAGGCGAAGCCCAAGAAGGTTCATTTTCTTTGGCATGTTTCCAAAGCACGAAGTCAAAAGGATGTTTCTTTTCTACTTCTACATCAACGCGTTCAGAAGCACCAGCCTGCATATCGTCAAGTTTACGACCCGAAAGACGACCATATTTGGCAAACTTTTCAACTTCAAAATAAACATCGCCATTTGCAGATGGATATGCTGTACCTTTGTTGACTAAGTTACCAATCATATTCTGCATTTGATCGATATAGTCTGTTGCACGTGGTGCTTCATCAGGTGCTGCACAACCTAAATTGGCAGCATCTTCGTTCATGGCCTTGATAAAGCGATCGGTTAAAGCAGTAATGCTTTCGCCATTTTCATTGGCACGGGCAATGATTTTGTCGTCAATATCGGTAATGTTGCGAACGTATTTAACGTTCCAGCCCTGACTGCGCAGGAAACGGATAATGTAGTCGAATGCAACCATAACTCGAGCATGACCAATATGACAGTAGTCATACACGGTCATTCCACAGACATACATGTCGATATGTCCTTCTTTACGAGGTACGAATTCTACTTTTTTACGTTGCTCTGAGTTATATAGAACAAAAGGTTGCATAGGTCTTCAAATTGTTTCTACCAAAAGATCGCTCATCTTAACCTAAGCATTTTTATTCATAAAGTTAAAACCCAAAAAAGCAGATATTTTTTAATACTTGATGTCTTTGCGTTGCTAAAAATAGCGTAGAAGGTTAATTGGATTCGGTCTGAATCTCATTCGAGTGCTGAATTCAATTTATCTGTCCGGAAGATAAAAATGAAGAAATGCATCTTTTCTGCATAATTCATGAATTCTTATACATTTGGAAACGTGCTATTTGCATAGATATGATAAAATTGTGAAAATTTTTTATTTTGAAAGTGAGAGCGCACCTCTCACGGCTTAAGGTATAACAACTTTGAATCCACCAAATATGCCGAATCAAGTCGATTTTCAGAAAGTCGCATTAGAAACTTTGCGTATTGAAGAGCATGCTTTACAAGTATTAGCGACGCAAATAGATGATCGTTTTAGCCAAGCCTGCGAAATCATTTTACAGTGCAAAGGGCGTTTAGTGATTACTGGTATGGGTAAATCGGGTCATATCGGTCGTAAAATGGCCGCTACGTTTGCCTCGACAGGTACACCATCTTTCTTCATGCATCCGGGTGAAGCTGGACATGGTGATTTGGGCATGTTGGTAAAAGGTGATGTGCTCATTGCAATTTCAAACTCAGGTAAGAGTGATGAAATTATGATGCTCATGCCGTTGATTAAACATTTGGGCATTCCTTTAATTACCATGAGTGGCGACAATAAAGGTCCCATGCCACAAAATGCCGATGTCGCATTGACCTTGGGCAATATTCAAGAAGCTTGCCCTTTGGGGCTAGCACCGACCTCTAGTACCACTGCAACATTAGCCTTAGGTGATGCCCTTGCAGTTGCATTATTGGATGCACGTGGCTTTACTTCAGATGATTTCGCACGTTCTCATCCTGCTGGAGCGTTGGGTAAACGTTTGTTATTGCATGTAAAGCATCTTATGCATACAGGTGAAGACTTACCAAAAGTGTCGCCAGAGACACCAATGAATAAAGTTCTGTATGAAATTTCAAATAAACGTTTGGGTCTTACCACGATTGTCGATGAAAACGATACCTTATTGGGTATATTTACCGACGGTGACTTACGTCGTTTGATTGATAAACAGCAAGGCTTTGACGTGAATATGAAAGTCTCAGAAGTGATGATTAAAAATCCTTTGACGATTTCACAAGAAGAACGCGCGGTACATGCTTTAGAACGTATGAACGAAAAGAAAATTACACAATTTGTAGTCGTTGATGATACCAATAAAGTGATTGGGATTATCAGCATGCATGATCTGATTCAGGCTGGGGTAAATTAAGAAAATGGCATCGTATGTATTGCTAGAACAAGCGCGTCACATAGAAGCACTAGTACTGGATGTAGATGGAATTTTAAGTGATGGATTTGTAACGTTGACCAATAGCGGCGATGAAATCAAATCTTTTGATATTCGAGATGGCTTAGGCATGAAGTTGGTGCAAAAAGCGGGTATCAAAGTCATCATTATTACTGGCCGTAAAAGTAATATTGTTGAAAAACGCATGTCTGACTTAGGTGTCGATTTGGTCTTTCAAGGACGTGAAGACAAAGGTGTTGCCTTGACTGAAGCCTGTGCACAGTTTGGTATTGATCCTTCAGATTGCCTATATATGGGTGATGATTGGCCCGATCTTTCAGCCTTTGCTATTGCGGGGATGAAAGTGACCGTACCGAATGGACATTTAGAAGTACGTCGCCGTGCAGATCTTGTTACTCAGGCGATGGGTGGACGTGGTGCTGTTCGTGAAATCTGCGATATGCTTTTAGTTTCTAAAGGTGTATACCAGGAACTACTTGAAAAATATGCAAGTGCACCTTATTAATAAATTGATGCAGTCATTGGATTGAATCTCCGCTTATGGATACTAAAGTTTTATACGTGACAGCTGTGGTCATTGCTGCAGTAAGCGGTGGTTTTTACTATTTCGGTGGAAAGGGTAATAAGCTTCAGGCGGACTCTTCGAAAAGTATGACTTACTCAGCTGAAAACATTAACCTGACGCAGACCGATGAGCAGGGAAAATTGCATATTCGTGCGCAAGTCGATCGACTTGAGCAGGATTTGCAAAAGCAAACGTCTCATTTGGTCAATCTGAAAGCATCGACCTATCAAGATGGTGCTGTCGATGCCACGTTTTTTGCCAAACAAGCCAATGGTATGGATGATAACCAAAAAGTCGTACTGAGTGACAATGTGGTTGCAACGAAATTGATGCGTGAAGGGCAAATGGAGTTTCGTACTGAGGAACTAACTGCTTTTCCAAAAAAGCGTGAAATAGAAACGGACAAGACTGTAACGGTGATTTCACCACAAGCCGAATTTGTCAGCCAAGGTTTAAAAGCAAATTTAAACGACGGTCAATACGAATTTTTTAATATTCGAGGAAAGTATGAACCATAATTTTAATCGAAAAACTGCAAAAACTTTCCTAAAACGGACAGTGCTACTCGGTTCACTGGCGATATGTTCGGTTGCAGCTTTTGCTTTGCCTTCAGATCGTAATCAACCGATTTCATTGGTTGCCGATCGTGCAACATTTAATGAAAAAACTGGGATTACGACGTATACCGGTAATGTCATCATTGAACAGGGTTCGATGAAGCTTCAGGCAAACTCAATCGTTGCGAATTTAAACAGCAAAAAAGAGATTAGTACGATTACAGCAACGGGTGGGCCAGCACATTTCCAACAAAAAACTGACCCTGCCAAAGGCTATGCAAAAGGCCAAGCACAGAAGATTATCTACAATGCTGAAACAGGTATTATCACCATGACGGGTGGTGCTTTGTTGCAACAAGATGGTGCAAGTATTCGGGGTAATAGCCTGAAATACAGTATGAATAAAGGCGATATCGTTGCTGAAGGTACACCAAATAAATCTGGATCTTCTTCAGGTCGTGTACAAATCGTGATCCCACCATCAAGCACTAAGTCCTTCCCAGGAGCACGTGATTAATGGAGCAAACCTCGCAAGTTCAAACTTTATGTATTAAACATTTAGCCAAAAACTACAGTAAGCGTTGGGTGGTAAAGGATGTATCCTTTAGCATGCAAAGTGGTCAAATTGTGGGTTTACTTGGTCCAAATGGTGCAGGTAAAACCACAAGTTTCTATATGGTTGTTGGCCTGGTGCGTATGGATAAAGGTGAGATTCATTTAGATGATCTTGATTTGTCTGACTTGGCAATGCATGAGCGCGCACGTAAAGGTATTGGTTATCTACCTCAAGAAGCATCTATTTTTAGAAAATTAACCATTTCTGAAAATATCATGTCGATTTTAGAAACCCGTAAAGATCTGAATAAGCAACAACGTCAGCAACGTTTAACGGAATTGCTTGCCGACTTTAAAATCACACACATCAAAGATTCTCTTGGTATGAGTGTGTCGGGTGGTGAGCGTCGTCGTGCGGAAATCGCGCGTGCGTTAGCGGCAGACCCTAAATTTATGTTGCTAGATGAACCTTTTGCAGGGGTCGATCCTATTTCAGTGGGTGATATCAAAGACATTATCCGAACATTGAAAGATCGTGGTATTGGCGTATTAATTACAGATCATAATGTGCGTGAAACCCTTGCGATTTGTGAGCATGCTTATATCGTGAGCGAAGGTTCAGTGATTGCAGAAGGTACTCCAGAAGAAGTCCTTGCAGATGAAACGGTACGTAAAGTTTATCTTGGTGATGATTTTATCGTTTAATTGAATAATATAAGAAATTTCCCGTTGAATGGCGCTAGTTTGGTTCAGCGGGTTTATGTTATTGTCTGAAATGACAAAAACTGAGCGATTAATCTAAAAAATTAACAAGAATTCAGTATACTTTAAACTAAAAATACGACCTGCAAAAATCATGCGATTACGAAAGATGAATGGTCCAGAAGTTGGGCGTCCGCGTAAAAATAAGTGTAATTTCTTTTGTATATTATTATTACCCTTTTCCATTGGTTCAGTGTATGCAGCAGATACTAGCACTGCACAAAGTACCATTCAAAAGACATTAGATAAGATTTTTTTACCTAATAAGCCTAAACCTTCTGCCGAAAAAATTAACATCACCGAACTCAGTAAATATAATTTAGATACCTCACGTGTCCAAGAAATGCCAGCCGTTGCTTATGGTCGAACACAACAAGGCAGCTATAATCCAAACACAGTAGCGAAGAATCTAAGTTTTATTGATGCGATACATATCGCCGTCCAAAGACGTCCAGAAATCACACAAAGTATTGCTACAGTCGCATCGCAAAACGCTAATATTGACCTAGCGAATGCTGCATATTATCCCCAAATTTCAGGTGGATTGAGCACTGCAGATCTGACTAAAGGCGAGCGTGGACGTCAGTTGGTATCTTTAAATGCGACGCAGATGTTATATGACTTTGGTAAAACCAAAAGTGCTGTCGGTATCGAAGAAGCAAAAATGTTACAAGAGCAGGCTAATGTACTTGTAAATTTAGATGAAGTTTCTTTTGATGTTGCAAATGCCATTATCAACATTAAACGATATCAAGAAGTTGCTAAAATTGCGCAGCAGCAAATTGCCGGTGTGAGTCGGATTGCTGAGATTGCTAATTTACGTGCAACCGCAGGGATCAGTAGTCAAGCAGACCCTATTCAAGCCAAGTCAAATTTAGAAGCTGCGGAATCAAATTTAATTGTGCAAGAAACTCAACTTCGACAGTACCAACAGCGACTTCGTACCTTGTTAGGTTTTGATGTAAGTCAGATCAATTGGGTGATACCCGATCGGATCTTAACTGCAGCGGCTTTATATGAGGATCCGGACTTCAAGATGATTCCGAGCATGATGAAAGCACAGGCTGGAGTTCAAGTTGCCAAACTGCAAAAGCAACAGTCAAAATTAAGTGCTTATCCAACCCTCAATGTCAAAGGCAGTCTGAGTCAGGCGGTGAATGGCCGTAATCCAAATAATGATGAAGATGATGGTTTATATAATTCAATCATGTTGGAAGCCACCAGTAATTTTTACCAAGGTGGTGCAATTGCAGCGCAAACACGTGCCGCAAGCTATGCAGAAGAAGCAGCAAAAGCACAAGTAAATACAGTGTATTTGGATGTGATTGATCAAGTCCGAATGATTCGTGAACAAATCGAAAATAAAAAGCGTCAAATGTCGATATTGGTGCAGCGCCGTGAAACAACGGTAAGAACCAAAGAGCTGTATCAAGAACAATATAAATTAGGCACTCGAACGGTTGTCGATCTACTGAATGCAGAGCAAGCCATACATAGTGCCGCACAAGAAATTGTGACATCGCAATATGATATCTACTCAGCACTTGCACAGTACATCCAAGTGACAGGGCGTTCACGAAATATCTATGAACTTAATAATATATCTATTCAGGGGTTTGAAGTTCAGCCATGAGTAATACAATAAATTATCAACCGTGGCTACAAGCGGTTCTGAATATTGCAAAGCATTATCGAATTGAACCCTCTGAAGAACGTATACGGTTGCAGTTGGATTGGGATCAACACAAAAATGCCGATGAACTGGTCGCAGTTATGGCACGCCAAATTGGATTAAGTGTTCGTAAAAACAAATACGACATAAATCTGCTCAATCCATGGCGCTTACCTGTATTGGTTGAGTTTATCAGTGGTGAAGTGGGTGTGGTAGAACGCATCGACGTAGACGGTAATGCCAGTGTCCAATTGAGCGGAGATGAAGGTTTATCTCAAGTCTTCTCTATTGAACGATTGAGCCATGGCGTTCGCAATATATATATTCTGCGTCCAGAGTCATCTGTACCCGATGCACGTGTTGATGAATACATCAAGCCGTTTGAAAAAAATTGGTTCTGGTCGATCGTTTTAAAAGACTGGAAACGCTACATCGACATTATGTTTGCTTCATTAATGGCAAATATCTTGGCCCTAGCCACCATTTTATTCTCAATGAATGTGTACGACCGTGTCATTCCATCTCAATCTGTGCCGACTTTATGGGTACTTGCGGGTGGGGTGTTAATTGCAGCGATATTTGAGTTTGCATTACGTGTTTCACGAATTTATTTGTCGGATATTATTGGTAAACGTGCCGATTTGAAAATTTCAGATCGTGTATTTGGTCATGCATTAAGAATTAAAAATAGCGAACGCTCAAAATCTACAGGTACTTTTATTTCACAGATTCGTGAATTAGAAGGGGTACGCGAAATGGTCACCTCGACGACTGTTACTGCGATTGCCGACTTACCGTTTTTCTTCTTGTTCCTGTTCATCTTCTGGTTAATTGGCGGCAATCTATTTTGGGTTATGCTGTTGGTGGTTCCTTTGATGATTATTCCAGGGATTTTGGCGCAAAAACCATTGGCTAAACTTGCACAAATGGGTATGCGCGAGTCTTCGATTCGTAATGCCTTATTGGTTGAATCTGTGCAAGGTATGGAGGATATCAAATTACTTCGTGCTGAATCACGTTTCCAAAACCAATGGAACCACATGAATGAAGTGTCTGCTGATGTCAGCATGCGTCAACGTAAAATTGTAGGCTTAATGTCGGCATGGACGCAAAAAATTCAGGGTCTAACGTTTGCAATTGTTGTACTTGTCGGCTGTTTTGCTGTGATGAAAGGTGAAATGACCACAGGTGCTTTGGTGGCTTGTTCGATTTTGTCTTCACGAATGTTGGCACCGATTTCTGCACTGGCAGGGGTATTAGGTCGTTTACAACAGGCTAAAGTGGCAAAAGCCGGTCTGGATGAGCTCATGAAGAAACCTGTCGATCAACCGGATTATTCTCATCTTATTCATCGACCATCAATTAATGGTCATTATGAACTCAATGGTGTGTCATTTAAGTATGGTGAAGATGACCCACGTCCAAGTCTTTTAATTCCAAAACTGGAAATTAAGGCTGGAGAAAAAATCGCAATTTTGGGCCGTAACGGTGCTGGTAAGTCGACGCTACTCCAATTGTTATCGGGTATGCAAACGCCAGTACAAGGCAAAGTTAAATTAGATGGGATTGAGCTGTCTTTAATTGACCCCGCAGATGTACGCCGTGATATGGGGCTATTGAACCAAAATTCACAGTTATTTTATGGTACGATTCGTGAAAACTTGACCTTGGGTGCTCCGCTGGCTACGGATGAACAATTGATTGAAGTACTGAAAATTACGGGTGCAATTCACTTTGTTCAAGAGAAAAAAGAAGGGCTAGACCATATCATTTTAGAAGGTGGTGTAGGCTTCTCTGGCGGTCAACGCCAAGCTTTGTTGCTTGCACGCTTATTGATTCGTCAACCCAATATTTTATTGCTTGATGAACCTACAGCAGCCATTGATGACGTATCTGAGAAGCAGTTGATCGATCATTTAAAAGGTTATTTACAAAACCGAACTATGGTGGTAGCAACACATCGCCGTGCGGTACTTGAGTTGGTTGACCGCATTATTGTGGTGAATGAAGGTAAAATTGTCATGGATGGGCCTCGTGATCAAATTCTGAATCAGAATGCTCAGAAAAAAGTAGCTGGGGCTTAAATCATGAGTGAAAATAAACAAGAAATACAACGCTCGACCAAAGTCAGCTTTAAAGAGCCACCATTACCGAAATCGAGTTTAATCATTTGGATTATTACGATTGGTCTGGCAATCCTTTTAGTTTGGGCTTGGTTGTTTAAATTAGAAGAAGTCTCTACAGGGACAGGTAAAGTGATTCCATCTTCGAAAGAACAAATTGTTCAGTCGCTTGAGGGAGGTATTTTAACCAAGTTGAATGTGAAGGAAGGTCAAATTGTTGAACAAGGTCAAGTCCTTGCGCAACTCGATCCAACACGCTTCGCATCAAATGTTGGTGAAACCGAGTCTTTACTTGTGGCATCACGTGCGACAGCAGCACGTTTACGTGCAGAAGTGAATGGTACACCATTAACCTTTCCTGAAGATGTTCAAAAGATTCCAGCTTTAGTGAAGGAAGAAACAGCTTTATATCATTCACGTCGTGCAAACTTGGAAGAATCTGTTGCCGGCTTAAAACAGGCATTGGTGTTAGTTCAACAAGAATTGGCCATGACTGAGCCGCTCGTTGCTAAAGGGGCAGCAAGTGAAGTTGAAGTACTTCGTTTAAAGCGTTCAGCGAATGACTTACAAAATCAGTTAAATGATGTCCGTAACCAATATTTGGTGAAATCACGGGAAGAATTGTCGAAAGCCAATACTGATATTGAATCGCAGCAACAAGTGGTGAAAGGCAAATCGGATACGCTGAGCCGTACCGTTTTTAAATCTCCAGTTCGTGGTGTGGTCAAAGAGATTGATGTGATGACATTGGGCGGTGTGATTCCGCAAAATGGTAAATTGATGACTATTGTACCTTTGGATGAACAGCTTTTGGTAGAAGCACGTATTTCACCGCGAGATATTGCTTTTATTCGTCCGGGTCAAGAAGCCTTAGTGAAAATTACGGCATATGACTATTCGATCTATGGTGGTCTAAAAGGTAAAGTGACCGTCATTTCACCAGATACTTTACGTGATGAAGTGAAACAAGATCAGTTCTATTATCGTGTTTATATTCGTACAGATAGTGATAAATTAAGCAATAAAGAAGGTAAAAGTTTTAGTATCACTCCGGGTATGGTGGCGACAGTTGATATCCGTACCGGCTCGAAAACTGTACTTGAGTACTTAATCAAGCCATTCAATAAAGCAAAAGAAGCACTTCGCGAACGTTAATAGCGCAGTGCCAATCAAGCCTCCAGCATTGGGGGCTTTTTTGTGGATGTAAGTCTTTCAAAAAACGCTATAATATCCTTTGATATAGGATCTAAAGACGTTATGCCATTTACACTCGCCGCACAGTTTGAATATGAAGAAGACATTAAAAAAAGTCGTTTTCAAGCCATCGCAGTTCCTGTGGAAAATGAACAAGCCGTTAAAGAATTTCTCGAAGCCCATAAAGATATCTCAACAACACATCAGTGTTGGGCATGGAAAATTGGACATACCGTACGTTTTAATGATGATGGTGAGCCTTCAGGCACAGCAGGTCGGCCCATTCTAGCAACCATAGAAGGGAATGACCTAACCAACGTGTTGGTCTTGGTTAATCGTTGGTATGGCGGAATTAAGCTCGGGACAGGGGGATTGGTACGTGCCTATGGTGGCTGTGCAGGTCAATGCCTTTTACAAGCTGAAAAAATTGAACTTATTGAGAAGAAAAAAGTGCAATTTAGTTGTCAGTTTAATGAATGGGCAATTTTCCAATATGAACTCAATCAGCAGCAAATTGAATTTCAGGAAGACTATACAGCGCAGGGCGTAAATGTACTTGCAGCATTGCAAATTCATCAAATCCAACCGCTACAGTTAAAGATTCAAGATGTAACTCGCGGACGTGAACAATTGCATATCATCGAGGCTGATGAAGATGAATGAACAAGATCCATTATTGAAATATCGAGAGCAACATAAGCATCGTCTGAATTATATGCCTTGGTTGTATTGGTCACTTAAACCGAAAAATCGTGGTTGGGCCGAAGCTTGGCAACAGGAATATCAAGACTATCTCAAATCGATGGAAACCGTTGAAATTGGTGAAAACTGTTTTATATCGCCATTGGCTCATATTTTTGCCGAACCGGGACGTAAGATTGTTATTGGAGATAACAGCTTTATTGCGGCGGATTGCACTTTGCATGGCCCAATAGAAATAGGCAATGAAGTGGCGATCAATCATCACTGTATTTTAGATGGTGGGCGAGTGGGCATCAAAATTCACGATCAGGTTCGTATGGCGGCATATTGCCATTTATACGCTTTTGATCATGGAATGGATGTTAATCAACCCATTTATCAGCAGGCTGTACGATCACAAGGGATTGAGATAGAGCGTGATGTTTGGTTAGGGGCGCATGTTGGAATCAAGGATGGCATTCACATTGCTGAGCAGGCTGTGGTCGGTATGAACAGTATGGTGACGAAAAATGTTGAAGCACGTGCCATTATTGTGGGTAATCCTGCAAAATTCATTCGATATCGTGAATAAATAATCACCAAATAGGTCATAAATCATTTTTATGCTTACACAAATGCATGCACAGTGAAACAGAGTTGTGATAAGTTAAAAATAACAAACAACATTTTATAGCCAAGCAATAATAAAACGAGGGCTAATCATGAAACGAGTTATCGCCTGTATCGACTCTTCTCCATGCATTAATGCACTAGCTGATGCTGCTGCTTGGGTTGCTAAACAAACGCACCGTGAGTTGGTTTTACTACAAATACTAGATTACTATCCGGCAAGTTATCACTTAGGTGAAATCAGTGGCGTGATTGGGTTTGAAAGTAATGCCATGCTCTTGAAAGAACTTGCGGAGTTAGAACAAAAACAAAGTGATTTAGCGTTAGATTATAGTAATAACTTGCTCAAACACATTTCTGAAATGATCCAAGACAAGCATGGTATTCAAACCACCCATATTCAGGAAAAGGGCGACTTTTTAGAGCAAAGTTTTAATGTACTGCAAGATGACGATATTGTTTTAATTGGTCGGGTGGGTGAACGTTCAGCAGAGCGCAATAAGCCGCTTGGTAGTAATGTTGAAAACTTTATACGTGGTGCAAGTTGTACCGTTATGACCGTAGGGCCAACGTTTAAACCACCGACACGTTTTATTTTTGCCTATGAATATTCGCCTAAATGCGTTGAGCTAATGAAGCGTGTGGCACAAAGTGACCTACTTAAACTTTTGCAATGTCATTTGGTCTATGTTGGAGATCACCCACAAATCTTGGATGATCCAAAAAATTATTTAACCAATGCCGGTCTCGATGTGGTGACGGAATACCGCTATGGCGATGTTTCGGAAAATATTCTGGACTATCAACAAGAGCATGGTATCCAGTTAATCGTACTGGGGGCATTTAGTCACAGTAAAATCCATCAGTTCTTCTTGGGCAGTATTACCACCAGTATTTTCAGAAATTCGAGTGTTCCACTGTTGGTTGTAAAATAAGATGAAACAACAAATAGGTGATTTAATAGACGGACAAATGCGAGTAAATAAATAATAAGTTGTTGTGTTAAAAATAATCAGAGTTATCCTCATAAATTGTGGATAACTCTGTGTGTAGTGTTTGTAAGTAGTTGTTTTAAAAATAAAATATTGTATTGATTATTTTTTATACCTTTATTCGAGGTGGCTAAAAAACACCTCGATTTAGATTATTTAACGATTGCAATCGCAAAACCATCATGACCTTTACAACCTACAGTTTGAAGTGCCGTGCAGGATAAAATTTTCGGATGATTTTGCATGGCTTTGAACATATCACGGATACCTTCAATGCTTGGTTTGTGGTTTTCAGCATTTAGAATCTCACCTGCACGAATTACATTGTCTAAAACAATCACTGTACCTGAATGAGATAAATTTAAGCTTAATTCTAAATATTCAGGGTAGCTCTGTTTGTCTGCATCGATAAAAATAAAGTCAAAAGGTTCGGTATCTTCAGGAAGGGCACGTAAAATATCTGCCGCACGACCACATTTCAGTTCTATCGTTTGTGCAAGCTTTGCATTATCAATATTTTCTTGACCGAGGGCAGCATGTGTATCACGACCTTCAATGGTCAGAATGTAACCATCTTCAGGTAATGCACGTGCTAACCACATGGTGCTATAGGCTGCAAAAGTTCCAAGTTCTAAAACGCGTTTACACTTGTTCATTTGGATTAACATTTGAAGCAGCATGCCTTGATTAGCCGCTACAGCAAGATGATCAGGAAAGCCACGTTCATCCGTATGTTGAAGTGTTTGGGTCAATATTGGATCTTCAGGAATTAAATGTGAATCGATGTAAGCATCAATGTCTGTCCACATTTGTTGCATGTTGTCGCACCTCGTGATTGATGCAAGCATTTTAAACCTTTCCACCAACATCGCAATTTATTGTTCTATATTTGAATATTTTATGTACAAAAAAGACCTCCGAAGAGGTCTTGATATGACGATGTAATGTTTTAGTAATTACACATTGAAGAGCGACTTGAGTGATCAGGTCCCCAAGTACGGTAGCCTTGAGTATCAATATGAATTTGTCCGCTGGCATATAAACCTAATCCCATATTGAGACTCTGCCCGTGTTGTGACCAAAATTGGCATAAACGGAACTTGGTATTTTCAATATAACTGTAGTCTTCGGGCTGCGGGTACGCAGGTCCAATACGGAAATCAATCGCCGAGTTATATAGGTGACGAGATGAACTTGCACCACCGGCACATTGGTTCAAAGGCAAATCACGATAAACCGAAGTCACTTCAAAGTCCGTTAAGATATTGGCCGCAACTAAATATTTAAAGACACGTAAGGTTGCAATTTGGTTTTGCCATAATTCACGGTTAGGCACCATATATTCTGAGCGACCACATTTTTGCCAATCACGTGCAGTACGCATCAGCTCAAATGAAGGGATGATATTGCCTACACCATTTTTCTCTAAAAAGACTTCATAGTCTCGAACGCGACGTAAATTATCAACAGACGCGACCCATGAGTTGTATGCATAAGGCACCACTTTAGGCGGGGCTTGTCTGATGGTCGTCACTTTTTCTTGAGGTATGTAAATACGTTTACCGTCGGGAGTTGTAATAGTGTGACCTTGTTTTTGTGGTGTAGTTGTACAACCAATGAAAACAAGAGGGAATATTGCAACGGACAATAATCCCTTGAGTAAATGCTTCATTATAGAAATCAATTATTTATAAACTCGTTCTATTTTAATCCAATTTGATTGAGAAAATTTGAATAATTTGCAATGAAATGTGTGCTTTAAGTATAAAAAAAGATCAGCATGTGCTGATCTTTTCATGAAAGCGTAAAATTACTTTTCAAGATATTGTAATTTATCAGCTTTACCGTTCCACTCTTCACGGTCGGCAGGTTGATCACCAATTTGAGTGATGTTCGGCCATTTTTGAGAAAGTTCAGTATTAAGTTCGATAAATACTTCTTGACCTTCAGGTAACTCATCTTCAGAGAAAATCGCGTTAGCTGGACACTCAGGTTCACATAGCGCACAGTCGATACATTCATCTGGATTAATAACAAGGAAGTTTGGACCTTCATAGAAACAGTCAACAGGGCAAACTTCTACGCAGTCTTGATATTTACATTTAATACAGTTTTCAGTGACAACAAAGGTCATGGCGACAGCTACCTAAAAAATATGGTTCTAATAAACTAATGGTGTATTTTAGGCAAAAAATAGGGTAACTAACAATTCCTTTTATTGATAATTATTATATGCAGTGCTGTTAAAATCACTAAAAACTGAACAATTTATGTAAATTTCACAATGAATGAGAATCATACTCAAAAAACTGATTAAATTACATCTGTTTATCGAACAATATTTTTAATGTGTATTTTAAGCATGAAACATTTAACAACATTAATTTTTTATCAATTTATTGCTGAATAGCCGCAGTAGTAGATAGCAAACATTCACTAATTTACGCGTTTGAATGGAGTCAATGCAAAGAACACCTTCATAGGTGCTCTTTGCATATCTCATCTATCGTTATTGCTCAATTAGATCTTAAGTAAATCCTTTAAGGCGTAAAGCTGTTGTAGTGCTTCACGTGGACTTAAGTTATCGATATCTATATCTGCTAAAGCATCAAGTACGGGCGATGTTTTTTCAACTTCAACTACGCGTTCGATGACTTCAGGCTCTGCGAGTGCCGAGAATAGATCGGTTTGTACAGCCGTATTGAGTTGCTGTTTTTGCTGAGTTTCTAATATATGAAGGCGATTTTGCGCTTCTTTGATCACAGCTGCAGGAATACCTGCAAGCTTTGCCACCTGTAGACCATGACTTTGACTCGCCGGGCCTTGTTGAACTTTATGCAGTAAGATCAGGTTGCCATTTAGCTCACGAGCAGTCACATGATAGTTATCTATATTGGCGTCTTTGCCTAACTCGGTGAGCTCAAAATAATGCGTTGCAAATAGGCATAAACATTTAATGCGACGCGTGAGATCGAGCACACATGCCCACGCCAAAGATAAGCCATCATAGGTACTCGTACCACGTCCGACTTCATCCATCAGTACCAATGATTGATTGGTCGCATGATGTAGAATCTGTGAGGTTTCAGTCATTTCCACCATGAAGGTTGATTTGCCTGTAGACAAGTCGTCGGCAGATCCTATACGGGTAAATATCCGATCGATCGGCCCTAATACGGCAGATTGGGCAGGGACAAAGCTACCACAGTAGGCTAATAAGCTGATTAAGGCAGTTTGGCGCATAAAGGTCGATTTACCGCCCATATTTGGCCCTGTGATAATCGCCATGCGGTGATTAAAGTCCAAACTAGTATCATTTGGAGTAAATGCTGATTTGCTCAGAGATTCCACAACTGGGTGACGTCCGGCTTTGATTTTGATCCCAACTTCAGGGCTATATTCAGGACGTGACCAATTGCGTAATCGCGCTTGATGGGCAAAATTAGCCAGTAAATCAATTTGCGCTATAGCGGCGCTCATCATTTGTAAGTTGCCAATATCTGCACGTAATTCATCGAGTAATAGTTCAAAAAGCATTTTTTCGCGCGCTAATGCACGTGACTCACTCGAAAGTACCTTATCTTCAAAAGATTTCAACTCAGGGGTAATGTAGCGTTCCGCATTTTTTAGGGTTTGGCGGCGAATATAATGATCAGGTGCTTGCTCAGCCTGCGCTCGAGTCAGTTCAATATAGTAGCCACTGACACGGTTATAGCCAATTTTTAAGGTTGAAATTCCGGTTTGTTCACGTTCTTTAATTTCAAGATCAATGAGGAATTGTCCTGCATGGTCACGAATTTTACGCAGTTCATCGAGTTCAGTGTCGAAACCCTCGGCAATCACATTTCCATCACGTAAAAGCACTGGCGGGTTTTCTACGATGGCAGACATGAGACGCTCATGTAAGCCATGAAAATCACCCATTTCATCATTTAACTGAGCGATCAGCTTAGATTGGTGTGACTGAATGATCGGTTCAAGTGCATGTCGAAGATAGGGAATTTGTGCACAAGTTTGACGTAACTGAACTAGGTCTCGTGGACGAGCACTGCCGAGAGCTACACGAGATAGCACACGTTCAATATCACCAATTTCTTTGAGAACTAAGCGGATCGGAGACTCATGATAGCCTTGCAGCATCGCTTGTGATGCATCTAAACGTGCATCCAATAAAGCGGTATCTCGTAAAGGCTGCATTAAGGTACGACTTAATAGACGGCCACCCATCGCAGTTTGGCAATCATTGATAAGTTGGAACAGGGAAGTGCCATGTTCAAATAGGGGATCAATCAGTTCTAAGTTACGACGAGTGACGGGGTCGAGCGCCACAAAATCACTACTTTGTTCGAGTTGAATGCTGCGGATATGTGGTAAAGCAGTTTTTTGAGTCACTTTTGCATAGTGAATCAAAGCCGCTGCGGCAGCTTTCGCCAAAGGTAAATGGTCAATACCAAAACCTGAAAGTGTGGCAACTGCAAATTGGTCACACAGCGTTTTTTGTGCGTTATTTAAATTGAAGTCGACGTTTGGACGTTTAGTGACAGGGCAGTCTAATTGACGTTTAATTTGCTCGACAATATTCGGATCAATAAGATCTTCATCAATCAAAATTTCGCTCGGCATTAAACGAGAAAGTTCGATTGCCAATTGTTCCAGTTGATAGTCCATTTGCTGAACTTTGAAAATACCTGCACTGAGGTCTAGTAAAGCAATCCCGATTTGATTTTGTTGTAAGCAGATCGCGACTAAATTTGAACTTTGATGGGAGGCAATCAGTGCATCGTCCGTTAATGTCCCCGGGGTAATGATACGGACAATTCCGCGCTCAACCGGCCCTTTGCCTGTCACTTCACCAATTTGCTCGCAGATCACCACCGTTTCCCCTTTTTTTACAAGGCGGGCTAAATAGCCTTCAGCAGCATGGTATGGGACACCAGCCATAGGAATAGGTTCACCATTGGCTTTACCACGATGTGTTAGTGTAATTCCTAAAAGTTTTGCTGCCTTATGTGCATCTTCAAAAAAGAGCTCGTAAAAATCACCCATCCGATAAAACATCAGTGAATGCGGATTTTGCATTTTGACTGACATGTACTGTTGCATCATCGGGGTCAGGGTTGAAAGGTCAACTTTGGAATTATCAGCTTGCATGAAACGAAATACCTTAAAATAAAAATTTGTGCGCTGCTAAACGAAAAACACTGTTTTGATGAAAATTGGATTTAGAAAAAGTCCTTATATTTATATTGTCTCTTCGTTCAAAACCACAGGTGTACGTTAACAAATCGTGTTGCTGATTCTAGCAAAAAAAGTGACAGGAAAATGCCAGAAAAGGTTTGTCTGCATGTAAAAAAAGCAGTCAAAATATTATTTATAAACGCTAAAAAGTCTGTGTGTAAATTCAACAATGGATACATTTACAAAGCGATAGACTGACTCAAACATCAAGCTGCGCTTCAGCCTGAGCTAATCGATATTGGTTGCGACCGCTGCCTTTTGCAAGGTAAAGCGCTTGATCGGCAGCCAATATAAATTTCTGAATTTGATCAGATGTAGATGGAATGATCGTTTCCGTACCGATGCTAATCTTCACAAATTTAGACATATGGTTGGCTGGATGTGGAAGTTCGAGTGATTAAATTCTGCATAATAAATCGGCTGCCAAAGGTTCAATTTTTAGCTTCAGTTAACACCCTAAAGAGGAGTAAAAACTCTTCGCTGCCATAGTGTGCAGCTAACTCACCATTTCGATTAGTGATTTGAGACAAAACCTCAGTAATTTATGTGAGGCAGATGTCACCCGCCTGATGACCTAAATGATCATTTTAATTTTCAAAAAATCGATATCGATCACCATGATGCTTAAAGGCTGTTGATGGCGTAGGGCATAATGCCATAGCTGTTCTAAAGCTCCTTATAACGGACGACGGTTTGCTAGCCCAGTCAGTGGGTCATGTTCTACCAACCCGCAACCATGGCAATATAAAAACGCATACCAACAAAGGCATAGATGATGACCAAGGCATACTTCATGGCTGCATGTAATAGCGCATCATTGTGATCATTACAAATCACAGTAAATATGATCGCAACAGCGCACATCGAGCCTAGACAAGTATAAACATTAAAATAAGGGGTTAATGCGGAAAAAAAGAAAAATCCCATGCGATCAGAGTGATAAACACTACCCAAATATACAGAGGAATCTACAAAACTGCGTTATGGAATCACTTGATAAATCCCTGAACATAACAGGGCATACAGGAAAAAAATAATGATCCCGCGAAAACGAAATTCTTTCGCCGCTTCATCACGGTAGAGCGGCTGATAAATGGATTCTAAATTTGGCGTAAAATAAACTTTATTTAATCGAGTTTTGATTAAACCCTCAATTTCATCCCGATGAAGTAAGTTTGAGCCTTTTAATTTCATAATTCGATATGCTCATAAAAAATTTAGGATATGTGCACAACTTTTTTGTCTATATTTAACCCGTATTTATCTCTAATATAAGATTTGTATAAAATTTAACAAGTGATTTTGAGTTTTAAAATGATTAAAAAATAAAGGCTTATATAATAATTATGTGAATATTGGCCTATTCAAGTAAATGCAGAAATGAAAAAAACCGATCCTGAGATCGGTTTTAAAATATGTAGATCGAATTAAATGTTGTATTGCATTATGGTTTATAGAGGCCAAGTTCAATCAAATGCAGTCGTAGTATACGGCGCAGTTCGAGTACAGCTTCTGGGGTTTCTTGAATTGAATGACCACCTTTAATGATCTTTTCTGAAACAGCACCCTCTAGATGAGCACTAGTGTATGGTACGATATCATCCGTCATAATATTTTTATCTTGGCTGTTGGTGTTATTACCCATAATTGAATGAAACTTCAAACCCTTACGCGGCTGAATATCTTCAGTGAGCGCGATAAATTTTGACTGATGACTTAAGTCACTTGGTCCATTTTGGATCAAGCCATGGTCAATTTCACGAAATAAATCTTTCAGGTCTTCTTCTTGAGTTAACACATCACCCATGGCCGATAAAAAAGCTCCTGGGAGTTTAATAATTTTTCGAGCGGCTTTGGTAAACCAGCGATCTGCATATTCTGTACCACGATGAGGTGCAGCCAAAAAAATTGCACGGCTGAAATTTGGAATATCGTCAATCACCATACGTTGCTTTACTACTGGAATATTTCGGTACTGATTTAATTGACGTGAATTCATCATTTTCAAAGCTGCTTGCGTGGTATCGACTTGGCTGACCAGTAGTCGTGCAATAATGCCGCCCATACTATGACCGACTAGAACAGCATCTTTTTTAGCTGCGGCATTGGCGTCTACTTTGCTAAAGGTCTGGGTCAATATGGAATAAATTTGGAAGCGGCTTTCAATAATCGGCATATTAGTTGAATAGAAGACTTGCCACACTTGATAATGTTCACGTAGCACTGAATCGCCCATAATATCGTTAGTCAGACGAATCCATGCTTCAGGGCTGCTAGCAAGACCATGTACCAAGACGATAACTTTCTTGTCAGGATTATATGGTTCAAGCATGTAGAGATGAGGCATCGTCAGTTTTTCATCTCGGTCAATCAGTGATAAATAAGCTGCCTTACCCAAGTTATTTTGTGCTAACCAAAGACCATATGGAGCAGAAAAATTGGCAGCAAGCGCATAGTTTTTATTGGCAATATTGACCTGTTCATACTTATACGGGTCGTAAGCTTTAATTTGAAACTCATGTTGATTCAAAATTTGATCAACTGTAGTTGCAGCGCTTAGTGGTTCAGCCGTTAAGGTTGCAGCTAAATAGCGCGCTTGATGGATATTAGGATTTGAACCAGACGGATATTTAAAATCAATCGGATTGATAATATATTTGGCTTTGCCTGTTTCAATCGTATGTTCTTCGGGTAAAACCACAAGAAATTCGGAGCCAAAACCATCTCGACGGGTAATTGAACGTAAACCTGAGAAGTTAAGATTATAGGTTGACATCAATTGTTCAATTTTACGATTTTTGAGTTCTGGGTAGTGGCTGAAGTCTATGTGATAGGTGGTTTGTCCGACTTTAATCTGTTGGGTGACTTCTTGCGGCTTATAACGTAGTGCATAGCTGCTAACCAATTTGGCAATCCCTTGATTATAGAAATCACGGATTTGAACTTGACGGTTATCAAAAATACGATCAGCAGGCGCACGTTTGGTTTTAAACATATAGGCATAGCTATAGCGAATACTTTTATCCAGTAGCGTCAGCTGTTGATCTAAACATTTGTTATAAGTGTCTTGTTCAATTTTTTGTTTTTCTTCTGATTTGTGGCTACTCAGTAAACCTAATTTACAGGCAGAAGAAGACTCATATTCAATGGCTTTTGCTAAATATAATTCACTTGCCGTAGACAATAATTGTTCATCTTGAATCTGAGGAATTTGTTGTAACTCATCAACACAGGCTTTCGGGTCTTCTGTGCAGGCTTTGGCTTCCCGACCTGTCATCGACAAGACATTTAAACTGGCTTCGCTAAGTTTGTTTCGAGAAATAATACTTTCACGTTCATTGGCAATCGAAACATTGAGTTTTTGATTTTTGACACTGACGACCTGACATCCACTCAGTACGCTTGTACTTATGATTCCAAGGAGCAGTATTGTTTTAGTATTTAGCTGCATAAAGGGGTCGCACATTGGGTTAAATATTTTCAAATCATACGATAATTGTCAGGATTTTCAATTCACCTTAAATGAAAAAAGACCGTTAAAACGGTCTTTTTTCAAAAGAATTTTCTAAATCGTCAGATTTAAGACGCAGCTTTAGGTGGATTTAAAACTTGCCAAACATTCCAGCGACCTTGCTTTTCAATTTCTTGAATTAAGCGGTCAGCGACTTCGCCTTCTTGTGGGTATTTGACTTTATAGTTCTTTAAGACCTGAATTGCGTTCTTTTTTTGTTCCATCGCAATATAGTTATTTGCTGCAGAAAGATAGGCTTCTTGAACACCCGCTTTCATCGCTTTGTCTAAGTATGGGATCGCTTCACGTTGACCACCACCTTCAGATAAACCAAAACCGAACCAGAAGTTTGCTTCAGCATCATCTTGGTTGATTTTTAAAATACGCTGTGCGTAAGTTAATGATTTAGTGGTGTATACAGAACCTAAGTCGAGGTTACGTGCCATCACACTGGCTTTAAAAGCACGAACTAAAACATCAAAAGATGCGTTGTCTTTAGATGCAAGGGTATCTAGTTTTTGCGTCACTTCTTTAAGTTTAAGTTCAAACCCTTTACGTTCTTGGCGTTGAACAAAACGTGGTGGATAGTGACGTGCTTTACCTTCAACGAGCTGTAAGAAATCATCAATTTCAGTAATGTCGATTTCATTGTCACCCGCTAAAGCAGCAAATTTCATTGAACGTACTTTGCTGTCTACAATTGGAATAATCAGACGGTTTTCTTCAAGTGTCAGTTGTTTAGATGGGTCGGTCGGGCTAGTTACCACCATCTTAGTCACAGGCTGTGCTGCAGCTTTTTGTAAATTTAATTCAAAAGGAGGTGGTGCATCGTAGTTAAATGGGTTGAGTGCGTAGAACGGTGGAGTCAGTTCAGGCTCTACAAAAATCATGGCATCTTTAGGAGCATTATTTTTAGTTGGGGCGCTTCCACAAGCGGCAAGGGTTAAAGCAATACAAGCAACTGCCAAGGGCTTAAGCGTCATATGATTCATCCATTAATTTATTTTATACAAAAAAGCATGTTGGTCAGTCTAAAAAAACTCTGAACAACATGCAAGTTAAAGGCAACTTATTCTGATTGCTTTTGGTTAAGCTTTAGATTGATTACTTTGAGCTTCGCATTCGCGGCGCACATCTTCAATGATTTTAAGTTCTTCCTGACTAAAAGGTTGTTCATTGAGCTGTTGCTTTTTGAACGTTGGGTCAAGGAGAGACAAACGCTGACACAAATTATTCATACGTTTTTCATTGTGCTGAATACGATCTAACAACACACGCATACCTTCTAACATTGGGTCAGTTTGGTCTTGTGTTGCAGCATACGGTTGGAAACCAATACTTTCTGCATAATCGCGACGACGTGTTTCCGCTTCATCTTTTGGCTTATCTTTCGTGATAAAGCGTGCTGGATTACCTACAGCGGTAGTATCCGCAGGAACTTCTTTGGTCACCACGGCATTTGAGCCGACTTTGGCATTTTTACCTACCGTAAATGGGCCTAAGATCTTTGCACCAGCGCCAACCACTACGCCATCTTCCAAGGTGGGGTGACGTTTGCCTTTATTCCAAGTTGTGCCCCCTAAGGTCACACCATGGTAAAGGGTGACATCATCACCAATTTCAGCTGTTTCACCAATCACCACACCCATACCGTGGTCAATGAAGAAACGACGACCGATTTTCGCACCCGGATGAATCTCAATGCCTGTGGCAAAGCGGCTAAAAGAAGACAATAAGCGAGCTGAGCCTTTACACTCTTTTTTCCAAAGTTCATGTGCCATACGATGCATGATCAAGGCATGAATTCCTGGATAAGTCGTTAAGACTTCGAGCGTATTTCGTGCAGCAGGATCGCGCGCGAATACAGCCTGTATATCTTCTTTAAGCTGCTTAAGCATTAGATTGATCCTCATTGTCTGTAGATTTTTTCCATGTTCCGTTATTTAAAGCCTGTACTCGGCTAAAGATGCCACGTAATAAGTGGTATTCCATACGATCTAATTGTATACGTCCAAATAGGCGACGCAAGCGTAAAGGTAATAATCTTGGATTTTTTGGATCCATAAATTCAATCTCTGCCAGCATTTTTTCAATATGCGGGTAGAACTGTTCCATCATTTCATGGGTCACCAAAGGTTCATCCCATTCCATATCGATGTCATCGGTAACATGCATATTGGCATCAGGATTTGAAGTTAACTCAGTATGTGCAAGGGCAGCCATGCGCATTTCATAGCAAATCACCTGAATCGCTTGGGCAACGTTTAAAACGCCATATTCAGTATTCACAGGGATGGTGACATGGTAGTTAGCCATTGCCAATTCTTCATTGGTCAAACCACGGTCTTCACGGCCAAATACTACGGCAATTTCTTGTTGTTGTTCGCAGACCGCTTTGAGAGACATTTCTGCAGCAGGGCGAGCGTCAAGTAAAGGCCATGGAATGGTGCGACTACGTGCACTGGTCCCAAAGACAATATGACAATCTTTAATAGCATCTTCTAATGATTCAACAATTTCAATTTGATCTATTAAATCGACAGCTCCGGCAGCCAAGGCATTAATGTCTGGATGCGGGTAAGTCTTAGGTGCAACTAAGACCAGCTTTGAAAGTCCCATGGTTTTCATGGCACGTAATGCACTACCAATATTTGCGGGTAATGTTGTATTCACCATGACAATACGCACATGGGAGAGATGTGCTGAAACCGCAGCATTGTCAGTTTGATTCATGATATTTCCAATATGTTTATTTAAAAAAGCAGTTCAAACAGCGTTTAAACTTTAAGAAAATTGATTGGCTTCAGCTTGGTATAAATCCATGGCATCATCCATGCTCATCCCATCTGGCGGTGGAGGAACTTGCGCAGGAATAGAGGCTTGTTCATAACTCACCGCTTTGGCTGCTTTGGATTTGACATGATATTCAACATGCAAAGATTCTTTACCAAAGTAGTCACGCAGCTTAGACAGTAGCTCATCTAGCGGGGCAACTTTCCAGTTTAAGCCCAAATGAATGTCAGCCGTCGCATATGGGTAGTCAATATATAACTGCACAGGAATATGCGTACACATATCAACATTGCAAAAAGGCAGCAGAATATTTTGGATATCACGTGAGAGCGTTTTACTAAAATGTTCAGGCGTTAATTTGATTTGAATCGCATTGGCACGTTTTTGACGGATTTCATTCAGACTGAAGGCTTTGGTTAGACGACCCATTGGGCGGTCAAAACCTTCACGCTCATAAATTTCACCTTCAATCACCACCACTTTTTCGTTTTGAATCACGTCTTTGAAGCGGTTAAAACGTTCGTGATTCGCAGACACTTCAATACGTGCTGTACCATCATCGAGCGTTACCATCATGCGGTTCGGGAAGTTGGCAACATCGACTACTAGGCCTGCAAATACTGTAGTGACACCACGTCGTGTAGGCGTAAGCTCATTAATGCGCTGTGAAATAAAGGCTTTTAGCTCTGATCGATACACATCGATCGGATGACCTGTTAGATAAAGCCCAAGAGTATCTTTTTCACCTTTAAGACGAACTTCATCTGACCACGGTTTAACAGGTTTAGAAGGTTTACGCTGAACTTCTTCAACTTCACCAAATAAATCCATCATCCCTGTTTCGCGGTTAGTGCGTGCTTGATCCGCCGCTTGAACGGCTTCAGGGAGCTGTGCCATCAAGTCAGCACGTTCTAAACCTAAACAATCCAGTGCGCCACCACGAATCAATGCTTCAAGGGTACGTTTATTGATTTTTTTCAGGTCAATACGATGACAGAAGTCGAACAGGTCTTTATAGGGACCATCTTGGATACGTGAGTCAATCACAGACTGCATGGCAGCTTCACCGACACCTTTGATCGCACCTAAACCGTATACGATCGTTTCTGGATCACTGGCATGGAAGTTGTACAAAGACATATTGACCGATGGAGGTAAAACTTCAAGACCGTTAATTCGACAGTCATCGATCAAGAACACTACGTTGTCAGTGTTCTGCATTTCCGAAGTCATTACCGCTGACATAAATTCAGCAGGGAAATGTGCTTTTAACCAAGCAGTTTGATATGCAACAAGGGCATAGGCAGCGGCATGGGATTTGTTAAAACCATAGCCTGCGAATTTTTCCATATAGTCGAAGATATGGTTGGCCGTATCTGCATCAATACCTTTGGTTGCAGCACCCTCAGTAAAGATCTGACGGTGCTTAATCATTTCTTCGACTTTCTTTTTACCCATAGCACGACGAAGTAAATCCGCACCACCCAAGCTATAGCCAGCACAGAATTGCGCTGCCTGCATTACCTGTTCCTGATACACCATAATGCCGTACGTCGGTTCAAGGACACTTTCCAGTAATGGATGTAAGTATTCAAACTCGCCACCATGCATACGGAAAATAAAGTCAGGAATTAGATCCATCGGGCCCGGACGGTATAACGATACGAAGGCAATAATTTCTTCAAACTTACTTGGACGTGCCTCTTTCAGCATTTTTTTCATGCCGACGGATTCAAACTGGAAGACCGCTGTGGTATTCGCATCTGCGAACACGGCATAGGCAGGTTTATCATCCAAAGGAATCAAGGAAATATCGACAGGTGTAGTGATATCTGGACGGGCATTGATGTGCTTAATGGCATCTTCAATTACCGTTAAGTTACGTAAGCCCAAGAAGTCGAATTTGACTAGGCCGGCAGCTTCCACATCGTCTTTATCGAATTGGGCTACACGGTTAGTCCCATCTGCATCACACAGTACTGCTGAATAGTCGGTTAACTTGGTTGGTGCAATGACCACACCACCGGCGTGCTTACCTGTATTACGGGTAATGCCTTCAAGTTTGAGTGCCATTTCCCAAATTTCGGCAGCATCGTCGTTATCAGGATTCGATGGGTTGGTGACAATATCTTTGAGCTGTGGTTCGGCCTCAATCGATTCTTCCAAACTTAAACCTAAAGGCTTGGTTGGAATCATTTTAGAAATACGGTCAGCCAAACCATAAGATTTACCCAAGACACGGGCTACGTCACGAATTGCACCTTTTGCCGCCATGGTACCGAAAGTTGCAATCTGAGAGACCGCATCTCGACCATAAGTGCGTGCAACATAGTCAATAACACGGTCACGACCTGCAATACAGAAATCGACGTCAAAGTCGGGCATTGATACACGTTCTGGGTTTAAGAAACGTTCGAAAAGTAGGTCATAACGCAGTGGATCAAGGTCGGTAATTTTTAAACTATAGGCAACCAATGAACCTGCACCCGAACCACGGCCTGGACCAACAGGGACACCATTACCTTTAGACCACTGAATGAAGTCCATGACAATCAGGAAGTAACCTGGGAATTGCATGGTCAGGATGATTCCGACTTCATAAGCTAAACGTTCATCATAAGGCTTACGAATTTCTGGCCAGTCGTCACCACGCTGTTCGACAGGATATAAATGTGCTAAGCGTTCTTCTAAACCTTCTTTTGATAAATGTTCAAAATAGGTGTCAATGGTATGACCTTCAGGGATTGGATAATCAGGAAGATCATGGAAGCCTAAGCGTAATGACACATTACAACGTCGCGCAATGTGATAGGTATTTTCTATAGCCGTTGGAATGTCTGCAAACAGCTCCGTCATTTCCTCGGCAGTTTTAAAATACTGTTCAGGGCTATAATTTTTAGGGCGACGATTGTCACCGAGGACATAGCCATCGGCAATACAAACGCGTGCTTCATGTGCCTCGAAATCTTCTTTACGTATAAAATGCACATCGTTATGAGCAACCACACCAATGTTAAATTTCTTCGCAAGTTTTACTGCTTCGTGAATAAAGTCTTCTTCACCCGAGCGCTCAGTTCGTGTAATCGCTAAATAAACACGATTGCCAAATTTTTCGACCCATTCAGCTAACAGTGGTTCAGCTTTTTGCGGGTTAGAAGAGCAAAGCATTTTGCCAACATCACTTTGCATACCCAGTAAAACAATCAAGTCTTGGTGTTGATTTAAAATCCAATCTTTTTTTACGCAAGGAATATCAAGCTGTTGACCTGAAATATAACCTTCAGAAACCAACTCTGTTAGACTGCGCCAACCTTTATTGGTCATCGCTAGAAGAGTAGCTTTGTGTTCAGCATCATTCAAACGAATGGTTGAACCAAATATGGGTTTAATGCCTTTATCTAAGCACTTTTTATAGAATTTTACAGCAGCATGTAGATTTGAAAGGTCAGTAATGGCCAGAGCGGGCATTTCATCTGCAGCTGCAGCTTTTACAAGATCAGGTATACGTACAATAGATTCAGTAATGGAAAATTCTGTAAAAATACCAAGATGTACAAAGTGCATAGATGAGTCCCTGCGAAAACAGCTGCTGATTTTAGCATGCTCTGAGTTCAAACTTGCGTTTATTGCATGGCTTTATGCAGATTTATAAATTCACTGTTTAATCAATAAACGCTGTATCACAAGCACCATTTAGCAAGCAATACCTTGATTCACTGAAAAGGCAGTTAATTTGCCATTTTTAAAGTTGAAGGCTAGGTTACCAATATAGGGTAAATCATAGTTTTGCGGCTCTTTCAGCACGGATTTGGCATGAGCAGGTGAGAGTAAAATCACATAAGCAACTTCATTTGGATTGGCTAATTTTGCACTTTTGGTAAAGTCTTTTACAAATTGTTGATAGTCATATTGGCTTATCAGATGTTTTGACCCAATTTGAATTTTATCGCGTATTTGAGTGGATTTATCCCATTCCATCCAAACATCCCCTTTGGTTTGTCCAAGTTGGGCGAAGCTGCTTTTATTTTTATAGAATGAATCATTTTTAACTTGAGGATTGTCCTCTGCATAAATTTCAAATTTTAGAAATTTACCTTTTGATGTGACATGAAATTCAGTATTGCCGGTACATTCTGAATATTCATATTTAAGCTTTACTGGATTTTTGCTGATTAATGCATTTGCTTTTGATGCAGGCAAGGGTAAGGCTAAGTCAACATCATTTACCTTAATACTAGTGACATAGTCATAATCAGCAATGGATGCAGATGCAGCTGAAGTGATCAATATCCCCGTTGTGAAAAAAATTTAAGCGGAAAATTTGTGCTGTCAGTGTAGTTTGCATGGGGAATATAAAATTCTATTCTTTTGATATTTTGTACTCATTCAAGTTTTTGTAAACGTAATATTAAAGGTTATATTTTAAATTTTATGGTGTTGCTAATTTGCCGTCAAAATAATTTAAAACTAAAAAAAATTTTGGTTTAATTGCGGCATTAAAAACTAAATTTTAGAATCTAAGAAACTAAAAAGCCCTCCGAGGAGAGCTTAAATATATGAATTATGCAGGCTTAGCGCAGTTTCGATAACCAGTCCCCCAGACTTTGAACAATTTGTACCAAAATCAACAATACAATGACGGTCATGATGACCACGCTACTATCAAAACGTTGATAACCATAAGAAATGGCAAGATCACCGATACCGCCTGCACCTACTGCACCCGCCATGGCTGTTGCACCAATTAAGCTAATGGTTGCAGTCGTTAAATTTAAAATCAAAGAGCTACGAGACTCTGGTAGGACAAATTTAGTAATGATTTGCAGCGGAGATGCACCCATCGCTTGGGCAGACTCAATGATGCCGTCATTCACTTCAAGCAACGAAGTTTCAATCAAACGACCAATGTAAGGACCAACATAGATTGTGAGAGGAACAATTGCAGCCCAAGTACCAATTGAAGTACCCACAATGACTTTGGTCAAAGGGATGACCGCAATCAGGAGGATAATAAATGGCAATGAACGCAGCGCATTCACAATCGGGTTCAAACCATGGTAGATGACACGGTTAGGCAAAATGCCTTGTGGACGTGAGACATATAAAATCACGGCCTGGATAAAACCCCAAATACAGCCAAAGAGCATGGCAAAGAACACCATGTGAAAAGTTTCTTGTAGGGCAGTAACGAACTGATCCATGGACAAAGAACTTTTCCAAAAGGGTGCTGTAATTTGAGTCAGCCATTGAACAATTAAATCTCTCATTGCTGAACTCCTGCTTGAGTGACTTCAACGCCATGTTGTTCTAAGAACGCCACCGCTTGTTGAATCAATGCTGCATCACCTAATAGCTGAACGAACATTTGTCCAATCACCGCACCATTAATTTCAGTCATATTGGCAAACAAAATATTCAGGCTAATATCAAACTGTTTAATTACCGCTTGAATGACGGTTTCCTGTGCCGAACTGCCCAGAAATTTTAAACAATAAATACTGTTATGGTTTTGATTTTCTAGATTATTTAAAATAGTAACAGGCAGCTGTTGCTGCAATACAGTTTGAATAAAGTTTTTGGTTGTATTGTGTTTTGGCTGACTAAAAATCTCTAAGGTTGAGCCGTGTTCGATGATTTTCCCTTGTTCCATCACCGCAACATAATCACAAACAGATTCAATCACATCCATTTCATGGGTGACCATGACAATAGTAATGCCTTGTTCTTGATTGATTTTCTTTAATAATGCCAATACCGACTTGGTGGTTTGCGGATCGAGAGCAGATGTTGCTTCATCACACAGTAAAATTTTAGGATGATTGGCAAGCGCACGGGCAATCCCGACACGTTGTTTTTGACCACCAGAGAGCTCATCCGGATAGGCATATTTCTTATGTTTTAAGTCAATAAATTCGAGCAACTCTTCTAAACGTTTTTGGCGTTCAGCTTTAGACACACCTAAAAGTTTAAGCGGCATTTCAATATTTTCTGCAACTGTTTTGGTTTGCAGTAAATTGAAGTGCTGGAAGATCATGCCAATATTGGTTCTTTCTTGACGCAGCTCTGCCGAATTTAAAGCAGTAAAGTCTTTATCATGAATAATAATTTGCCCTTCACTCGGACGTTCTAGCAAATTAATTAAACGGATTAAGGTACTTTTGCCTGCACCACTGTAGCCAATTAAACCGAAAATACAGCCATCTGGAATGTCCAGATTAATCTGATCCAGTGCTGTAACGGTTTGGCCTTTTAGCTCAAAATGCTTGGAGATATTTTTAAATTGGATCATAGCGTCAAAAAAGGGTTCAAAAATGAAAAAACAGGCAAAGTAAACTTTGCCTGTTTATTTGAAGAAATTATATTACTATTTTGCTTCAGTGAGGTAGCTAGTTGGTTTGTTTACATCAATTTTAGTACCACCAAAATGTTCATCGATGTAAGCTTTAACTGCTGGAGTGTGGTAAAGCGCGCCCACTTTTTGTAGAACTGGGTCATTTTGACGGTCAGCAGCAACAGCAAGAATATTCACGTTCATTTTTGTACTTTGATCGATTGGCTCATAGTAAACCGCATCTTTCAGTACGTTTAAACCACCTTCCATTGCAAGGGTATTACCCAAAACAATCGCATCAACTTCGTCTTTAACACGAACCGCAGTCGCCATTTGGATTGGCTTGATTACGATTTTCTTCGCATTTTCAGTGACGTCAGCAGGTGTACCTTTTACATCGTCAAAATCAGCTTTAAGTTTGATTAAGCCAGCAGATTGAAGTAGTAACAATGCACGTGATTCGTTTGCGCCATCATTTGGAATCGCAATGGTTGCACCTGTTTTAAACTCTTCAAGTTTTTTAACTTTGCTTGAATAGATACCCATTGGTTCTAAATAAGTTGTCGAAAGCGGTGCAATTTTATCTTTATTGTTGTCGTTAAACGCAACCATATAGGCATATGACTGGAATGCATTAACATCAATTTCTTTGTTCGCTACAGCAGTGTTCATAGACACATAGTCAGTAAAGTTTTTCACTTCAAGTTTAATGCCAGCTTCTTTAGTTTCAGGAAGCGTAGCAATATAGCGCCAAATATCAGCATCTGAACCAGTCGAAGCCATGGTAACAGTTTGCACTTCTGCAGTGTCTTTTTGTTGTGCGGCGTCAGTTGCAGGAGCTTCTTGTTTACCACAGCCTGAAAGGCCCACAGATAAACCGAGAACTAATCCTAGGAGCTTTTTCATATATTCACCCGAGTAAATTTATAAAATTAATAAATTCACAAATCATATTATGGAGAGATTTACTTAAGTCTTTTATCAGACAGGCTGATAGATGCTTAATAATTTAAAATGCTACACAGACTTATACAATTAGATCTGAGTCTATTTCCAAATGGGAAAAGATAGCCATTGCAAGCTGCTGTAAACAAAAGATTTAATAAAGCAAATCTCTATATTTCGCTAGGCATCATATCAATTTTTTATTATTCAATATAGTGATTTAAAAAGTTATGCTTAGCACCAAAAATGTATATGGAATATGTTTAATTAAATAATTTAATAAGTAAAAACAATATATTATTTATAATTAAACTATTTAAGTACGTCATTTGTATAAGTTTAGGTCTATATAACAAATTTTAAAAAGTATTGCTGAAAAAATGATAAAAATGAAATAAGTCCTGTCATACACAAAATTTGTAACATTCATATGTGAAAATAACGAAGTGCTTCAATCTAAGCTGAGTTGAAATCTTTATTGATATATTTGAAGTTCAACTTTGATTCATGGTTTTTCAAAATTTTAGATCTAAATCTGATGAAGATTGAATCCACTATATTGTTTAATATAAACTGCTTAATAATTGATCATAATAAATTGCTATGTGCGGCACGCTATGTTAAATCAGTTTGATTTCGTCTCAATTGTAAAAAAGCCTACGGTACATTATGGCGGTAGATGGGTGAGCCATGTTTTAAAAATTGAAGATGGTAGCCAAAAAACCATTGGTGTATTTTTGATATCAGAACAACCTATGACGTTTGAGGTGCATGTGAAAGAACGTGTTGAAATCACATCGGGGTAGTGTGTTGTGCAAATTGGGGAGCAGGTCGAGTTTGTTCAATATACTTCTGGCGAAAGGTTTATTGTTCCTCAAGATTCAATTTTTTAAAGTGCAATGTACTGATGTCGTTGATTATGTATGACATTTTGATTAAGCATGCTTAAACAGGTTGGAGTTGCTTCAGCTTACACATCAAGATGTTTTAATTGCTAGTGATCGATATTGATATTTTTTCTTAACCCCGCACTTAGCGGGGTTTTTTATATGATTACATGAATGATTTTGCTGTCTTATACGAAATCCTGCGGTAACTAAAATTAAAGTATTTAACATCACCTATAACCACTGTTTGGCAGAGTTAATGTACTTTAGTTTTGCCGTGAATAATTATTGAATTAGCAAAAGGGGATGTGCAAATAATCACTGCGCTGAATTTCATAGAGTACATGACGGTTTAATGGATGATCCGCTGGTACATGCGGATGATTAAATTCACGGACTTTTTGCATACCAATGCGTTGCATGACATGTTCTGATGGAGTGTTCAAACTTGCTGTAAAGGAAATAACTTTATCTAATCTTAAGTTTCGAAAAGCATGTTTAAGTACAGCTTTTGCACCTTCGGTGGCATAACCTTGATGCCAATATTGTGGCAGTAGTTGTCAACCAATTTCAGGGGCATCAGCTATTTCGAACTCGGGTGGATGTGCGTGTAAGCCGATAAAGCCAATAAATTCTCCTGTAGCTTTAAGCTCGACAGCATATAAACCCCAACCGCGTATTTCTATTGCATCGTGTAGGCGTTGCATAAATGCAGTGGCTTCGGAAGCATCAAGTTTGTTAGGGAAATAGCGCATGACGTCATCATCTGCACACATGTGGATGAATGGAGCAGTATCGGAGTCTTGCCATTGGCGTAGGATCAGGCGAGGGGTTGGGAGTTGTATCATATATGTAATACTATAATTTCCTTATTCTTATTATAAAAAGACCGTGAGTAGATGTGATGTATATTTTTGAAATAATTATACCTGGGACTTGGCTTGATTATGAAGATCGTGAATGGAGTTGGGCGATTGAAAGTCAGCTTCGTTCGTTAGAAGCGCAATTTTTTGAGGCAAATTTAGCTTTAAATCTGTTTCATTCAATGGTTCACCAAGAATCAACTTCTAAAGATGATTGGCTTCGAGAAAATAATAGAAGAAGTGAAATAAGGAAGGAGATTGAAGTTGAGATTTTACAAGAGGGTAAGAATCATTGGGATTATATGGAAGAGATTAATTTAAAAACGGAAATTATTTTTAAAAGAGAAAAATGGAGTCAAGGTCGTATACCTAGGGAGTTTAATCATAATTTAGCATTTATATATGCACGAGCATTTTTATATGCTTTGGATACTTTTGATAAATTTCTTAAAGTTTTATCAAATAATAAAGATGTTCCAACGGAGCTGAAAACTACGTATTTGAAAATGTCAGAATATTTTCCTGATTTACGTGGTGTTAGGAATACCGCCCAGCATCTCGAAGATAGATCAAGGGGATTGGGGGCATATAATAAGCCTTTGGATTTAAAGCCTGTTGAGAATAGTTTTATTAATGCTCAACAAGGTGCATTAATATTAAATTGTTTAAATGGCTCTAAGTATGGATCAACTATGGCAGATGGTCATTATGGTGAAGTAGATGTTTCACCAGAATCAATGAATCACTTGCAGTCAATTTTGACAGAAGTTTTAAATTCTTTTAAATGGAAAGGAAGCCCTCAACACAAACCTAGTGCATAGAAATGTGACAATTAAAAAAAACCCGCATTTAGCGGGGTTTTTCTTAATCAAATGAATGATTAGGCATTTTCACGTGCAATTGCGCGGTAACCAATATCTTTACGGTATTGAACGCCGTCAAACGTTACTTTTTGGCACAGCTCTAAAGCTTTCGCTTGCGCTTCGCCAATGGTGTTGCCTAGCGCAGTCACACAAAGTACACGACCACCAGCAGTCACAATGTCACCATTCTCAAGCGCTTTTGTACCTGCATGGAATACTTTTGCATCAGCCATTTCTGTGTCTAAACCAGAAATCACATCACCATTGCTAGAAGTTTCTGGGTAGCCTTTAGATGCAAGTACGATACCTACAGTCTTGCGCTCATCCCATTCAGCTTCCGCAGGTAAGTTACCAGCGATACCAGCTTCAACCAAATCAACTAAAGATGATTTTAAACGCATCATAATTGGTTGAGTTTCAGGGTCGCCAAAACGACAGTTGAACTCGATCACTTTTGGTTGACCTTGTTCATCAATCATTAAGCCTGCGTATAAGAAACCCGTATAAACATGACCGTCTTTTTTCATACCTTCAACCGTAGGACGCATCACTTCATTCATGGTTTTTTCAAATACGTCAGCAGTCACAACAGGCGCAGGAGAGTAAGCACCCATACCGCCAGTGTTTGGACCTTGGTCACCTTCAAAGATACGTTTGTGATCTTGTGAAGTCGCCATCGGCAAGATGTTGTCGCCATCAATCATACAAATGAAAGACGCTTCTTCACCCGCAAGGAATTCTTCGATCACCACACGTGAGCCGGCATCGCCAAATTTGTTGCCAGCCAGCATGTCATCAATTGCATCGAATGCTTCTTGATTGGTCATGGCAACAATTACGCCTTTACCCGCAGCAAGACCGTCAGCCTTGATTACAATCGGCGCACCATTTTTTTCAACAAATGCTTTTGCAGCATCTACTTCTGTAAATACATCATAGAAAGCAGTTGGGATGTTATGGCGTTTTAAGAAGTGCTTCGCAAATGCTTTAGAGCCTTCAAGCTGTGCAGCAAATTGAGTTGGGCCCCAAATTTTTACACCCGCTTCACGGCAAGCATCCACAACACCATTTACAAGCGGTGCTTCAGGGCCAACCACGATTAAATCCACCGCATTGTTTTTAGCAAAGTCGATGATCGCAGCGTTGTCTAAAATATTTAAGGCAACATTTTCGCATTTATTTTCAGTTGCAGAACCCGCATTGCCCGGTGCTACAAATACTTTTGCAACTTTGTCATCTTGTGCGATTTTCCATGCCAATGCATGTTCACGACCGCCATTACCCAAAACTAAAATATTCATCGGTTCATACTCCATGAATCGAAAATGACATAAAGTCCTCAACCTGAAAGCAGGAGAGGACTTTATGCAAGATTAGAAATCTAGTGTATTAAGCAAAAGACTGTGCTTAATTGTCATGATCAAGTTGCCAACTTAGTGACGGAAATGACGCATGCCAGTGAAGACCATTGCAATACCAGCTTCATCAGCTGCAGCAATCGTTTCTTCATCACGCATAGAACCACCCGGTTGGATAATGCATTTGATGCCCGCTTTTGCAGCGTTATCAATGCCATCACGGAATGGGAAGAATGCGTCAGATGCCATTACCGCACCTTCAACCACTAAACCAGCATGTTCAGCTTTGATTGCAGCAATACGAGCAGAGTTAACGCGGCTCATTTGACCTGCGCCAACACCAATCGTTTGACGGCCTTTCGCATAAACAATCGCGTTAGATTTAACGTATTTCGCAACTTTCCAAGCAAAGATTAAGTCATCAATTTCTGCTTCAGTTGGTGCACGTTTAGTCACAACTTTAAGGTCATCTTTCGTGATCATGCCTAAGTCTTGGTCTTGAACCAACAAACCGCCATTCACACGTTTGTAATCTAACTGAGCTTTACGTTCAGTAATTGCAGGAAGCTCGCCGCATACGAGTACACGTACGTTTTTCTTCGCGCCAGTAACTTCAAGCACGCCTTCAGCAACGCTTGGAGCAATGATCACTTCAACAAATTGACGGTCAACAATGGCTTGCGCAGTTGCAACATCTAATTCGCGGTTAAATGCAATGATGCCGCCGAATGCAGATTCAGGGTCAGTTGCATAAGCAAGGTCATAAGCCGCTTGGATGCCGTCTAAAGATACTGCTACGCCACATGGGTTTGCGTGTTTAACGATTACACAAGCAGGTTTAGCGAATGATTTAACACATTCAAGTGCTGCGTCAGTGTCTGCGATGTTGTTATAAGATAGTTCTTTACCTTGAAGCTGTTTCGCAGTTGAAACTGAAGCTTCAGTCGCTGTGTCTTCTACATAGAAAGCAGCAGATTGATGCGGGTTTTCACCGTAACGTAAGTCTTGAACTTTGTTCAATTGAGTATTGAAAGTACGCGCAAATTTATCTGCTTGACCTTCTTCCTTACCTACGCGAGCGCCTAAGTAAGAAGCGATCATACCGTCGTATTGAGCAGTATGTTCAAATGCTTTAACCGCAAGGTCAAAACGAGTTGCATGTGAAAGTGAACCTTCAGCTTTAAGCTCAGCAACGACAGTTGCATAGTCAGCAGCATTTACCACGATACCAACAGAAGCATGGTTTTTCGCAGCAGCACGAACCATAGTCGGACCACCGATATCGATGTTTTCAATCGCATCAGCAAGTGAACAGTTTGGTTTTGCAACAGTTGCAGCAAACGGATAAAGGTTAACAACTACAAGATCGATTGCATCGATGTTGTGTTCAGCCATCACAGCTTCGTCTAGACCGCGACGAGCTAAGATACCACCATGAATTTTCGGATGTAGCGTTTTTACACGGCCGTCCATCATCTCTGGGAAACCTGTGTGCTCTGAAACTTCAACTACGGCAACATTATTGTCTTTCAACAATTTGTATGTTCCGCCAGTAGATAAAATTTCTACCCCTAGAGCAGCAAGTTCTTGTGCAAATTCAACAATTCCAGTCTTGTCAGACACAGAGATTAAAGCGCGTTTAATAGTCATGATCTTCGTCACAGTTTTCAAGGAACAGATTAAAACAAAATTAGCAAAATGCAGGTTAAAAAAAATGCCTGCGGAAGCCGCAAGCATTTTATCATTTATTCACTCATTAAACCGTGAGCTTTCAACTTTTTACGTAAAGTACCACGGTTTAAGCCGAGAATCTCAGCAGCACGGGTTTGATTACCACGTGTATATTCAAGAACTACAGATAGAAGAGGCTTCTCCATTTCCGCCAGCACCATATCGTATACCTGAGATGGTTGCTCGCCTTGCAATTGTGCAAAGTAATGGCGAACTGCGCGATCTACGTGAATACGAAGAGCGACATCAGATTGTGCAGTAAAAATAGGAGATTTGCTATTCATGCGAATTAATCCGAAAAATCAAATATCACTTGGGTAAAGTGATTTGTTAAAAGTGGTCTATAAACTTGAATGAACTCCGTTTTAGTTCCTAATGCGGAGTTCTAAAACTTGTACATTACTTGTAGCTTGACACAACTCGCAAAATTGTTCGAAAAATAAGCGTAACAATAGATTAATAATTGTTACAGCCTAAAAAACAAACAAAAAATCTACTCAATACGCAATAAGTAATAAAGCGCACGGTTGGGATTGTATTTGTTGTGAAAAATTAGCGAGGAGTTTGCAGCACAAAGCTTTCGTGGCGCGTATCATACCATTGTCTAGGAAAAAGTGAGCAAGAAAACTGCATTTTTTTTATGTTTTTTTTACTTTTTTAATAGTTTTTTTCAATATTAGGGGCGAATCAACTCAATTGAATAATTATCGAAGCTTTTGCGTGCAATTGGTAGGCTAAATTGGAATTTAAAAGGACTACTTTTTGGGATCCGTTGGATACCATGCAGACTTTTATCCAAATACTCTTCAGGTAAAAGCGTATAGTTTGCTATTTCAGCACCATTTTCTTTTAGTGAAATTTTCATATTGGGTAAGGCAAGGCTACGGTCATGAAAATTGATCATTTCACCTGTAAAACGTGTTTCATTATTTCCAATGCTACGAATTTTGACTTTTTTGGTACTAATTAAACTGTAATGTTCCTCTAGACGTGAACAATTGAATACATCACAGACCGCAGTAAATGCAGCACCCATCACTGGACTATTTTTTAAATATTGAGGATTGAACCAGAAAAACTGGAATATAAGTGCACCAAATAAGAAAGCATTAATACAGAACCACATAAAATAATTCAGTGGTGTACGTTTTTTATCCTTTTCAGCCTGTTCTGCCCAATTTACAGCAGGCAGGTTGCCGATCGGTTCGGTGCTGAAATAATTTAAGTTATTTAAATAAGTTTTTAGATCGATATTAGAGTTTTCGACTTTTTGATCAAATAGTTTTAATAAATGGTGGGTTGGTGTTTCTTCAACAGTCACTGGTGTAAGCGTATTATTAAATTCGCTGACATTAATAATAGTATTGGAGTTTTTTTGCGGTGCATTTTCTTGCTCAGGGGTAGAAAAAGACAACGCTTTATCTACCACCAAATGAGACAGTGCATTAAAAGATGTAGAGCACTTTGGGCAACAAACCATGCCCTGAGCGACAGTAAGCTGCGGAACAGTTACTTTATATGTTGTAAAACAAGTTGGGCAGTTAGTTAATTTGTCGCTCATAAGTACACATTTTAAATTTTAATACTGTTGGCGTTTACCCGAAATTCGGCACCATGTTTCGTCACGTTTTTCTACGTCTAATATATCAAAAAATTCAGAATAAACACTAGAAACATCAGAAACTTGCTCTTCAATTACACCTGCAAGTGCGAACTCGCCCTCAGATTTAATTAAAGTTGAGAATTCTGCAGCCAAGGCCATTAGAGGGCCTGCAAGAATATTAGCAACAAACACATCGGCTTTTTGTCCAGCGAGTTCTTGGTTGAACTCTTCAGGTAGGCCTACATACAAATTTTCCAGTACACCATTTAATTCGGCATTTTGTTGTGTTGCTAAAACGGCTTGTGGGTCAATATCAGTGGCATAAACTTTTTTTGCACCCAAAAGTAAAGCGGCAACACCTAAAATACCAGAACCACAACCGTAGTCGATGACGATTTTATCCTTAAGATCAACTTTACCTAACCATTGTAGGCATAGGAATGTAGATGCATGGTTACCAGTACCAAAAGCAAGACCTGGGTCTAGTTTGATGTTAACGGCATCTGCTTCTGGCGCTTCCATCCATTCTGGGACAATCCAATATTTCTCACCAATTTGAATAGGCTCATAAGCATCCATCCATGTGCGTTCCCATTCTTGGTCTTCAATGAATTCGCTACGCATTGGTGCTTCAGGAAGTAGAGCTTTAATAAATGTTTCTAATGCTGCAACATCAATTTCTTCATTATCTTCTTGTGCATATATACCAGTTACGATCACTTTATTCCAAAGTGGTGTTTCACCTGGAAGTGGTTCAAGTAAATCCTGATTTTCTGCATCATCTAGCGTGACACTGACTGCACCTAAAGAACTGAGCAGCGTTTCAGTGTAATCAACTTGAGCTTTTTCAACAGTAATATGAATTTGTAACCACTTCACGGACATAACCTAAATGAGTTTTATAAAAAGCTATTGTAACGGAACTCGGCAACTTGCAGCTAGCGATTATCAAAATTGACAAAAAATAAAAGGATGCACGTAGCATCCTTTTAACTTTTCAGTGCCTTAACTTTTAATTGTTTCGGTTGTCGTTGTCGAGATTGGTGCAAAACGTGTAATTAGGAAGCCAAATACAGCGGCAAAGATGTACATAAAGATTGAATATACTGCCGCAGGCATTGCAACTGCAGAGCTGGCCATCACCGTTAAGGCGATGGTCATGGCCAACGTACTGTTATGAATCCCGATTTCAAATGCACATGCACGTGCCTGAGCACTATTGATGCCGAAAAGTCGCGGAACAAAATAACCGATACATAAGCTAAAGATGCAGAATAGAACCGTTGCTAAGCCAACTTGAGTTAGATAAGCCGCAATATTTTGTCGTTCAGAGTAAATAGCACCGATAATAATTAAGATGAGAAAGACCACAGCAAAGATACGGAGTGGTTTATGCAGTTTCTCAGTCAGTTTAGGTGCATAGTGACGAAGCAGCATGCCTATACCGACAGGGATGATAATGATGCCGAAAACTTGGAGGATTTTTCCAAACTGCAGACTGATTTGTTGACCTTCTTGCATGAAGTGCATGATCGAAAAATTAACGATCAATGGAAGGGTTAATGCTGCAATGACAGAGTTGATGGCGGTCAGGGTAATATTTAAAGCCAAGTCACCTTTAAATAGATAGCTAAATAAGTTAGCTGTGCTACCACCGGGTGAGGCTGCGAGTAGCATCAAGCCGACAGCAAGCAGTGGTGGTAATGCTAACAGTTTACATAGTAGAAAGGCGATACCGACAAGCAACACGAGCTGGCAAAATAATGCAATCAACACGGCTTTAGGGTGCTTGGTGACACGTGCGAAATCTTTGGGGGTAAGTTCTAGCCCAAGCCCGATCATAATAAAGGCCAGTGCTAATGGCAAAAGAACCGTAATAATTCCAGAATCCATCGTATTTATTCTCCTTGAGCATATTTAATGGTTTTTCACCAAATTCCTTATGGTGATTGCGTTAGAAAAAAATAGTTTAGGTTTTCACTTGTTGAATCAGGTGACTGCCACGGCGCGTCAAAATAAAACCAAATAAGGTCGCCAATAAATACATAAAAATAGAATAAACACCGGCAGGTATCGCCACTGTGGTGTTTTCAAGCACACTCAGTGCGATGGTTAGGGCGATACTAGTGTTATGAATGCCGATCTCAAAGGTACACGCACGTGCCTGCTTTTCCGGTACACCTGCGAGGAACGGAATTAGGTAACCCAAAAATAAGCCACTGAAACAGAGTAAACAGGTCGCAATGCCGACGCTGGCAAAATACGTCATTATGTTGGATTGTTCACGCAAAACTGCGAGTGTAAAGATAAGAATTAATAAGAAAATAGACAACATTCGCATCGGCTTGTTGATGTGATATGCAATGGTTGGAAAGGAGTTTCGAATAAACATACCGAAACATACCGGTATCAAAATAATCAGAAATACATGGGTGATCTTATCGATAGGCATACCAATACTGGTACTTTCACCAACAAAATGCAAAATGGATAGATTGACGATAAAAGGCAATGTAAAGCACGATACAACTGAGTTAATGGCCGTTAAGCTAATGTTTAATGCAACGTCACCTTTATATAGGTAGCTAAAAAGGTTAGCAGTGGGGCCGCCGGGTGAAGCCGCAAGCAACATGAGCCCGACCGCGAGTAAAGGGGGTAACTCAAGCAACTTACACAGGAAAAAAGCAATACTGGTCAGTAGAATAAGCTGAGTAAATAAAGCGATGAAAATAACTTTTGGATAGCGTCCAACGCGTAAAAAGTCTTTGACTGAAAGTTCAAGCCCCAAACCCATCATCATAATGGCTAAAGCGATGGGTAGAAAAAATGCAAATAATCCCGAATCCATGGAATTTCCTGATATTTTTATCCTTATAGTGTTTTTGAGTTTATCTCAGTTTAATAAATAAGCAATAAATAAAAGCGAGTAAAAACTGATGTTTTACCCGCTTTATTTTTGATCTGTTAATTGGTCGATATTTTTATCGACAACTGTTTATTTAGGACGAGGAGGAGTGAACCCTAAAGCACATTTTCCTTTAATTTCTTGTCCATTAATCGTTGCAGTAGTTGCTTTTGCATCTGCACTACATGTGCTTAATAATTCGGCTTCTTCGCCATGAAGATTTGCATTTTTGGAAGAGCTAAAAAATTGTGGTTCGCAGGTACCATTCCAGATAATACCGCGATAGGCAAATGATACTTGAGCGCCTTGGCTTTTACCTTTACAGACTTGTTGATATCGCTGTGCATCATACACTTTCTCAACTTTATCATTGGCTGAGGCAGCAAGTGGTGATAAACATAAACCGCATAAAACCGTGGATAGCAAAATATTCTTATTCATGCTTATAGTCCTTATGATTCTCATGGGATCTATAACAGAATAAAAAATCATCAGAATAAAACAACAATCTTCGAGTAACATTTGCTTGAGAAATGTATATTTTTATGTGGAATATGCAAAGTATGTATGTTCTTAAAGAAATATATAGGCATAAAACAGTAGTCAATAACAATAAAATCGAGTTAATCAGTCAACTTATCGGTGAATTTTTGCTATAATCTTCCGTCATCCTTTTTTAATCTCCTTTACCACTATGCATTATCCTAAAGTTTACGATGTCATTGTTATCGGCGGCGGTCACGCGGGTACTGAGGCAGCTCTTGCTGCGGCACGTATGGGTCGACAGACTTTACTCTTAACTCATAATATTGAGACTTTAGGGCAGATGAGCTGTAACCCAGCCATTGGTGGTATTGGTAAATCACATTTAGTACGCGAAATTGATGCGCTTGGCGGTGCAATGGCATTGGCTGCTGACAAAGGTGGTATTCAATTCCGTATTTTAAACTCACGTAAAGGTGCGGCTGTTCGTGCGACTCGCGCACAGGCTGACCGTATTCGTTATAAAGCTGCGATTCGTGAAACCTTAGAAAATCAAGCGAACTTGGATATTTTCCAACAAGCAGCTGACGACTTAATCGTTGAGGGCGATACTGTAAAAGGTGTGGTTACTCAGATGGGTATTCGCTTTGATGCGAAAACTGTTGTATTAACTACAGGTACATTCCTAGGTGGTGTGATCCACGTAGGTCTAAATAATGCTTCAGGCGGTCGTGCGGGCGATCCTCCTTCAATTTCATTGGCTGCGCGCCTTCGTGAATTGAACTTACCTGTAGGTCGTTTAAAAACTGGTACACCACCACGTATCGATGCACGATCAGTTGATTTCTCTGTGATGACGCCACAGCCAGGTGATTTCCCATCTCCAACTATGTCGTTCATGGGTGATGCGTCGATGCATCCTGAGCAAATCAATTGCTATATCACACATACCAATGAAAAAACTCACGATATCATTCGTGGCGGCTTAGACCGTTCACCAATGTATACCGGTGTGATTGAAGGTGTGGGTCCACGTTACTGCCCATCGATTGAAGATAAAATTCATAAATTTGCCGATAAAGATTCGCATCAAGTGTTCTTGGAACCTGAAGGTCTGGACACACATGAGCTTTATCCAAACGGTATTTCGACTTCTTTACCATTCGACGTTCAGTTTGAATTGGTTCGTTCGATTCGTGGTATGGAAAATGCGCACATATTGCGTCCGGGTTATGCAATTGAGTATGATTATTTCAACCCACAATCATTGAAATTCTCTTTAGAAACCAAATCGATTAATAACTTGTATTTTGCAGGTCAAATTAACGGTACAACAGGTTATGAAGAAGCGGGTGCGCAAGGTTTGCTTGCAGGCTTGAACGCAGCACGTCGTGCATGGGATCAAGAGCAATGGACACCGAAACGTGATGAAGCGTACATGGGGGTATTGGTTGATGACTTGATTACTCTCGGTACTAAAGAACCGTACCGTATGTTCACTTCACGTGCGGAATACCGTTTGATGTTGCGTGAAGACAATGCGGATCAGCGTTTAACAGCAATTGGCCGTGAAATGGGTCTGGTCGATGATGCGCGTTGGGATTCGTTCTGCCAAAAAATGGAAGCTGTAGAAACGGAGAAAGGTCGTTTACAACACCTTTGGGCAGCGCCAAACAATCCACTAGGCAAAAAATTCGTTGAAATGACTGGCGATGACCTGTCAAAAGAAACCAATGCAATTGATTTGCTCAAACGTCCAAATATCAACTTTGCGCAAATTGCTGAATTGACGGGTTCTGAAGTTTCAGCATTTGTTGGAGAGCAAATTGAAATTGCAGTGAAATATGCGGGTTATATTAACCGTCAGCAAGAAGACGTTGCGCAAATGAAGCGTTTGGAAGATACACGTATTCCAGCTGATTTTGATTACGATGTCGTTTCTGGTCTTTCACGTGAAATTACCATGAAGCTGAAGAATGTATTGCCTGAAACATTGGCACAAGCAAGTCGTATTCCAGGTGTAACACCTGCAGCTGTTCAATTGGTGATGATTACGATTCGTAAGAATAACCAAGCGAAAAAATCTGCATAAGATTTTGAGTTAAATAAAAAACCCGCAACTGAGCGGGTTTTTTATTGCCAATAAATTATTGGCTGTAGGTATTTGATCGGATTAAATGAATATTTTGATCATCATTAGTTTTAGCTATGGTTTGATTATTAAAATCTTTCATAAACTTAAGTGATTGATAATGAATTATAAATACAAAAAATAAGATCTAAAAACTATTGATATACAAAGTTTTAGGTCTTAATGGTGGGCTTTTGGTCGTGTGAATTCCGACCTTTGTAGTGGTATTTATTCTACCCAATAAAGCCGAAACTTCAGGGCATGGCGTACAAGTGGGTTTACGCTACATGAATGGAGTTCGATTATGGCAAATCAACAATCGGGAAAAATGCAAAAATTTCTAACGGTATTTTTGTGTTTCTGGGTAGCATTTTTTGAAGGTTTTGACCTGCAAGCGCCCGGTATCGCAGCAAAAGGAATCGCAGCGACATTTTCCTTAGATCAAGTGCAAATGGGCTATGTATTTAGCTTAGGTGTGTTTGGTATGTTATTTGGCGCGTTCTTTGGGGGGCGTGTCGCTGACTATTTGGGACAGAAGAAAGTCCTGATGCTGTCGATTTTTATCTTCGGTGTATTTATGTCGATTACGGCAGTTGCACCAAGCATTGAAATTTTATATATCGCACGATTCTTTACAGGTTTAGGTTTGGGCGCTGCGATGCCAACGATGATCTCGGTGGTGGGTGATGAAGCGACGGATGCTAACCGTGGGCGCTTAAATAGTTTGATGTACTGCGGCTTACCTGTAGGTGCAATCTTTGTTGCTGGCTTGGGTATTATTTTTAAAGATATCTCTTGGCATACATTGTTTTTAATTGGTGGTTTAACGCCTTTAATCCTGATTCCATTCATGGCGCTTATCTTAAAAGATAAGCGTACTGAAAAAGTTCAGGCAGAAAGCAAAGAAGCGGTTCCAGCGATGGGGCAAATCCTTTTTGCTGAACAGCGTTATAAATATACATTGCCGCTATGGTTAAGCTTCTTCTTTACCTTAATGGTGAACTATATTCTGATCAGTTGGTTGCCTAACTTGCTTATGGAACAAGGGTTGGAAAAGCAACAAGCTTTCATGATCATGTTGATGTTCCAAGTGGGCGCAGTGATTGGTACGCTGGGTTTAGGCTACTTGCTTGATCGGCTAAAATTATGGCAAATGGCAGTGATTATCTATTCAGGTTTGTTTGTGGCATTGTTTGTGCTGTTTACAACAAATTCCATTCCTGTACTTATCGCAGCAGGCATCATGGGCGGAATTTTCTCTACAGGTGGTCAATCGATTTTGTACGGGATCTCTCCAATTTTCTATACACCAGCTGGGAAAGTAACAGGTGTGGGGAGTGCGATTTCATGGGGTCGTTTGGGTGCAATGACGGGTCCATTACTCACAGGTAAGATTTTGGCGCTAGGTCTAGGAACGACAGGTATTTTAATTGCAAGTGCGCCGGGTATTGCTTTGTCGGCTATCGCAGTGGCTGCATTGTCGGCCTATAAGTCATCCCTTAAGAAATAATCGAAATCAGTCATATTTAAAGGAGCTACGGCTCCTTTTTTATTGAATAAATACCTTTAGCTGAAACTAAGTTTTGTTAGAATGAATCTAATATTCATGAATAAATTTACTTCTATGTCTTATCAATTGATCGAACTTGATATTTCTCCTTCGGATAACATTCAGTGTCCACATTGTCAGCAGCAAGTGATTGATTGGTCAGAAGAGCAGTATGTGCAGCCTTGTGAGCATGTGCTGTTTATTGCAATGGATATTGGTTTTGAGTTTATTACAGATGAATTTGAGCAAACCATGCAGCATACAGTCGATGACTTGCATGCCAATGATGATCAGTATCATATGTTTACTGAAATTACCGCCTCGAGCTTCCCTGAGTTTCTGATTTATAAGTCTGATTTAGGTGTGGAAGGTTATTCACGCTATGTCGGCTTTACGGCATAAAATATTGCTAAAAAATCTCAAAATAAAAAAGCCAGTCAAGTGACTGGCTTTTTTAATGTAAATCAGAAAATTAACTTTCTAATTCTTCTTCGACATCATCTTCGGCACTGTCCATACCGAGTTCTTTAAGTTTACGGGTTAAGGTATTACGACCCCAACCTAAAAGTTCTGCTGCATGGCGCTTACGCCCACGTGTTTGCTGTAGTGCTGCATTGATGAGGGTGCGTTCAAACATTGGTGTGGCAATGTCGAGAATTTTCATCTCACCATTTTTAAGTTTTTGTACGGCCCATTGACCAAGTAATTCATCCCAATGATGCACACCAATACGATCAATCCCTTGAGCAGCAGGGTTGCCATCTATGCCTTGGATTGGAATCTGTTTTAATTCAGACGGTAAATCTTCTGGATAAACTTCACGGCCCGTGATCATAACCGTTAACCAACGACAGGTATTTTCAAGCTGACGCACATTACCTTGCCACGGCAGTTTTTGCATGTATTCTTGCGTTTCAGGACGCAGAATTTTAGGGCTTACCCCAAGTTCTTTACCTGCACTTGCTAGGAAGTGCTGTGCAAGCATCGGAATATCTTCACTTCGATGTGCAAGTTTTGGAATATGAATACGAATGACGTTTAGACGATGGTACAAGTCTTCACGGAAGCGACCTTCATGTACTAACTTTTCTAAGTCTTGGTGCGTTGCTGCAACGATACGGACATCCACCTTGACTGGGATGTGACCACCGACACGGTAGAATTCACCATCCGCTAAAACACGCAGTAAACGTGTTTGGGTTTCAAATGGCATGTCGCCGATTTCATCTAGGAAAAGTGTTCCGCCATTGGCTTGTTCGAAACGGCCTTGACGCTGTGTGTTGGCACCGGTGAACGCGCCTTTTTCATGACCAAATAATTCAGTTTCGATCAAATCTTTTGGAATTGCCGCCATGTTGAGCGCAATAAAAGGTTTGTTACCACGTGGTGAGTGTTTGTGCAACGCATGCGCAACCAATTCTTTACCCGTGCCTGATTCACCATTAATTAATACAGTAATGTGTGATTGAGAAAGACGACCAATGGCACGGAAGACTTCCTGCATAGCAGGTGATTCACCAATAATCTCTGTAGATTGAATCGGTTGAACGGTTTTAGCAGATTCTTGTTGTTGCAATTTGGTAATATGCAAAATTGCACGGTTTACAAGTGCTAAGGCTTCATCAATATCAAAAGGTTTTGGTAGATATTCAAAAGCACCCGTTTGATAGCTCGACACAGCAGATTCTAAATCTGAATGTGCAGTCATAATGATCACAGGTAAGTCAGGGTAGTTGCCTTTGACTTTACCTAAAAAGGTCAGTCCATCAATACCCGGCATACGGATGTCTGTCAAAATAACATCTGGCGCATCGACACTTAACTGATCTAAAGCGGATTGTGCTTCTTCAAAACTGGTAACATCAAAACCTTCTTCTTTGAATGTTTTTTCCAGCACCCAACGCATGGCGCGATCATCATCGATGACCCAAATCTTATTACGCGACATGATCTGACTCCCAAGGTAAATATAGGCTAAATACTGTTTTTCCAGGAACTGATTGACATTCAATCATTCCGTTATGTTGATGCATAATATTTTGTGCAATGCTCAGGCCGAGACCTGTGCCTTTCGCTCGTCCTGTCACTAAAGGGTAAAATACGGATTCTAATATTTCTTGTGGGACACCTGGTCCATTGTCCTCGATGTCAATGCGTACCGCAGAACGTTTTAATACACCGTTGATGGTGACTAGCCGTTGAATACGTGTGCGCAAGGTGAGTTCTGGTTGATGCTCAACAAAGAACTCTTTATTTTCAGTCATCGCCTGAACAGCATTAACACTGATATTCAGCATGACCTGAATTAATTGATCACGATCTGCCAGAACATCCGGTAAAGAAAGGTCGTAATCACGAGTGATCTTAATTTTCTTTTTGGTTTGGTTGACGATCAGTGAACGAACACGTTCAAGGGGTTCATGGACATTGACTGGTTCGTAACTTGGTAATTGTCTTGAACCAAGCATAGTGTCAGCAAGATTACGTAATCGGTCTACTTCACTAATAATAATGTCGGTGAATTCGCTGTACTTCGGATCATTTAAGCTACGCGCTAAAAGTTGTGTCGCCCCACGGATACCACCGAGTGGATTTTTAATTTCATGGGCAACACCACGAATCAGTTGTCGTGCGACTTGATGCTGTTGAATCAGGTTTTCTTCTTTAGAGATTTTTAACATCCGGTCGATTTGATTGAGCTCAATCAATAGCAAAGGGTGGTAGGGTTTACCTGAGTTGAGCTGTGACACGGTGTAATCGACATGAATGTCTTTAAAGTTGACATTAATCGTTGCTTCTCGGCGCGTATAGTGTTGACCAGAAGTTAATGTATTCATTAATGCATCATGCGTATTGAATTCATCATCGGGCATATGAAGTAAATTTAATACAGGCTGACCTGATGCACGAAGTAAGCTGATGTCAAAAAGCGCTTCACAAGATGAATTTAAATAAAAAATATTCAGGTTGCTATCGACCAATAAAATGGCAGTGGTTAAATTATCCACTAAAAGCCGGTAATCAATCGTCATAGTCTGATCCATTAGCGAGAGGTTCCTGTCTTAAAATGGCGCAATGGCATCTTCATAAAGCAAATCGTTCAATCTAATAAGGTTCGAATTGATGCAAGTTATGCAAGATATAAGCCAACTATTTCAGAAATACGCTAAGTTTTGATGCTTATTTGAATAAATGCGCTTATTTAAGACTTTAAATAAAGTGTATAGCTGATTAAAAACAGGCTGTAAATCTAAAATGCATTAAAATGGTGCAAATGAAATTATATGGATGAATTTATAGCATTATTTTGGTGCGTGATATAAAGAGTGACCTTTTCACCTGTTTTTATGTTTTGAAAAGACATACAATACGCGGATTATAGTGGAGCGCAGATTCATGAAATCCCCCAAAGTCGGTTTTGTTTCTTTAGGTTGTCCTAAGGCATTGGTAGATTCCGAACGAATTTTAACTCAGTTAAAGACTGAAGGTTATGATGTAGCATCAGATTATGATGGTGCCGATTTAGTAGTTGTAAATACCTGTGGTTTTATTGAATCTGCAGTACAAGAGTCGCTAGATGCCATTGGTGAAGCGATGAGTTCAAACGGTCGCGTAATTGTGACTGGTTGTTTAGGTAAAGACGAAGACAAAATTCGCCAAATGCACCCAAATGTCTTAAAAGTGACAGGTGCTGCGGCATATCAAGAAGTGATGGAAGCTGTGCACGAATACGTGCCTGAGCCACCGAAACACAATCCGTTTATTGATCTAGTACCTGAACAAGGTATTCGATTAACACCAAAACATTATGCTTATTTGAAGATTTCAGAAGGTTGTAACCATCGTTGCACATTCTGCATTATTCCGAGCATGCGTGGTGATTTGGTTTCTCGTCCAGTAGGTTCAGTATTGACTGAAGCTCAAGCGCTGAAAAAAGCAGGTGTAAAAGAAGTCCTTGTGATTTCTCAAGATACATCGGCTTATGGCGTAGACACCAAATACAAATTGGACTTCTGGAACGGTCAGCCCGTTAAAACCAAATTCTATGACATGTGTGAAGCATTGGGTCAATTGGGTATCTGGGTGCGTCTGCACTATGTATATCCATATCCACATGTAGACGCTGTGATTGACTTAATGGCACAAGGCAAAATTTTGCCGTATTTGGATATTCCATTCCAACACGCAAGTCCTAAGATTCTAAAACTCATGAAGCGTCCTGCGCACAGTGAAAATACACTGGAGCGTTTAAAAGTTTGGCGTGAGAAATGTCCTGATCTTGTGATTCGTTCTACATTTGTTGTGGGCTTCCCGGGTGAAACTGAAGAAGACTTCCAAATGTTGCTTGATTGGTTAAAAGAAGCGCAGCTTGATCGTGTGGGTTGTTTTACTTACTCACCAGTTGAAGGTGCGACTGCAAATGATTTGCCAGATCATGTGCCTGAAGAAATCAAACAAGAGCGTTATGAACGTTTCATGCAAGTTCAGCAAGAAATCTCTGCTGCGAAATTGCAAAGTCGTATCGGTCAAAAAATGACAGTACTTGTGGATGATCTTGAGGAAGAGTTCCCAGTTGCTGTTGCGCGTTCTTATGCAGATGCACCTGAAATTGACGGTAATGTTTTTGTTGAAGATATCGATAAGTCAGTGATTAAAGCAGGTGATTTACTTGAAGTAGAAATCACAGATGCAGATGAATATGACTTATTTGCAAAACTAATCTCGGTTAAGTCTGCTTAAACGATTCATTAAAAATAATTGAAATTAAATAATTCGGAGTTGATGATGCTTGATTCTAAAAAACCACGTTTTGGTCGCATCCTGCTTAAGCTTTCAGGTGAAGCTTTAGCGGGCAATAAAGAGATGGGTATCGATGCACAAGTGCTCGATCAAATGTCACTCGCAATTGCGCACCTTGTTGGTTTAGGTGTTCAAGTGGGGATCGTTGTCGGCGGTGGTAACCTTTACCGTGGTAGCCAATTACAAAAAGATGGTTTGGTTGGCCGTGTAACAGGTGATCAAATGGGTATGTTGGCCACTGTAATGAACGGTTTGGCACTTCGTGATGCTTTGGTGCGTCGTAATATCAAAACTCGTCTAATGTCAGCTTTACCTATTGGTGCTGTAGTTGAATCATATTCTAGCCGTGATGCTATTCGTCATTTAACTCGTGGCGAAGTTTGTGTATTTGTTGCAGGTACGGGTAACCCATTCTTTACAACAGATACAGCAGCTTGCTTACGCGGTATCGAGATTGAAGCCAATCTTATCCTTAAAGCGACGAAGGTTGATGGCGTATACAACAAAGATCCAAGCAAGTATGAAGATGCAGTGAAATACGATGCATTAACATTTGACCAAGTTTTAGATGAAAAACTGGGTGTGATGGATTTGACAGCGATTTGCTTGTGCCGTGACCACAACGTTCCACTTCAAGTATTTGATATGAACAAATCAGGTTCATTACTTTCAGTGGTAATGGGTGAAAAAGAGGGTACTCACGTTACGAACTAATGTACGTGGGCCCTAAAGCTCTTTATACTACAAGCTATTTTAGAATTTACATCTTTTCGAATTAAGTAAGGAAGATCACATGATTAACGATCTTAAAAAAGACGCAGAAGACCGTATGAACAAATCTCTAGATTCTCTAGAGCATGGTTTTGCCAAAGTTCGTACAGGCCGCGCGCACCCATCAATTTTAAACGGTGTTATGGTTCCTTACTATGGCTCTGATGTGCCATTAAACCAAGTAGCTAACGTGGGTGTAGAAGATTCTCGTACTTTACTTGTTCAGCCTTTTGAACGTTCAATGGTTGCTGCAATTGATAAAGCAATCCGTGAATCTGACTTGGGCTTAAACCCGATTACTGCTGATGCGATCCGTGTTCCAATGGCTGCATTAACAGAAGAAACACGTAAAGACATGCAGAAAGTTGCACGTAACGAAGCTGAAAATGCAAAAGTTGCGATCCGTAACATCCGTCGTGATGTTTTAGGTGATATCAAAGCATTGTTGAAAGAAAAAGAAATTTCTGAAGATGATGAGCGTCGTGCGGGTGATGACATTCAAAAAATCACAGACAAATTCGTTGCTGAAGTTGAAAAACGTCTGGCTGCAAAAGAAGCTGAATTGATGAAGGTCTAAGTTTTAATGACCTCATCTGAAGAAACTTCCCGTCTTCCAAAACATGTTGCCATCATTATGGATGGCAACAATCGTTTTGCCAAAAAGAATCAAATGCAAAAAGGTGAAGGGCATCGTTCTGGAAAGGACATCCTAGATCCCATCGTTGAACATTGTCGTAAAAGAAATATCCAAGCACTGACCGTTTTTGCTTTTTCGAGTGAAAATTGGAATCGTCCTCAGTTTGAGGTTGATTTGTTGATGGCTCTTCTCGAAGAGACCATTCATGAGCAGTTGCCACGTATGGAAAAATTTAACATTTCCCTACGTTTTATTGGTGATCGTTCTCGTTTATCTCCTAACTTACGTGACTTAATGTTGCAAGCCGAACAAAGGACTGCTAATTTCGACAGCATGACTTTAACTATTGCAATTAGTTACGGTGGTATGTGGGATATGACACAGGCTGCAAAAAAAATCGCAGCAGATGTTTTAACTAACAAAATAAATCTTGAAGCAGTGGATGCTGAAGTCTTTGGTCAATATGTCAGTTTAAGTGATCTACCTCCGGTAGATTTGTTAATTCGTACAGGTGGTGATTTCCGTCTCTCGAACTTCTTGCTTTGGCAAGCTGCGTATGCAGAACTTTATTTTACCCAGACATTATGGCCTGAATTTACCATTGAAGAATTTGACGACGCACTAGCGGTATTTGGTGGTCGTGAACGTCGTTTTGGTAAGACTTCAGAGCAGATTCAACAAGAGCAGTTTGAGAATAAATAAATGTTAGAGCGGATAATAACCGCATTGGTACTGGTTTCAGTTGTACTGAGTTGCATGTTTGCAACCGAGTCTAAATACCCAATGCTTGTGCTGATGATTATTGCATCAGCTGTCGCGGGTTATGAGTGGTTCAAACTCATGCCGCGGAATACACAAAATGTGATTAAACCTTTCGCTTGGGGCTATGGTCTAGTCACTGCTATTCTTTCAGCACTAGCATTGCATTTTACAGATGTTGCATTACTGCTTTGGGCGGCTTCGATCTTTACTTGGATCTTAAGTGTCTATTGGGTGAAGTCTTATCCTGATTACGATAACTGGTATAACCCGAGTCTGAGTGGTATTGGTTTAGTCTTAGTTCCTGCTGCGGTAACTGCTATTTTTTCTGTGTGGATGAACTCACCGTGGTGGCTCATGTATCTGTTCCTGTTGGTATGGGGTGCAGACAGTGGTGCATACTTCGTGGGACGTAAATTTGGTAAGAAAAAACTTGCACCAGATGTGAGCCCAAATAAATCGATCGAAGGTTTATATGGCGGTCTATTCACTGCAATGCTAATAGTTATTGTTGTTGAAATTATTTATCTTGATTTAAGCATCGCTGAACATATTTTATTTTTAATACTTTCAGTAATAACAGTATTTAGTTCAGTACTTGGTGATTTATTTGAATCGATGATCAAGCGTCGTGCAGGGATCAAAGATTCTGGTCGTATTCTTCCCGGACATGGTGGTGTGCTGGATCGTATTGACTCGTTGCTTGCTGCAGCACCTATCTTTGCAGCAGGTATGTATGTTTTAAAATTAATTGGCGTAGATTTATAGATGTCACAATCTGTTTGTATATTGGGTGTAACAGGATCCATTGGTCAAAGTACTTTAAAGATTCTGCAACAGCATCCCGAAGAGTATTCAGTTTTTGCAGTCACTGCACATAGCCGAATTGTAGAACTTGTCGAAATATGCAAACAATATCGACCGAAAATCGCAGTTGTTCCATTCAATAAAGTGGATGAACTGCGCCAATTACTCGTAGCTGAAAAATTAACTGATATTGAAATCCTGCATGATGAAGAAGGATTAATCGCAGTAGCAGAACATCCACAGGTTGATGTGGTCATGGCAGCTATTGTTGGTGCGGCAGGGTTGCTACCTACATTGGCTGCTGCGAAAGCAGGTAAACGCGTGTTGCTTGCAAATAAAGAAGCGCTGGTGATGTCGGGTGACATCATGATTCAGACCGCACGTGAAAATAATGCTTTGTTGCTGCCAGTCGATTCTGAACACAATGCAATCTTCCAATGCTTACCTGAAACTTATCTACAAGGTGAGCGTCATGGTCAGCCAAAGCTAGGTGTCAAACAAATTTTACTTACCGCTTCTGGTGGTCCATTTTTACATCATAGTTTAGAACAATTACAAAGTGTAACGCCGGCCCAAGCCTGTAAGCATCCAAATTGGTCGATGGGGCAAAAAATTTCAGTTGATTCTGCAACGCTAATGAATAAAGGCTTGGAATTAATCGAAGCCTGTCATCTTTTTGCAGTTGAAGAACAATTTGTAACAGTTGTTGTCCATCCACAGAGTATCATTCATTCAATGGTTCAATATGTAGATGGTTCGACTTTGGCACAAATGGGAAATCCTGATATGTGTACGCCTATCGCTCATGCATTAGCGTGGCCAAAGCGTATTCAAACACATGTGCCTCCATTAGATTTATTTGTTCATTCACAGTTAAACTTTGAACAGCCTGATATACAGCGATTCCCAGCACTAAAATTAGCACGTCAAGCCATGAAGGCTGGGGGCTTAGCTCCTACGATTTTAAATGCAGCCAATGAAATCGCCGTGGCAGCATTTTTGCATGAGAAAATTGGCTTTACTCAAATCCCTCAAATTGTGGAACATGTGTTGGGGCAAGTTGAAAACTCAGCTGCAAATAATATTGATGTTATTTTGCATGCAGATAAATCGGCACGTATGGTTGCTGAAAAAGCAGTATTGAATTCAGGAAGTTAAGACATGAATGCCTTGTTTATGATTATTGCAGCAATATTGCTACTTGGACCGCTGATAGCGATTCATGAATTTGGGCATTATTTCGTTGCACGTAAACTGGGCGTAAAGGTTTTGGTGTATTCGATTGGTTTTGGCCCAACACTACTTAAGTGGACGTCAAAGAAGTCGGGTATTCAATATCAACTGTCTGCATTACCACTAGGTGGTTATGTCAAAATGTTGGATGAACGAGAAGGTGATGTCGCAGCAGAAGACTTACCAAAAGCATTTAACCGACAACACCCTTGGAAGCGTATTGCAATTGTTGCGGCAGGGCCACTCATCAACTTGGCTTTTGCTGTGGTGTTGTTTTGGATTTTATTTTTACCTGCACAGGAACAGCTGAATACGCGCGTAGGTAAAATTTTACCAAATACACCAGCAGCGGCTGCGCAAATGCAGTCTGGTGATAAAATTACTGCCGTAGATGGTACTCAAGTATCCACTTGGGAGCGCTTGAATTATGCCTTGGTTGATCGTGTGGGTGAAACTGGCAATATTCAAATTCAAGCTGAACGTGCAGGGCAAATTCAAAACTTCAGTTTACCAATTCAGAGTTTTTTACGCGATCAAACTCAGTCACCACTCGATGTTCTTGGTTTTACGCCATATCGTCCTGAAATTCCTGCAGTGGTTTCAAAACTCAGTGAAGATGGCGCAGCGATTCGCCAAGGGATGCAAGTGGGTGATCGAATTGTTTCGATTGATGGCGTAAAAATGAAAGACTGGTTTGATGTTGTACAAGTTGTACAAGCTTCTCCAGAAAAGTTACTTAAAATTGATGTTTTACGACAAAATAAAATTGTGCATTTAAACGTGATGCCGCAAGGTAAGCGTGACCAAATGGGTAAAGTCACAGGGCTTTTAGGTGTACAAAGCGATCCGGGTAAAGTCAATATTCCAGCCGAATACAAACAAACCATTCAATACACGCCTGTAGAGGCGATGGGAAAAGCGGTAGAAAAAACAGGTCAGATCTCTAGTATGATCCTGAATTCTATTGTAAAAATGGTGCGTGGTTTGGTGGGTTTGGATAATTTATCTGGTCCGATTACCATTGCGAAAGTGGCTGGACAAAGTGCTGAAATGGGGTGGCAAACCTTCATTTCATTTATGGCACTGATGAGTGTGAGTTTAGGTATTTTAAATTTACTACCGATTCCTATGCTCGATGGCGGTCATTTAATTTACTATTTTATTGAATTAATTCGTGGTAAACCTGTTTCTGAACAAATACAATTGGTTGGATTAAAAATTGGTATGGTATTGCTGGGTAGCATGATGCTACTGGCTCTATTCAATGACATTATGCGTTTATAAGAACGTTATACGAAATAAATTAACAGCGGAAAAGACTGGCATGCAGCACAAACATTTATTTATGCCATTGGCACTGGTTAGTGCTATGGCCGTAGCACAACAAGTATATGCAGCAGATGATTTTGTAGTACAAGATATTCGTGTTGATGGCTTAGTGCGTTTAACTCCTGACAATGTAGCCGGAATGATCCCATTCTCCGCTGGTGATCGTGTCAATGATCAAATCATTTCAAACTCAATTCGTAGCATGTTTGCATCGGGTTTGTTTGATGATGTGAAGTCTACACAAGTCGGTAATACCCTTGTATATACAGTGGTTGAACGTCCAGTTATTTCTAAAGTTGAGCTAAAAGGCAATAAACTTATTCCTAAAGAAGCCTTGGAAGAAGGCTTAAAGAAAATGGGTCTGTCCGAAGGTGAAGTTTTAAAGAAATCATCTTTGCAAACGGTTGAAACTGAATTAGAACAACAGTACATGCAGCAAGGTCGTTATGATGCTGATGTCAAAGTTATTACAACCGCTCAACCAAACAACCGTGTTAATGTCTTAATCGAGTTTGAAGAAGGCCAATCTGCCAAAGTATTTGATATCAATATCATTGGTAATACGGTCTTTAAAGAAAGCGAAATTAAACAAATTTTTGCATTAAAAGAAAGTGGTTGGAACTCGATCATTTCTCGTAATGACCGTTATGCACGTGAAAAGATGGCTGCGAGTTTAGAAGCTTTACGTGCGATGTATCTCAACAAAGGTTACATCAACTTTAACATTACCAATTCAAGTCTGAATTTGAGTGAAGATAAAAAACACGTCTTTATCGAAGTTTCGGTGGATGAAGGTGAACAATTTAAGTTTGGTAAAACTCATTTCTTAGGTGATACGCTTTATACGCAAACTGATTTAAACGCTTTAAAACTCTATAAAGATGGCGATTTATATTCACAAGAAAAAGTGAATGGTGTGAAACAACTTTTACTTCGTAAATACGGTAACGCAGGTTACTACTTTGCAGAAGTGAACATTGTTCCTGAAATCAATAAAGACACCAAATTGGTTGATTTAAATTACTATGTGAATCCGGGTCAGCAAGTCACTGTTCGCCGTATTAATTTCACAGGTAACTCGAAAACAGCTGATGAAGTTCTACGTCGTGAAATGCGTCAAATGGAAGGTGCATTAGCAAGTAACGAAAAAATTGATTTATCTAAAGTGCGTTTAGAACGTACTGGTTTCTTTAAAACCGTTGATGTTAAGCCTGCACGTATTCCGGGTACCCCAGATCAAATTGATTTAAATGTAAATGTTGAAGAGCAGCATTCGGGGACAAGTACTTTAGCTGTTGGTTTCTCACAAAGTGGCGGTGTAACTTTCCAAGCAGGTTTGAGTCAAACCAACTTCTTGGGTACAGGTAATGCAGTTTCTATCGATTTGTCTCGTTCAGAGACTCAAGATTATTACAACCTCAGTGTAACTGACCCATACTTCACTATTGATGGTGTACGCCGTGGTTATAACTTGTACTACCGTAAAACCAAGTTAGATAACGACTATAACGTTAACAACTACGTCACTGATAGTTTTGGTGGTGGTATTAACTTCGGTTATCCGATCGATGAAAACCAAAGTATCAGTATGGGCTTAAACGTAGACCAAACTGATGTGACTACAGGTCCATATGTTTCTACATATGTGCGTGATTACTTACTTGCAAATGGCGGTAAGGCAACACATTCAACTAGCTATTGTCCAGTTGACTTAGTACCAATTAAAGATGCTGATGGCAAAATTACAGGTTATGAGCCATGTTCAGTGCCTGAAATAACTTATAATGATGAATTTAAAGGTGATTTCTTAACCTATAACTTAAACTTAGGTTGGTCGTATAACACGCTAAACCGTCCTGTATTCCCAACTTCAGGTATGTCACATCGTGTAAATACTGAAATTGCCTTACCGGGTAGTGATGTTGAATATCAAAAAGTCACTTACGATGCACAAGCTTATTTCCCACTCGGTAAAGACTTTGTGGTTCGTGGCTATGGTAAGTTGGGTTATGGTAATGATTTACCGTTCTATAAAAACTTCTATGCAGGTGGTTTTGGGTCGGTACGTGGTTATGACAACAGCACTTTAGGTCCAAAATACGATGGTGTTTACTATCAAGGTATTGGTAAAGAAGATTTGGATTTTGAGGAAGTGGGCGGTAATGCACTTGTCCAATTTGGTGCTGAATTAGCCTTACCAGTGCCTTTCAAAGGCGATTGGGCGCGTCAAGTACGTCCAGTATTGTTTGCTGAAGGAGCACAAGTATTTGATACCCAATGTGACGTTCCAGCCGCGGATAGTGTATTGGTTAAAGATGGTCAAACATATAACGCTCGTGAATACTGTAAAGATAACTACGGCTTTGATATGAATAATATGCGTTATAGCGTTGGTGCTGGCTTTACTTGGATCACGATGATTGGTCCAATTTCACTGAGTTATGCATTCCCGCTTAATGATAAAGCTGGCGATGAAACAAAAGAAATTCAATTCGAGATTGGTCGTACATTCTAAGTACGACCCTTCTAGGTATAACAAAATTACAGGTTGATAAGATGAATAAATTATTTGCTGGTTTGGCAGTATTGGGTATGTCATGTTCTGCAGTGGTACATGCAGCAGGTTACGGTGTGGTAGATTTAGAAAAGGTGGTTGATCAAAGCACTTATCTAAAACAACAAAATGCTCAAATTCAACAGCAGTTGAAACCACAAACCACTAAAATTGAATCACTTGCTAAAGAGCTGGAAGCAATGCAACAGAAAGCTCAGCAGGGTGGTGATAAGTTGACTGCTGCGCAAAAGCAGCAAATGGGTCAACAGTATCAAGCTAAACTTAAAGAGCTGACTGATTTACAGCAAAAAGTTCAAGCTTCGGTTCAAGGGAATATTCAGTCCTTAAATCGCACGATGGATACTCGAATCAAGCAAGTTGCAGAACAATTGCGCACAGAAAATAAGTTAGATGTTGTTTTGAATAAAAATTCAGCACTTGCGTATGACCCTAAGTTTGATTTAACTGATAAAATGATTCAAAAGGTTAATGCAATTAAATAATCAATGAATTCTCAAAAATTCAGTTTAGAAAAGCTTGCTCAACTTGTTCAAGGTCAATGTATTGGCCAGCTAGACTTGCAATTCAGTGGAATGGCAAGTTTGGAGAGTGCTCAACCGCATCAGCTTGCATTTTTAAGCGCAGATAAATATCTGAATGAAGCTCAACAGTCTCAGGCTGGTGCGCTGATTGTGACTGCAGACATGCAGTCACAAATCCCTTCACAGCAAAACTTTATTGTTGTACCCAATCCGTATTTGGCTTTCGCTATTCTGACGCATGTTTTTGAAAAAAAATCTGTAGAAACAGGAATTGAAAGTACTGCCCAAATTCATCCTTCTGCAATCATTTCTGATACTGCTTATATTGGGCATTATGTGGTGATTGGTGCGAATAGTGTGGTGGGCGAAGGTACTCGCATTGAATCACAAGTGAAGATTGATCACGGTGTTGAAATTGGTAAAGATTGTTTTATCGATTCGCATGTGACGATTACTGGTGAAGCCAAGTTAGGTGATCGTGTACGTATCCATGCGAATACGGTGATCGGTGGTGAAGGGTTTGGTTTTGCGCCTTATCAAGGGAAATGGCATCGTATTGCTCAATTAGGTTCTGTACGCATTGGGAATGATGTGCGTATTGGCTCAAATTGTAGTATCGACCGTGGTGCTTTAGATGACACAATTTTGGAAGATGGTGTCATTATTGATAACCTTGTGCAAATCGCGCATAACGTCAAAGTAGGCGCAAATACGGCAATGGCTGCGAAATGTGGCATTGCAGGTAGTACAACTATTGGCAAAAATTGTGTGCTAGCAGGGGCTGTTGGTATCGTAGGTCACATTAATATTGCAGATAATGTGACAATTACCGGTATGTCAATGGTCACAAAAAGTATTTCCGTTGCTGGAAGTTATTCTTCAGGTACGCCAATGCTTGAAAGTGGTTCTTGGAAAAAGGCAGCAATCCGCTTTAAACAATTAGCAGATGTGCCATTGACCCAATTGGTCAAACGACTTGATCATATGCAGTCTCAAATTGAGTCCCTTGAATCAACATTTAAATTGCGTAAATAATTATGATGACAGAGTCGAATACCCCAGCTTTCACAAAACCTGAATTACCAATGACTATTCAGACTATTCGTGAATATTTGCCACATCGTTATCCGTTTTTATTGGTTGATCGTGTTGTTGAAGTGACTGACAACGGGATTGTAGGCTATAAAAATGTAACGATTAACGAAGAATTTTTACAGGGCCATTTCCCTGAATACCCAATTATGCCGGGTGTGCTGATTGTTGAAGCATTGGCGCAAGTGTCGGGTATCTTAGGTTTCATCATGAATAATGAGAAACCTTCAGCGGGTTCGTTGTTCTTATTTGCTGGTGCAGAAAAGGTCCGATTTAAAAAACAAGTCGTTGCAGGCGATCAACTTGTATTAAAATCAGAATTAGTGATGCAAAAGCGTGGCATTTACAAATATAATTGTGTTGCCACTGTAGATGGCGTAGTCGCAGCAACCGCGGAAATTATGGTTTCGCATCAGAAAACAGAGACAGCATGAGCAATAACGAATTAATTCATCCTACCGCCATTATTGACTCATCAGCAGTAATTGCTCCGGATGTGCAAATTGGACCATATTGTATTATTGGTCCTCAAGTCACAATTGGAGCGGGTACTAAACTGCATTCACATGTTGTGGTGGGTGGTTATACCCGTATTGGTCAACATAACGAAATTTTTCAATTTGCCAGTGTTGGTGAAGTCTGCCAAGACTTGAAATATGCTGGTGAAGAAACTTGGTTAGAAATCGGGGATCATAACTCGATTCGTGAACACTGTAGTTTACACCGTGGTACTGTTCAAGATCAGGGTCTAACTAAAGTTGGTAGTCATAATTTATTGATGGTGAATACACATATTGCACATGACTGTGTGGTAGGTGATCATAATATCTTTGCTAATAACGTCGGCGTTGCAGGTCATGTCCACATTGGTGATTATGTCATCGTAGGTGGTAACTCTGGTATTCATCAATTCTGTAAAATCGATTCTTACAGTATGATTGGTGGTGCATCTCTTATTTTGAAAGATGTACCTGCTTATGTCATGGTATCTGGTAATCCAGCCCATGCTTTTGCCATGAACATTGAAGGAATGCGTCGTAAAGGTTGGTCTAAAAATGTGATTCAAGGTTTACGTGAATCCTTTAAATTGATCTATAAAGATGGATTAACGACGAATGAAGCGATTGAGCGTATTCGTACTGAAATTTTGCCTGAAGTGGCAGAAGCGCAATTGTTGATTGACTCACTTGAGCAGTCTAAGCGCGGTATCGTACGCTAAATGCTGCGAATAAAAAAAGACACCTTATAAGGTGTCTTTTTTTTGCATTAAAAAATAGAACTATTTTTTAACAAAGCCTGCTTCTTCAGATTTTGGATACTTTTGGGTGAGCTTGGTTTTGAGCTGCGTTGCTAAACTGCTATTTCGATCGACATCTTTTGCAATGCTATACAGTTGATATAACGCTCTAGGCGCACGGGTCGACTCAGGGTATTGATCTACTACGATACTATAGTTCTTTTTCGCTTCCGCGTAGTTGGTCGGTTCAACAGCAAGGTTGAACTCAGCTAGCCAAAAATATGCGTTGCTAATATAGACACTGTTAGGATTATTCTTAATAAAGTTTTTCATCGGTGCAATGGCTTTTTTCGCACCACCTTGTTTGTATGCATCTAAAGCAACGGTATATGCCGCTTTCTCGAGCTCAAGTGAGTCACCACCTGCATTTACAGGTTGGTTTGCAGATGAGCTTAATGTTGCTTGGGTCGTAGGTTGTTTAATAGGTGTAGGCGCTGTATTAGCTGTTACTGGGTGCAGTACCTTGTTGGTTATCCTCCGCAGCCTCTGTGTCTTCACTTGGATCTACTTTTTGTTGGAGTAGTTCTAAACGTTGATCTAAATCTGCATAGCGGTTTGTAAGTTCACTTTTTAATTGTTCGATAATATTGTCTTGCTCTTCCATTTTACCGCGTAAGCTACGCAATTCATTTTCGAGCTGTTGGTTCTTCTGCATAAGCTGCCAATTCAAATTGGTTGGAATAGGGGGAGAGCCAGCACCTGTTTGAATGGCCGTATTATTTGCTGTATACACAGTGCCATTATTAGCGCCACTCAAACCACGAGATTCAATTGGAATATTGGCAAATAATGCACCTGAGCAAGTCAATGTAAGGGCACACAATACATGCTGTTTAAACATCATAAAAATTCCATGTAGTTACAAGCATGTCCGTATAGAATAGTTTTATTACAGACAGCTTTAGATAAAACGATAAGCACATTAAAAACGCCAAAGTTCTGAATTGCAATAAGCTTTTACAATCTTGTTGTGTATTAAAGTAAAAATATAGTGATGAAGTTTCACGTTTTCTACATCATCGACCATCATATTGATTTATAAATAATCAAACAGTGTTTTCTACTCAGGAATTCTCGGTTTTAGTCTTGCATGTTTATTAAAAATCTCTATACTCTGTTCTTGCAATGGTAGCCCTGCTGGTTACTTCGCAATTGTACTCTACAAACCCCGCCAGGACCGGAAGGTAGCAACGGTAGTAGAAATATGATGTGCCGAAGTCTTGCTGGTAGGGTTGCCACCAGTTTCAATAATAAATTAAACGTCCTCTCATTTTTTCAATCCTATATTCTTCTTTATTTTAATTTTATTAATTCTTCATTTAGATCTATATCTTTGTTATTCGTCTTCAAATTCTTTACGTGCAATCACTTTAAAAATCGTATCGAGATCGAATCCTCGATATTGTAAAAAACGTATTTGTTTGGCTTTTTGTTTTGGATCACGTTCAACAGCTTTGCCAAATTTTTTTATTTTGAGCTGGTAGGCTTCAGTGACCCAATCTGTTTCTTTTAATTCATCCTGAATTAATTCACTGTCTACTTTTTTATTTTTTAACGCGAGCTTTATACGATTAGGGCCTTTACCTTTACGTTTTTGACTCGATAGCACCATCTCTGCTACACGCTGATCGCTTTGATAGTTCTCACGCGCGAGTTCCTCCACCAAGTGTATGACTTCTTCTCGGCTATCCGCATACAGTGCTAATTTTTCGATTAAATCCGCTTTTGAGTATTCTTTACGTGTGAGTACTGCAAAAGCGTAGGAGCGTAGACGAGAGCCGCGCAGTCCTGGTTTTTTTTCAGCATGAACATCTTTACTATTGGTGTCAAAATGCAATGCAGTGTGATCGATCACCGAAGTATTGTTATGTGAAATGTCAGTTTGTACAGCATGATTTACGCAGGTAGTTTCTTCAGCTTCTGCAAACTGTTGTTTCAGTGCTTCATAATCAAGCAAGAGTGGAAAATGGTCTTTAGTCATGGGGTCATTTTAATACAAATTTTGAGTGCAAAACAAAACGCCCCGTAGGGCGTTTCGTCTGCTATTAAAGTATGCTGTAATTAAGCATCTAAAAAGTCTGGTTCTTCTTCGTCTTTGTCTTCTACAGGTGCTGTACCCGTAGTCAGAAGTTGTTCACGAATCAGTTTTTCGATAGTTTGCACAAGTTCAGGGTGTTCTTCTAAGTGGCGAATGGTATTGTTTTTACCTTGCCCAATCTTGTCACCTTGGTATGAATACCAAGCACCTGCTTTTTGAACAATTTCTTGTTGTACTGCGAGGTCAACAAGCTCACCTAAATGGTTCACGCCTTTACCATAAAGAATTTGGAAAATTGCTTCACGGAATGGAGGAGCCATTTTGTTTTTCACAACTTTCACTTTGGTTTCTGAACCAATGATTTCGTCGCCTTCTTTCACTTGACCAATACGGCGGATATCTAAACGTACAGATGCATAGAATTTAAGTGCATTACCACCAGTTGTGGTTTCTGGGCTACCAAACATTACACCAATCTTCATACGGATTTGGTTAATGAAGATCACCATACAGTTAGAACGTTTCGCATTACCGGTAATTTTACGCAGTGCTTGGCTCATCAGACGAGCTTGTAAGCCCATGTGTGAGTCACCCATTTCGCCTTCAATTTCGGCGCGAGGGGTCAGTGCAGCGACCGAGTCGACAACGATCAGGTCAATGGCACCTGAACGTACCAGCATGTCTGCAATTTCAAGTGCTTGTTCACCATTGTCTGGCTGTGAAACAAGTAAGTTATCAATATCTACGCCAAGTTTACGTGCGTATTGAGGGTCTAATGCATGTTCAGCATCGATGAATGCACAAGTACCGCCAGTTTTTTGACATTGGGCAATGGCTTGTAATGTCATAGTCGTTTTACCAGAAGATTCAGGACCGTAGATTTCTACGATACGACCTTTAGGTAAACCACCAATACCTAGTGCGATATCTAGTGTTAAAGAACCCGTAGAGACAGCCTCAACCGCCTGTACAGTATTATCACCAAGACGCATTACGGTGTTTTTACCAAACTGCTTTTCAATTTGGCTTAAGGCCGCATTTAACGCCTTGCTTTTATTATCATCCATCTTACAACCTCAATACGATGTCACGAAACAATATACTCAAGTGGATGTATTCAGTTTAAATCTGTTCCACGAGGGTATAGTGACAGAAATCATCCTTTTGTTCTATGAAAATCACAACAGGTGCGACATGTTGTGACGCTTTAACTTAATCATCATTATAAGACCATTGCTGGTCAAACTGTTGATCATTTTCTCTTTTAAATTTACCAATATCTCGACGATCTTTTTTACTTGGTCGATGATCTGGCCGAGCTAGATTATGCAACTTTCTTTGTGATGCGAGCAATTCCCGTTTTGCAATACTGACTTCAGTTTCATCATAAAGTAGCTGAGCGGTTGGGGTAGGCCCACGAACATCCGACAGTGCTTTCACCACCACGGTTTTTTTCTCAAGGCCTTGTGCAATGGTTAATTCCATGCCTACACGAACTTCACGAGAGACTTTAACGCGTTCACCATTATGATGAACTTTACCGCCTTCAATCGCATTTTTGGCAATAGAGCGGGTTTTAAAAAAACGTGCAGCCCACAACCATTTGTCTATACGCATACCAACCGCATCTTCGGCTAGATTTGATTTACGCATATTTTTTCTGTTCCTCGGCTTGCTCAATCATTTGAGCTTCTAAAATAGGGATTAAATCTGTTAATGCGGACAGCATTGGGTAATTGCAAGTCTCGCGAGGCGCTTTGGCAGATGAAGGCTGCTGAATCGAATAGAGCTGTTCGATCCCAAAAAGTTTTGCGCCATTAAGTACTTTTTCTGTGTCATCAATGAAATAACAGTTTTTTGCATCGAAGGAATGTTTGCTTGCTAATATTTGCCAAAACTCAATAAACTCTTTGGCATGACCGAGCGTTTCTGAACTGACGATAACATCGAAAAAATCACGAAGACCGGTTTCTTCAAGTTTGAATTGTAAGCCAGCATAGTCGGCATTGGTCGCAAGCCAAATAGGATAGCCATTTTCTTTTAGATAGGTAAGCAGCTCAATGCAACCTTCACGTTTAGCCACTTTGGCTTTTTGTTCTATTTGCATTTCCAGAACATCAACGCCAACTTGTGACGTCCAAAAGCGAGAGGAGTACCATTTTAGGGTATGATTATGCTGTTGATAAAAACTAAATAGCGTTTGCTTGCTTTGTTCGAGTGAGCACTGATGCTGTTCAGCATAGCGAATTGGCAGCAGCTCATTCCAAATGAAATCATCATAGGCAAGATCGAGTAAAGTACCGTCCATATCGAAAATGATCGTCGGCTTTTCTGAGTAATTTGGCATATAAAGGTATTCTATGTTTAAAACAACAACAGCACCGCAAGACCCACTGATTTTGCAGTTGGTTCCCATTGTGACACAAGCTTGCGAAATTTTGCGAGAAGAATATCAGCGTTATTGCTCAGGAGCGAATTTTGATGTGGAACGTAAAAGTGATGATTCACCGGTAACGCAGGCGGACTATCGTGCAAATAGCTATATTACCCAAGCATTATCCAAAGTTTCTAACTTGCCTATATTGTCAGAAGAAGGTGATAAGTCTGAGCGTATGCAATGGCAAAAATTTTGGCTGCTTGATCCCTTGGATGGTACCAAAGAGTTTTTACATAAAAGACCTGAATTTACCATTAATCTGAGTTTGGTAGATGAGGCCAATACCACCTTTGCCATATTGGCGATCCCGGGGGAATATAGCGTATATATTTGCCCCTTTGCGGGACTGCCGCTGAAATATGATAGCCAGTCCACTGCATGGTATGAATATGTTCAAACCTCTGCAGAGAGTGTCGTACACGTTGGCTTGAGTCAAAGTGCCAAAAATAAGCCGATTTATACGGACTATCTAGACGCTTTAGAAAAACTCACTCCTTATCAGGCCTACCATGCTGGTAGTGCATATAAGTTTTGTATGATGTTAGAAGATCGAGTGGATATTTATCCGCGTTTTCATCCGACTTGTGAATGGGATACGAGCGCTGGACAATGTTTAATCGAGCGTATTGGTGGTGGTTTGGTTGATTTTAAAGGTCGCCCTTTTTTTTATAACCAACGCACGACTTTATTAAATGGTGGGTTTATTGCATTTAAAAATGCCGAAATGAAAGAATTGGCCTTAAATGCTTTGGCAAACATGCCTGACAAAACTTGAGCTAAATCGGGTTCATGCTATAGTGTCTGCACACTCCGTTAAATCTCCTGCATTTAAGAACTGTCAATTATGGCCCTAGATTTGCTCCCACCGAGTATGCTGAAAGCAATAGACTTATTGCCGGATGAAAAGACGCCTGTAACATTGTTTACACGTCATTCCATTCGTGAAGTTGTACAAGGACAGGGTTTGGCTGGTTATGACTTGCAACTGACCCATCAAGGACGTGATTTAGCCGAAGCGTGGGGCAGCTATTTGGTTGAAAATACCGACCGTGTTATTCAGCACTGTATTTCGAGTCCAATTCAGCGCTGTGTGGATACGGCAGCATTGATGATTCAAGGTGCAGATAACGTCACGATTGAACCGAATACCCACCATATCGAGATCATTGAACAAGGATTATTGGTCGAGCCGGGAAGTTTTGTGCTCGATATTAAAAAAGCAGGACCATACTTTCAAAAGCAAGGTGCTTTAGGCTTTATCAATAGTTTTGTGAATAATGCTTTGCCGGGTATGAAACAGCCCATTCATGGGGTGGTAGATGTTTTGGAGTTGATTTACAACACTCATCCAACCAATGACTATGGTCTGAGTCTAGCGGTGAGTCATGATACGATTTTGGCTGCAATTCTTGCCATTATTTCAGGTAAAAATATCGTGACACGCGAAGATTGGCCTAAAATGATGGAAGGTTTATTTGTTTGGTTTGAAGGAGATGTATTCCTTGAATCTAAACTGAAATGGATTTGGCGTGGTGAACTAAATGAATTAAATATTCGTGAATTTCAGCAGGCTGAGCAGCAACTCTAAGTATTTTTGCGCATACAAAATATTTAAAAAAGGCATCCATGTACGGGATGCCTTTTTTATCTGCTTCAATATTTCACTAAATAAAAGATTAAATATTGGCTTTAATTCGCGCAGGGTATTGATTTAAATCAATACTTGAACCGTCGTCACTATAAGGCCAGCAGCTAGTATTGACAGGGAGATGTTGTTGGTGGATTCGACTGTATTTGTCAGCGGCAATCAATGTCGCAATGTCATGATCTTTAATGCTATACGCTTGCACGAGTTCAACGGGATATTGTGTGCGTTCAAAAAATGCAGCTTCTGTTTCACCTTGATGCAGCGCAAAGATGCGTTCTACAGCAGGTAAATACACGCCATATGCTAACCATGAGTCTACGCCTTGAGAGGCTTGAATCTCTGCGGTCGATTTCATATTTGAAATGACTTTACCTAAAATGTCTTTTTCACCTTTCGATGTAAAATATTCAATATATTGATGTTCTGCTTCTGCAAACTTTTCTAATGATGGCAAAAATTGGTTAATCGACATTTTCATCCCTCTTTTCATTTGTACAGCAATGGCAGCCTAGGATGAAAATTAAAATACCATAAAAAATATATGGGATTAAACCATTTCTAAAAATTTTTATTTTCAAAGTTTCTAAAAATATCCTGACAATTTTTGTCGGGAATATACGATTGTATTTAAAGGCCTACATCTTAATTTTAGTTGAAAAGTGAAGTACCTGTCACACCAATCCTGATTCAGCCAATACTAAATATTTAGATTTTATTTGAATTGTTAATAAGTGACAAAACGCGGCAATTGAATGATTTATACAAAAGAAATAGTATTGAATTTATTATAACTAATTGATTTATATATTTTATGTAGATCTCTTAATTGGATTTTTTTGTGGCTAATTGGGGAATAGTAGTGAAAAGTGTGATAGGTTTTTCATATAACAAGTTATCAATTTGTATTGTGTCATTAATGTTGGTTGCTTGTGGTGGTGGAGGCGGTGGTGATAGTTCAGGTGGTTCTGCATCAACTTCAAGTTATCCAGAACCGACCCAAGACATAGTCGATGATACCAGTATTGGCTTTTATGACTACGATGCAAATGATGCTGTTCGTGAAATACGAAATGATTTAGTCGGCAACTTTTCAGCGCAAGTTCAATTTGGTCAAAGTCATGTCGTCGATCCGAATGCGAACGAAGCCAAGAAAATGCCACGGTTAACCAGTGAAAAAGAAGCGCTGCTTATCGTGACGCCAACACTTGATATGCAAAACATCAAGCAACTCAAAGTAGAAATCTATCAAAACAATCGCTTAATTCGTACCGCGACATTGGATGATCCGACGCAAATGCCTGTTTCAGACCAGAGTGGGCAAAGAGGTCGTCCAGATGTTTGGTACAGTAAACGCGCGTGGACCACGAAACTCAATTGGGATGAAGTTAAACCCGGTCTAAGATTAAAATTTATCGATGCAAATAAAGTCAGCGGTGAATTGGCTGAGGATAAAATCGATTTTGCTGCACCAGGGGAATTGGTTTTAAATAATATCCGTGTTGGTATGTTGGCAGATAAGCCAAATTCTACCGGCCACTATATGCTACTAGAGCCTGAAAAAGCGGGCACAGATTATTTCCAAACCATTCCTGCAGCAGAAATGACGGTTGCACAATATGATGATATTCAGTTAACACGTGCAATGGTATCTTCAGGTGTTATTTATGACAGTAAAAGTGCCGGAGATGGTGGTGTTTATGCAGGAGACATGCGTGAGGATGTCGGTAAATCAACCTTTAGTGTTGGTATAAACCTTGCTAACTGGGGTATTACCAGTGCATCTATGGCCAACCAAAGTCAGCCACAATTAACCCAAACAGTAGTTGTCCATCATACGAAGGGGAACTATGCCAATGGTGTGCATACTCATGGACTGAGTGGTGGTAATGGCATGCTCACGCTTTATGATTCTGTAGGGAATGAATTTAGCCATGAAATTGGCCATCACTATGGTTTAGGACATTACCCTGGTCAGGTAGGTGACAATCTATTTTGGGCTGCACATCATGCGGACAGTGGATGGGGTTATATTGCCAATCGCAATATGATGCGCGGAAATCTATCATGGACGGCGACATGGAAGTGGGATGGAGCGAATGGTATCCCAAATTTTAAAAATCTGTTCCCGTACGGAAAAGATGCCATGTCCGGCGGGTATCCTGATAGTAATGTATCACGCTACACACACTATACGGGTTACAGCACATTCCTGAAAATTCAACCACACTTTGACCGTTATGTCTGGGATGAAACTTCGCCTACCGGCTACAAAAAGTGGAACAAAACCACTCGTGAAATGGAAGTCGCTCAACCGAAGATGCCAAATTCGACGGCTCCGGTTTGGTATAACGCAGATCAAAATTATCCACGACCACGGGTTTTTGGTCAGCCTGTCATTACCATTTTAGGGGGCTATGATCCAGTCAATCAAGTCGGTTTGTTATATCCTGCGGCACGTTCAAACTGGGGTAATGTTTATGATTTAACGGCGGCCAATACGGCCTTAGACCAAGCTGCATGTTGGTTGAATGTGCAATACACGAATAAAGTCAACAATATTGCTTTAGCACCTGTACGACTAGGTAGTAATGCCAATAAACTGCATGTCAATTTAGCTTTGGCAGATCAACCACAGAAAGTTGATTTGTATTGTAAAAAAGCAGGTGAAGAAGCCAAATTATTAGCAAATATTGATATTCCAGTTTACAGCACAGCGATCAAGCCGGCTGTCAAAATTGGGCGTCAGCATGGTTATAGTGCATTGCGTGCTATCGAACTTCCTCAATTAGAAAGTGCTTTGGAAGCGCAAGCTGCAAATGCTGTTGTTGCACTAAATCCAACTGAAAAAATGCTGTATGAGTCATATAAAAATGACAAGTCATTGATGAATAGTGTGGCGCGTCAGCAATTAACCCGTTATGAGTCGCAACAAAACACAGCATACCGACTAAATCGTTGGATGAATGTATATGCACAAGACCTAACCAATCAAGTACCTGAGGCGCAAAGCGCGCTCGAAGCATTTATGAAAAAGCTTTCAGTCACTCAAGAAGGTTTGTTCGAGCAGGCGACATTGATCAAAAATGGTAACAACTGTTTGAAATCTGAAACCTTAACTGATGGAACATTAAATTTATACATCAGTGGCCCAAGCGGTTGTACGGCGGATGATACTGAACAGTGGGTATATGATGCCATTGGTCGGATACACAGTAAGTCAAATCCAGATCAATGCATAACAGGCAACGGTGGTTCAGCTAAAGTGACGCTAGAACGTTGCGTGTTAAACCAAACCAACCAAATTTGGACCATGGACCCTGCGACTACAACGATTCGTCAAAGTGGTCAATGCATGGATTTAAATACGGGACGTTTGCAAAATAACCGTGCGGATTTAATTCGATATAGCTGTACCAACGGTGGCAATCAACGTTGGACAAATTTGACAGCAAGCAAAAACTTATTATGGACATATTTATCAGCGACGAATATGAAACTGATTAATAAATAATCTGTAAATAGAAAATAAGGTCCAATAAGGACCTTATTTTTTTGCTTTTAAAAATCAATAGGCACAAAAAAAGCCCTAAAAAGGGCTTTTTTCATCGCAACAAATTAGTTAGCTAAAGCTTTAACTTGTGCATTTAAACGGCTCTTATGACGAGCAGCTTTGTTTTTATGGATGATGCCTTTATCAGCCATACGGTCGATTACAGGAACAGCTTTTTTGTAAGCTTCTGTAGCGACAGCGTAATCACCAGCAGCAATAGCAGCTACTGTGCGTTTAAGATAAGTACGAACCATAGAACGTAAGCTTGCGTTGTGTTGACGTGCTTTAACGTTTTGACGAGCACGTTTTTTTGCTTGAGCAGAGTTTGCCACTCGTGCACTCCTTGAAATAGATTGGTCTGGGCGGGCTGAAATTACATCTGAAAACCAACATCAGAAGAACTATCACCAGCCCGTAAACAAGTGCCATATTGTGATTAAACTAAGCGCTTAAGTCAAGTCTTGACATGCTTTGACAACATTTTAGATGCAGAAAAATTTTAAAGAAAACGTTAGATTAGTCTAAAGTAATTGAGATTGTATGAAAAATGACTAAAAGTATAGAGAATGCGATTGTCATCGGAGCAACAGGATTGGTCGGGCGGGAATTGGTTCGTCAGCTCAGTCAAAATGCAAGATGTAAGAATATTACTGCTGTGGTACGTCAGCGTGATCATGAACTGAATGGACTGGCAAAAGTTCAACAAATGGTGATCAGTGACTTTCTTTCCCTGACTCAGGATGATGTGCGAGATTATAGTCATGCCTTTAGTTGTTTAGGCTCGACGATTAAAAAAGCAGGGTCTAAAGATCATTTTTATCAAATTGATTTTAGCATCAATGCACATTTCGCTGAATTATTAGAATATACAGACACACATCTGATCATTGTCAGTGCAATGGGCGCAAAAGCCAATTCCGCGTTTTTTTATAATCGAGTCAAAGGTGAATTGGAATATTATTTAAAAACCTTAAAGTTAAATCAACTTTCGATTTTAAAACCTTCGCTGTTACTTGGTGAGCGTCATGAATCTCGACGTTTAGAAGATGCGACACAGAAACTTTATATGCGCTTTTCGCATTTTGTACCTGATCGTTTCAAATTTAAGCCAGTGACAGCACAGCAAGTGGCTAATACTATGGTCGAGGCGGCACAAACTCAGACTGAAAAGTTCGAGATTTATGATAATTTACGCATACTAACAATTAAATGAGGGAAATACCGTGTCTACAGTTCCATTCGTCACCTGTGATTTACTTGATGATCATCCAGACAAAGAATTACAAGTGGTGATCCCGTCTTTGGATGGTAAATTCTTTCAAAGTTATGGTGCACGAAAAAGTTTTGGCGGTCAGGTGGTGACGGTTAAATGTTTTGAAGATAACTCTCGTGTTAAAGAATTATTGGCAACCGATGGTACGGGTAAAGTATTGGTTGTGGATGGTGGCGCTTCGATGCGCTGTGCCTTGATGGGCGATATGATTGCTGAATCTGCAGTCAAGAATCATTGGAATGGCGTCATTATTTACGGCTGCGTGCGTGATGTTGATGCGATTGCCGAACTTGATTTAGGTGTGCATGCTTTGGCCGCAATTCCACAAAAAAGTAACCGCAAAGGCGTGGGTGAAACAGATATTCCATTGAGTTTTGGTGGTGTAAACATTCAATCTGGTGATTTTATCTATGCTGATAATAACGGCATCGTTGTTTCAAAAGAGCAATTGGTTGTTCTATAAGCGTACTTGAATTTTTAGTCGTGGAATGAAAGCGTAATTCTTGCTCATACACGACGATATAAATGTGAAAAAGAAAATACAAACATCAGCTGAGGACTCTCGGCTGTTGTATAAAAATACGAAATAAAAAAAGAAAGGAAAAAGTATGTTGTTGCATCAATTAAAAGTGGCGCAAGCGTTGCTCTCAGGCGTAGCAGAAGGCGGACGAGGTACAAATGGGACGCCTTATCCGAAACAACCTGAAAAAGCCCTTAAGCTGTACGAATTTGAAGGGTCTCCCTATTGTCGTCGTGTACGAGAAGTACTAACCACACTCAATTTGGATTATGAGGTCTACCCATGTCCCAAAGGGGCTAAAAAGTACCGTTTAGAGGTACAGAAATTAGGTGGAAAACAACAATTTCCTTTCTTGGTGGATGACAATACTGGGGATCGTTTGTACGAATCTCAGCAAATTATTCATCATTTATTTAAACATTATGGCAAAACAGGTCAGACTCCTAAGAAGTATGCCAATTATCCTAAAATTCCGTATGTTGCCTATGTTGGAACTTTAATTAATGGGGCTCAAGGGGTGTGGGTGCAGCGTAAAGTTATTCATCGTGATGCACCAACTCAACTCTTAGAACTATGGGGTTTTGAAGCGAGTCCATATACACGTATCGTACGTAGCGCATTGTCTGAAATGGAATTGGCATATATCTTTCATAATGTGGCTAAGGAACGTTGGCAAGATCAGGGATTAGCGGTAATGCGCTTAAGACCTGGTAAATATGTACCCCTGAAAGGTGGCAAGCGTGAACAAGTGTTAAAAATCATGGGGAACAATATACAAGTGCCATATTTGAAAGATCCTAATACTGGTGTAGAACTTTTTGAATCTGAAAAAATTGTGCAATATCTGAAAAAGCAATATTTGAGCTAATCTCACTCAAGTTTAAGCTTAGTGCAGTGTATAGTCAGACTGATGGCTATACACATGTTGTAATGATAAATGGGTCTAAAATTAGAAGAAAAATGCATCATAGCTGCATCAATTGAATTAGAATAAATTGTTAAAAAATAAGAAATTTACTTAATTATAGGGATATCCTAAAAGGATTAAACTCATTAATGTAAAAGACATTTCATTTTTTCGGGGGAAGTAAATCATGTCACCACAAGAAGTCATACTACCCGTACCGGTGCTCGTCGTTGAAGATGAGGAAATTATTCAATTACGTTTACGTCAAATTTTGACAGAGCTGGGTTATAAGCGTGAAGAGCTTATCTTCACCAAAAATGTTAAAGAATCTATTCAAGCCGTAGAGACCCAACCGATATCCTTAGCCTTAGTTGACTTAGGTTTGCCTGATGGTAGTGGTATCGAAATTATTGAAAAAATACGTTCCCTCGAAAGTAATACCATGATCTTGGTTGTCTCTGCATGGAGTACACAAGAAAGCTTATTTGCCGCAATTAAAGCAGGTGCAACGGGCTATGTATTAAAAGAACGTGATGATGCTGAAGTACTTTTATCTATTCGGAGTATTTTACGTGGTGGGGCGCCGATTGACCCATTTATTGCACGAGAAATCCTTAAACAAATATCCGAAGCCGAAGCGCCAAGTCCAGAACAAACAGTCGCCGATGAAGCAGACCTGAACCTCTTGACCAGTCGTGAAAAAGAAATTTTATGTTTGGTTGCTCAAGGTTTGAGTAACCGTGAGATTGCTGAACAGCTTTTTGTTTCTCGCTATACGGTAGAAAGCCATATTAAACATATTTATCGCAAATTAGCCGTAACGAAACGAACCAAAGCCGTGAGTACAGCAAGATCTATGGGTATTCTATAATGCGTAAAGGAGGATATTTTTTCTTATTTATCCTCTGTTTAGTATGGGGGAGCTTGAGTCATGCAGAGCAAGTTTTCCCTGTAAATGATCAATGTAATGTAACTGTGAATAGCATTTCACGGGTGAAGACACCATCCAATCAAGAATTACCCAGAACTGGATGGAAAACCACGCAATTACCTGACCGTTGGAAAGAAGATAAAGACTGGGAGGGTTATCAAGGTGGTGCTTGGTATAAATTAGACTGGTCTTGGTACTGTAAAAATAATGCGCGTTTGGCAGAACCCATCGCACTATATGTTGATTACATTATTAATACGGGTTCAGTCTTTCTGAATGGCGACTTGCTGTGGACCAATAAAAATCTTCAAGAACCGGTCTCTAAAAGTTGGAATGTTGCACGCTATTGGATTTTACCGATAAGTGGAATCAAGCATGATCATAATGAAACCTTGATCTATGTTTATGGCTACTCGAGTTTAAATGCTGGCTTGGGCCCAGTAGTATTTAACAATGTAATGGCAACGGTAGAGCAAGCCGAAAAAACAACATTTACACGTCGGACCATATTACAGTTAAATATTTTTCTTTCTGGGGTCTTGGGTCTAATTTGCTTTATCATTTGGTTGATGCGTCCTCGTGATACGAGTTTTGGCTGGTTTGCGCTTTCAACAGTGCTGTGGATTTTATTTCTCAGTAATGCCCTGACTACTGAAACCTTTCCATACCCAGATTCGGTTTTTTCTGCCAAAGCTAATCTGATATTTGTAATGCTGTACTTTCAGTGCTTTAGCATTTATATCTTACGCTTTCTTGGGCGTAAGTTTCCACGAATAGAACTGTCATTTACAATGTTTACTGCTGCACTGATTGGTGTGGTGTGTATCTGGCCATTCGAACAAAATGCAGATATTTCGAGCCTTATTTTCTTTTTATATTGTGCATTCTTTTTTATCACTTACCTCTATCTGTGTAAAATTAGTTTCAAAGAACGAAGAAGAGACTATATTTTATTAGCAATCTGTTTGACTGCGATAATTGTGATAGTCATAGCTGATATCACAGTCTTGGTGCTCTTTCCAAAAGAAAATTTTACACCTTTATCACCCTTTACTTCACCGATTATTACCCTATTTATAGTGGTGATCTTGGGGGCGAGGCTCAATCGTAATATTCAGAAAATTGAAAAATATAATGATGATCTGGCATTTGAAGTTCAGAAAGTCAGTGATGAATTATGCAGTAGCTTGAATGATAAACATCAGCTTGAACTGAGTAATGTACGCCTGCAGGAACGCATTAAATTATCGCATGATCTGCATGATGGTCTGGGCGCATCCATTGTGCGCTCGATGATCTTGGTTGATCAGTGTGAAAGTAATATTCCAAACAGACAGTTCTTGTCGATGTTGAAATTATTGCGCGATGATTTAAGGCAAATTATTGATAGTGGATCATCTTTAGACAGTAAAGTGCCAGATTCACCTTTGCTCTGGATCGCACCTGTTCGACATCGCTTTAGTCAGTTGATGGATGAAGTGGAAATGAATGCCAAATGGTGTATTCCTTCGCAGTGGGCGATCAAACCAACAGCAATTCAGTGCCTGACTTTAATACGAGTAATTGAAGAAAGCCTGACCAATATTGTGAAACATAGCCAAGCTAATCATGTCAATGTAACGCTGTCACAGTTCGAGAATGGCGCATTGTTATTAACCATTGAAGATGATGGCGTAGGTTTTGATGTTGAGAGTGTTTCAAATCATGGCATGAGTATCGGCATGCGAAGTATGAAAATGCGTGTGGAGCGTATAGGCGGAAATTTCAAAATTCATTCTCAGCAAGGCTGTACCATTATTCAAACAGAAATTAATTTAAAATCAGCTGCATAAAATAAAATGTTGAAATAATAAAAATGATGATCAATTCGATATTAAGTCATCTAAAGCGCATAGCATTGTTCTGCTGTGTCACTTTTATCGCCGCTTGTGGTTCGCAGGATCAAGCGCCTAAACCGGGTGAGTATGGGCAGATTTTGTTCCAACAAGCAGTGTTAAGTACCGAAGAAATTCAGCAATTACTTACAGAAAGTCAAAGCGATACAAATGCATTAAACACTAAAAATTTTGCAGTGGATTACACTGCTACATCGAGCCAAAACCCATATCGTGCAGTCTTGTTGGTCAAAGGTAGGGCAATGACCAGTGGTGAGGTATCCGTTAAATTTCAAATTGATAACTACAATGCCGCTATTCAACAAACCTCAAGCAATCTCATGCAAATGGACGCAGGTGTTGATCAGATTGAACGATTAGAAACATTAGATGCAGGACAAGATTTTAACTTTGTTATGGACGGTGCGCCTTTCTCAGTCAATGCTGCCAATGATCCAAATAGTATGACCAGTCAACTGAGTTTGTTAGAGTCAAGGAATGTGGAGTTTCAAAGTATTGAATTACAAATTTGGCAAGGCAAAGGTAGTCAATACGGCGTAATGCGTTATCTTTGGTTTATTGGATTGGTGTTATTGATTGTATGGGTTTATCGCGTCATCGTGGAGAAAAAAGCCGATCAAGTCGAAGATTTTTTAAATCGTAGAAAGCGAAAATAATGCTATTCAGTAGCATAAAAAGGGAGCGTGACGCTCCCTTTTTTATTGATTTTATTCAGCTTCTGTTGGGACGAGCATGAGTACAGATTCATTTAATAGCATGGCAATATCTTCTAAAATATCAGCATCATATAAAGATTCGTCTAGCGCTAGACTTTGACCATCGGCAATGGTTTTTAAATGCACTGCAAATTCGTCTGAGATACAGATTCCTTCGCCATTTGCCCAAAACAAAATATCACTATCTTGCTCTGTGTAAAGTAAGCGTGAAGCAGGTTCTAACATGAGTTGATAGCCTTGATCTAAGGCCTCTTCAAGATCACCAGTGCCTATTTCTTCGGCTTCAGGAATATTGTCAGGATATTTAGGTTCTGACATTAAGCTCATGATTGCATCTTCAAGTACGGTTGAATTTTGCAATTGTTCAAATAACTTTTCTTTTAAATACTCAAGTTCATTTTCAGTCACTTGGCCAATCGCACTGATTTGGTCACGTAAAATGTCAGTTAATGGATTTTTAAGTAGAGGATTGTCTGTGAATTTGTCTGTCACTCGATCCATCATTTCTGTGACATTTGGCATGCGGAAGCCAAATGAATACGTTAGACATTCATCTTCAGCTACGCCATAGTGTGATAGGCCTGGTGGCACATAAAGTAAGTCGCCGGGAGCAAGCACTTCATCAAAATGAACGTCCATTTCTGGCAGTAAGCGAAGCGGTTGACCTTCGACAAATGAAGTATCGGCATCACACATCTGACCCAATTGCCAACGGCGGTGACCATAGCCTTGTACGAGGAATACATCGTAAAAATCAAAATGTTGCCCGACAGAGCCACCTTTTTGTGCATATGACACCATGATGTCATCACGACGCCATTGCGGAATAAATGAAAACTGCTTCCAAAGCTCGGCTAGGTCAAAAGAATAATGATCGACAGCTTGAACCAATAAAGTCCACAGTTTCGGCATTTTTTGAAAATCGGCTTTAAGTAGTGGAGAAGATTTCACTGTCCATTGGTTAGGATCACGATCTTTTTGTTTGATGAGACGTGCAGTGACATTGTCTTCTAAAGCCAATTCAAGAACGTCTTTCGGTTCAAGTATTTGGGCAATTTCAGGGAGTGCATTACGAACCAATAATGGTTTTTTCTGCCAATATTCGGCAAGGAATTGTTCAGCGCTTATGCCGCCGAGGATGTCAAGAGAATGAGCCATAACTAAATACATACAATTTTAATGGATATATTGTCCCTTGAGATTCCTGTTTTTAGCAAGGCTCTATTTCATTAAATTATTTCGATTAGCTTGAGACTATTTTAAAGGATTGTCTTTGAGATATTGCATGACTAATTTTTCAACTTCCAAATCATAGCTATTGGCAGCAGCCGTTGTCGCTGAAAATTTCATGAATTGCTCAAAATGTGCATTGGTGTCAATTTTAGTATTTTCTTTGTCAGACATTAATTTGAAATGATTCGGCATGACTTTTGCCATCATTTCAACATTTTCGGTTTGTAGTTTTAGAAGTTTTTTCACTTCAACTGTTTGTGGTTGAATGCTTTCAAATTTTTGTTTGCCTAGAGCAACCAGTTTATTGATTTGTTGTTCTGGCGTGCTACTACCACCGGTTTTGGTTTTAGTGCCCAGTTGTTGAATGATTTGCTCCTGCATCGCAGCGCCTTGTTGTTCTAATTCAGCATAGATAAATTTATATTGAACCCACTCATTGACTAAGTTTTTGTTGTATTGCTGAGAGTTGGTCACAGTTTGATTCACTGTATTGGTATGACCGTTTGTCGAACAAAATAGAAGGCTAATGCTAATGAGGCTAGATGAAATTAAATTAAACGTTTTCATGTTTTCAGTTCTTGGTTGTAATAAATAAGTAAGTGACTTTTTAATCATTAGCCCATAAAGAGCTAATGATGTGTTTATTATGCTGTAACAGATAAAGATTTTAAAATTATGGGACTAAGATCTTAAGCTCACGCAAAATATTGCAGAGTTTAATCATCGGCATACCCATGAGTGTAGTTTGGTCTTGCCCGATCATTTCTTCAAATAAGCTAATCCCTAAACTTTCACATTTAAAACTGCCAGCGCAGTGTAACGGTTGTTCAACCTGAACATAACGTTCAATTTCAGGTAAGCTTAGTTTGCGAAATTTCACTTTATAGTGCTCGACAAGGGTTTGTTCAAAACCTATCGATTTTTGTTGGACACTAAGTGCAGTACTGAAATAAACGATTTTGTCAGAGTTGGCTTGAAGCTGCTTAACGGCTTTTTCATCGCAAAGCGGTTTACCAATAAAAATATCTGGTGCGCCTTCGCGCCATGCGACTTGGTCAGAACCAATCACAATTGCGTCTGGGTGCTGGTTTGCAATTGCATAAGCTTTTTCAAATGCCAGTCGTTTTGCTAACTCATCGGCGTGGTTCTCACCGCGAGGTGTTTCGTCTATATCTGGTACGATTGAGTGGTAATCAATCCGTAAACGGTCCATCAGGTCTTTACGGGTTTGGCTGCTCGAAGCCAAAATGATTTTGGGAGTACTCATTACACTGCATATTCCATAAGTACATCAAGCGGCACATAAGACAGCGCCGCTTGGTGACACGCTTGTATTTTAATAGGTGGGGCAAATCCTTCTTGATACGCTTCCACCCAGCGAGTCACACAGATACACCAGAAGTCACCAGGTTGTAGTCCTGGAAAACCAACTTCGGGTAAGGGTGTGATTAGGTCATTGCCAACTTTTTGGGAAAAGTTTAAAAATTCAGATGTCATTTGTGCACACATCGTATGCTGACCAAGGTCTGTTGTTGCTGTATGGCAAAAGCCATTTCTAAAATATCCGGTAATCGGATCAAAACAACAGCTTGCCAAGGGTTCGCCTAAAACATTTAAACGATTAATATTTGGGTCTGGATGAATCGACATAAGCGCTGAATCTTTATAAGGCTTTTCGCTATCATAACAAAACTTTGGCTCTACATAGCTTTTCTGCAAAAGAAGCTAACGTTTTTCTGCATAATCATTTAAAATCGTCGCGTTTTGATATCAATAAAAGAGAGTAATGCATGAACTTTCAGCGTATGACTGACCTAGATTTGGCGGGTAAACGTGTTCTGATCCGTGAAGATCTTAACGTACCAGTTAAAAATGGCGTGATTACAAGCGATGCACGTTTACGTGCGGCGTTGCCAACAATTAAAGCAGCTGTAGAAAAAGGTGCTGCTGTAATGGTGTATTCACACTTAGGTCGTCCTGTTGAAGGTGAGCCTAAAGCAGAACAGTCTCTAGCACCTGTAGCCGCTTATTTAACAGACGCTTTGGGTCAAGATGTTCAACTGATCACTGATTATTTGGACGGTGTTGACGTTGCGCCAGGTCAAGTGGTTTTACTTGAAAACTGCCGTTTCAACGTGGGTGAAAAGAAAAACAATCCTGAATTATCTGCTAAATATGCAGCACTTTGTGATGTCTACGTTATGGATGCATTTGGTACGGCTCACCGTGCAGAAGCATCGACTGAAGGTGTAGCACGTTGCGCAAAAGTGGCTGCTGCAGGTCCTTTACTTGCTGCTGAGCTTGATGCGCTTGGTCGTGCACTTAAAACTCCTGCAAAACCAATGGTTGCGATTGTTGCAGGCTCAAAAGTTTCTACAAAATTAGATGTATTAACTTCACTATCTGATATCTGTGATCAATTGATCGTGGGTGGTGGTATTGCCAATACATTCTTAGCTGCTGCGGGCTTCAATGTTGGTAAATCACTTTGTGAAAATGACTTGATCGACACAGCAAAAGCCATTGCTGCAAAAGTATCTGTACCACTTCCAACAGATGTTGTTGTTGCTGATGCTGCTGAAATTGATTTTGCAGACTTCCTCGGTTCATTAGCTGCTGCTAAAGCTGTTGTGAAAAAAGTTGAAGATGTAACAGATAACGACATGATTTTGGATGTAGGTCCTGAAACTGCCAAAGCATTTGCTGAGATTTTGAAAACTTCAAAAACTATTCTATGGAATGGCCCAGTAGGTGTGTTTGAAGTTGATCAATTCGGCGAAGGCACAAAAGCATTGTCTTTAGCGATTGCAGAATCTGAAGGCTTCTCGATCGCGGGTGGTGGTGACACGCTTGCTGCAATTGATAAATATGAAGTTGCAGACAAAATTGGTTACATCTCGACTGGTGGTGGTGCCTTCCTTGAATTCGTCGAAGGTAAGACACTTCCTGCTGTAGCAGCGCTTATCGAACGTGCTTAATGAAGCATTATCAATAAGATAATATAGTATTAAAAAAGGTTGGCTTCGGTCAGCCTTTTTTTATGGTCCATTCATTTTGCCGTCATCAAAGTGCAATATTTCTGCAATAAAATTCATCGCAACACCTAATTCGCAGTAGTAGGAAACAACGATGAACTTAAAACTTGCACTTGCTGTACTTTTAATTGCTCCATTAACTTTGACAGCTTGTGCTAAAAAAGAGTCTGCACCAACGGAATCAGAAGCATCTGCAGTTGCCGTAGATAATGCTCAAACAACGCCAGAACAACAAAAAGCCATTGATGAACTTGATAAGCCAGTATTGGATGAAAAGAACCAAGATGTACCTGCTGAGATTGCAAATGCACCTGCAGACGAAGCAACAGCTGACGCTGAAACAGCCGCTTCAGCAGCAGCAACTCACTAAGATTGTTGTCTTTATTTAAAAAGTCCCTGCAAATGCAGGGATTTTTTTTTAAATAGTGTTATTTGTTGCTGAATTGAAATGATTGAGCATGTAGAATATGCGGCATTACCTGGGAGGATATTATGGCTCTTATTTCATTGCGCCAGCTCTTGGATCACGCCGGCGAACATGCTTACGGCGTACCAGCATTCAACGTAAACAACTTAGAACAAATGCGTGCAATTATGCTTGCAGCAGATGCAACAAATTCACCTGTAATCGTACAAGCATCTGCGGGTGCACGTAAGTATGCAGGCGCTCCGTTCTTGCGTCATTTGATTTTGGCAGCAATCGAAGAATGGCCACATATTCCTGTGGTTATGCACCAAGACCATGGTACTAGCCCTGACGTATGTCAACGTTCTATTCAACTTGGCTTCTCATCAGTGATGATGGACGGTTCTTTAGGTGAAGATGGTAAAACACCAACTTCATACGAATACAATGTAGATGTGACTCGTCGTACTGTTCAAATGGCACATGCATGTGGCGTTTCAGTAGAAGGCGAAATCGGTTGTTTAGGTAGCCTTGAAACTGGTATGGCTGGTGAAGAAGATGGTGTAGGCGCTGAAGGCGTACTTGATCATTCTCAGCTTTTAACTTCAGTTGAAGAAGCGCGTTCATTTGTAGCAGATACCAATGTTGACGCACTTGCAATTGCAGTGGGTACTTCACACGGTGCGTACAAATTTACTCGTCCACCTACAGGCGACATCTTAGCGATTGACCGTATTAAAGAAATTCACGCTGCGTTACCAAATACGCATCTTGTAATGCATGGTTCAAGCTCTGTGCCACAAGAATGGTTGGCTGTGATTAACGAATTCGGTGGTAACATCGGCGAAACTTACGGTGTTCCAGTAGAACAACTTGTAGACGCAATCAAACACGGTGTTCGTAAAATTAACATCGATACCGACTTACGTCTTGCTTCTACAGGTGCTATGCGCCGTATGATGGCTGAAAAACCAGCCGAATTTGACCCACGTAAATTCTTCTCTGCAACTGTTGATGCGATGAAACAAATTTGTATCGATCGTTATGAAGCATTTGGTACAGCGGGTAATGCTGACAAGATTCGTCCAATTTCTTTAGAGAAAATGGTGAGTCACTATAAATAATTTGTCTTGAGATAGATTATTTTTGAAGAAAAGCCCACAATTAAGTGGGCTTTTCTTTGATTTGAACTTAGAAAAATTGCTTTAAATACAACTCAAGAATAAGAGCGTGTCATGGAATTGATCTTTGCTGCCGCGATTTGCAGTGTTCTCGTTTCAGTAATTCTAAAACTCTGTCGTGATCGGGGTTTTAACCCTGCACAAATGATCACATGGAATTATGCATCTGCGAGTATTTTATGTTTTCTATGGTTTAAGCCGGATCTAGCCCATATTTCGATTAATAAAACGCCGTGGGTTTTAATTGCGGCTTTGGGTGTATTACTGCCGACGATTTTTTATTGCTTAGCACGCTCACTGCAAACAGCAGGTATTTTAAAAACCGAATTGGCTCAGCGCTTATCTGTTGTGCTTTCTCTTAGCGCAGCCTATTTTATTTTCAGTGAATATTTTAATGCCATTAAGCTCATTGGTATTGCACTTGGTGTACTTGCGGTATTGCTGATTTTATTTTCACAGCGTAAGGGAAGCATTGATGGAAAGCAGGGGATTTTATTTTTATTAAGCGTTTGGGCAGGCTATGCACTGATTGATGTGCTATTAAAATTTGCTTCAGGTTTAGGCATGCAGTTTGCGGTGACTTTAAATCTGGTGTTTATTTGTGCATTTTTACTTTCGAGTATTTATAACATCGTACAGCACGGCAGTTTGGGGCAGACCAAAAATATCCTCGCTGGATTGGGCTTAGGTCTCTTAAACTTTGCCAATATTGCACTGTATGTGAAAGCCCACATGTTGCTTAAAGACACACCTGCAATCGTATTTGCTGGCATGAATATTTTGGTCGTGGTTTTAGGTGTGGTTGCGGGCCTCATCATCTTTAAAGAAAAATTGAGAGTCGCAACCGTATTTGGTTTGATTGCAGGGATCATGAGTGTGGTTTGCTTAGCATATGCCATGTCTGTCTAAGATAATTTTTAGCAAAAACGATCGGGTGTTGTAGTAAATCATCCCACTCAGCCACGCCCATGAGCAGTCCTTGATCTCGACAGGTTGGACACTCAGGGCAGTGATGATCAGTATATTGATAAGTATGCAGATACATTTGATGGCAATGACCGCATTCAAACTTCATCGGCATTTGTAGTAAATATGACATGTCCCACCTCTGCTTGAATTGTTGTTTTGATTCAAATTATTCAGCAAAGTTCAGACCAATTTATAAAATTTCTATTTTCTCACATTGTTACTAAATATGTCGTTATTAAAAAAGCCCTCGTATTGAGGGCTTTTAGTTTTAGATGTTTACTTAACGTGTGAGTTGTTGAAAACGTTGTAAGGTATTTTCAAAATAACATTTACCCACAGCAACAGGGTGCTTCAGAAAATCTTGAGTTTCAATGGTGCCTTGTAACTGACCCGGTTGTTTACAGTTTGGGCAGTTTGGATAGCTATGGAGCATATCGCCCGCATATTTTTGTAAATAAACCGTATTGCACGCTTCGCAATGAAATTTCATAGGTAATTTTATAGCTGTAGGCATAGGGAGAAACCTGAGTATATTTTGAGCAGAATATACTCGATAATTGTTTAAATAATAAGTCCCGAAATGACAAAAAAGAGGCAAAATTGCCCCTTTCGTCGGTTTTATGGAAAGCTTAGAGGTGTGTAAAAATTTCTTCAGCATTCAGACGTGATTTAGGTAATTTCGCATTGAAATCATTTTCGCTACGATAGCCTAAAGTCATCAGTACAGAAGGAATCAAGTTTTGTTCAACTAAGCCCAATTCTTCAGTGATGATCGCTTCGTCAAATCCACCAATCGGTGTTGCATCCACACCTTCAATGCCTGCTGCCAAAAGCATTTGACCTAAAGCAATAAATGTTTGGTTTTCAGCCCAACGTTGAATATCACCTTTTTCATTACGATAATAATCGACATAACCTGTACGGCTGTCTTTTTGACCTTGTTTGGCTTTGTCATCTTTAAAGCGACCACTACGATCATCCTGATTTAAAAGATTATCTAAATGCTCTGCAGTGATGTCTGCTTTAGTACAGAATAAAATCGTATGTGATGAATCTAAAACTTTTGGGGCATTGTAGGCATATTTTCCTACTAAGGCTTTGGCAATGCGTTGTTTGGCTGCATCATGATCTGCAATAAAAAAATGCCAAGGCTGAATATTAATGGAAGATGGTGTTAAACGGAGTATTTGTAATAAACGCTCAAATTGTTCCTGTGGAATTTTTTTAGCAGGATTATATGCTTTCGTGGTATAGCGTTGTTTTGATACGTTTAACAGATCCATCGAATATCTCCAGATATAGTTTGCTGTAGTTTAGCGGATAAATGGCCAAATGGTCTAAGGAGAAAATTTTCCAAAGATAGATCTTAGTCGTATATGCTGTACTCATTGGCTAAAAATTAACAGATTTAAGCTGTATGAAGTGCGAATTAGAGTTATATAAAATCATAAGATAGATAAATGCTATTGGTAGTTTTTGCCAAAAGGCGTTTAATCAATTGTAGTTAATCATAGTTTAAGCATGAGACAGCAGCGATGGATTACACCAATCATTTCAAGAAAAAATTAAAAACCGAACAGCAGATTGGTTTATGGGTCGGATTAGCCGATGCTTATGGGACTGAAATAGCTGCAAACGCAGGTTATGACTGGTTGCTAATTGATGGCGAGCATGCACCAAGTGACTTACGGACGACATTGTCGCAATTGCAAAGTATTGCAGCATATCCTTCGCAAGCCGTAGTTCGACCTCCAATTGGTAGTGTGCAACTGATTAAACAATTGTTGGATATCGGTGCGCAAACCTTGCTGATTCCTATGGTTGAAACTGTTGAACAAGCTCAACTTATGGTTAAGGCAGTACGTTATCCACCTGAAGGTATTCGTGGAGTAGGTGCAGCATTAGCACGTGCAACACGTTGGAACAGTATTCCTGACTACTATGCAACTGCACATGAAAATATCTGTTTACTGATTCAGATTGAGTCGGTTGAGGGGATTAAAAACTTAGATGAAATACTGAAAATTGATGGCATCGATGGGGTATTTATTGGTGCGGTGGATTTGTCGGCGACGATGGGTTATCAGGGGAATTCGAACCATCCTGAAGTACAAAAAACCGTGATTGATGCAATTCAGCGTATACGTAAGGCGGGTAAAGCCGCAGGTATTTTGTCGACACAACATGATGTGACTCAGAAATATATCGAGTTAGGCACAGAATTTGTTGCCGTGGGTGTCGATACCAGTGTGCTCATGAATTCGTTACGAGAGCTTTTATCGAAGTATAAAACCGATACCCAAGTAATGAAAACAGAAGGTGGTTACTAAGCGGTACAGCCTTGGTTATATTATTTACTGTGTGGGTAATTAATTTACTCGTTGGTTAAAAAAATTAATTCAATAATTTTAGCAAAAGTAGTGGCTTAGAGTATATATAAGTCCTACTTTTGCTAATCAAAGCGCAATATTGTATACTTCTGCTTAACTCGAAGCGGGTAATGTTCCTGCTTATCTTTTTTTATTTAGCTGATTGTGATTTATCTGTATTCAAGCTTCTGACTTGAATCTTATCTTTGTAACTACAGAATTATTATTCCAAACCCGATTGATTAATCTCTTTGTTCTGTCACAAAAAGCTCACATGTTGAGTAAATCTTTTGAATATTTTAAATACTTGGCAAACTGCCAAAGCCGTAAATGGCGACGAAATTAATGTGAAATTGGTGCCTTTAAAACGTCAACAAAATACCAATGCTGGTTTAATTTGGGTTGATGTTGGGCAAATGATTGAATTAGAAACAGGCGAAACATTTAACCTGAATCTAGATGGCAAAAGCTTCTATACTGGCCCAAACCAGCTATATCGCTTAGCATAAATGAAAAAAACAGCAGATCATCTGCTGTTTTTTTTGCTTAATTAAAAATCTACGTTTGCATGGTTTGGATACGTACATTAATCAGATATGATGGTAAATTTTTCTAAAGGCTAACGATTAGAAAGCTATGGACTAGTAAGACCAAATTTTTAATTTTAAATCACTCACAGATGGGTTTTCATTAAACTCTAATATTTGAGCTTGCTCTGCACGCCAATCCCCTAAAACGATACGCGGTTTGCCATGCACATCATGTATTTGGGGGCGGTGGGTATGTCCATGAATCAGTAGATCGGCTAGCTCTAAAGCCTTTTCTACAGCTTCGGCATTTACATCCATAATGTCATAGGATTTAACTTGCTTGGTTTCTGTACTTTTTTTGCGGAAGCCATTGGCGATTTTTTGTCGAAAGCTAAGCGGTAAGCTCTTTAAGAAACCTAAAAGCAAAGGATTACGAATCACTTTACGAAACTTTTGGTAAGACACATCATCGGTGCAAAGTAAATCGCCATGTTCGAGACGAATTTTATAGTTGCCAATGTGGAGATAATCCACGTCTTTTAATAATTGACCGTGAAATTTATCTAAAAACTTTTGACCCAATGCAAAATCACGATTACCTACTTGGAAATAAATTTGATTTCCCAAAGCAGTGAAATCTTTTAGTGCTGTAATGATTTCGTCTAACCATGGGGCAGTGAAGTCATCACCAATCCAAGCATTAAACCAATCACCTAAAATATACAGCTGGGTATTTTGAGTTTTGTATTGTTCTAACAAAGCTAAAAACCCCCGAACGAGTCGAGGGTGTTCAGGTGACAAATGTAAATCAGCGATAAACAGATAGGTCACGAATCTTTTCCTTTGAATCTCCCTAAATCCCTCTTTAAAAAAGAGGGACTTTTCCTCCCTTTTATAAAGGGAGGTTAGGAGGGATTCTTATTCAGAAATGATTTTAGCTGATTCAATTACAACGTTCTCTAGAGGAACGTCTGCGTGGTAGCCACGGTTACCAGTGCGAACGCTTTTGATTGCGTCAACAACGTCCAGACCTTCAGTTACTTTACCGAATACTGCATAGCCCCAACCTTGCGCTGTTTTACCAGTGTGGTTAAGGAAAGAGTTGTTTTTCACGTTAATGAAGAATTGAGCTGAAGCAGAGTGAGGTGCTTGAGTACGTGCCATAGCGATCGTACCAACATCATTGCTTAAACCGTTGTCAGCTTCGTTTTCAATAGAATCACGAGTTGTTTTTTCTTTGAAGTTTTCATCCATGCCGCCGCCTTGGATCATGAAACCATCAATAACACGGTGGAAAATCACGCCGTCATAGAAACCATCGCGAACATACTGTAAGAAGTTTTCAGCAGTTTTAGGTGCTTTTTCAGTGTTAAGCTCAAGAACAATACGACCTTTATTGGTGTTTAATTCGACTTGAGGAAAACTCATTGTGTAATCTCCTGTACATGGACATGAAAGCCATGGGTTTTTTGGTTGTGAGAAGCATAAGCAAACTGTAAACTACAAGGCAAGTAAAAACGTTACTTTCTTTGTTAAAAATGAAGAAAAGCGTTTTAATTATCCTAATTTTATCTTTATAGAAGTGATTTTATTACCATGAAGCCAAACGATGTTGTTTCATCCCTGCCTAACAATCCGACAACCAAGAACAATGCCCCTGTCGAAGCTGCGCAGCAGGAACAACAGCCAGGCTTAGATTTTGTACGTCAAGTCATTACCGATGATTTATCTGCAGGTCGTACAGAACAAGTTGTAACACGTTTCCCACCAGAGCCAAACGGCTACCTACATATTGGTCATGTAAAAGCCATTTGTCTGAACTTTGGTATTGCTCAAGAATTCGCGGGTCTATGTAACCTCCGTTTCGACGATACAAACCCAGATGCCGAAGAACAAGAGTATGTAGATGGTATTGCCAATGACGTGAAATGGCTAGGTTTTGAGTGGAACGGCGAGCCGCGTTATGCATCGAGCTATTTTGATCAGCTTTACACTTGGGCAGTTCAATTGATTGAACAAGGTGATGCCTATGTGGATTTGCAAAGCCCTGAAGAAATCAAACTAAACCGCGGTAATTTTGTTGAGCCGGGTAAAAACTCGCCGCAACGTGATGCTAGCGTAGAAGAAAACTTAGCGCGTTTTGAACAAATGCGTAATGGTGAGTTAGGAGAAGGTCAAGCCGTACTACGTGCCAAAATTGACATGACTTCACCTAACATCCATATGCGTGATCCTATTTTGTATCGTATTTTGCATTCTGAACATCACCAAACTGGTGATAAATGGAAAATGTACCCAATGTACGATTATGCGCATCCATTATCAGATGCCATTGAAGGAGTTACGCATTCACTGTGTACACTAGAGTTTGTTGATCACCGTCCATTTTACGACTGGGTTGTAGAGAAAGTTAAATCACCATCTGTACCACATCAGTATGAATCAAGCCGCCTAAATGTAGATTACACCATTACCTCTAAACGTAAATTACGTAAATTGGTTGAAGGTGGATTTGTGAATGGTTGGGATGACCCACGTATGCCGACCGTTGTGGGTATGCGCCGTCGTGGCTTTACTCCAGAAGGTCTACGTGACTTCTGCAAACGTGTAGGTGTAACGAAAGTTGATGGCAGTATCGTAGATGTTGCAATGCTTGAATACTGCATCCGTCAGTCTTTAGAAAATACTGCTTCGCGTGGCATGGCTGTGTTGAATCCACTCAAAGTGACTTTAACTAACTTGCCTGAAGCGATGGATTTGGTGCATGCACGTCATCCAAACGTAGACATGGGTGACCGTATCATTCCGTTAACTCAAGACATTTACATTGATCGTAAAGACTTTGAAGAAGTTGCGCCTAAAGGCTTTAAACGTCTGATTCCGGGCGGTGAAGTGCGTTTACGTCATGCGTATGTGATTAAGTGTGATGAAGTGATTAAAGACGAGAACGGTGAAGTGGTTGAATTGAAATGTTCAATTGACCCTGAAACTTTAGGTAAAAACCCTGAAGGCCGTAAAGTGAAAGGTGTTGTACATTGGGTTTCTGCAAGCAAGGGTATTGCAGCGGAAGTTCGTATCTACGACCGTTTATTCACTGAATCAGACCCTGAAGTGGGTGATGACTTCCTTGCAAACTTAAATCCAGAATCACTTAAAGTGGTTCAAGCGGTCATTGAGCCTGCATTGGCAGAAGCAAAACCTGAAGATCGTTTCCAATTTGAACGTGAAGGTTACTTTGTTGCAGATCAGTTTGATCATACAGCTGAAAAACCAGTGTTTAACCGCATCTTAGATTTGAAAGACAGTTTTAAACCGGGTAAATAAAATCTTAGTTTTTAAAGGGATTCATCTTTGAATCCCCAATAGGTTAAGATCAAGTAGGTTAAGATTAAGCTCAACTTCGGTTGGGCTTTTTTCATGCTTGAGATGGTTCATTAAGGCAGTACAGAGGGGAAATAAGTGATCATTCGAAATAAAAATAATAGCTTTAAACTTTTATTTGCATGGCATGGCACGATACTCCCAAAAGTCATGCCTGCGTTGGCTGTCGTCGTGAGTTTGTCGGCGATTTTGGTGTATCTAAGTGCTGCACATTACCTGAATACGCCCGAAGTTCCAGCCATCGGGTTTACTATCTTTGGGGTAATTCTGTCGATTTTTTTGAGCTTTCGAAATACTGCCTGTTATGACCGTTGGTGGGAAGGTCGCAAGCTTTGGGGCACATTGATTGCCAATACACGCCACATGATTCGGGATAGTCATGTACTTGAAGATGAGCAAAGAACCGTGTTGATGTACCGCATCATGCTGTTTTGCAATTTGTTACGTGATCGCTTACGCTATGAATCACAAGATATTGTACATTTTAAAGACGGTGTAGATTTAACGGAGCAGCAATGGCAGCAATGCCGAGACAATATCAATGCACCACAGTATTTACTTGAAATTATTCAAAAAGATTTAGTCAAAACCTATAAACAAGGTCAGATTACAGACATTATTTACAGCACGCTCACACGTCATACTGTAGCGATGGGTGATATCCATGCAGGCTGTGACCGTATTATGACCACGCCATTACCATTTTCCTATTCGGTGCTTTTACATCGCGCAGTGTATTCATTTTGTCTGATTTTGCCATTTAGCCTAGAGGCCAGTTTAGGGATATGGACACCTGTCATTGTGGCTTTGATTGCATATTTATTTTTAGGTTTGGATGCGTTAAGTGCAGAACTGGAAGAGCCTTTTGGCTTGCAGGAAAATGATTTACCGCTGGACTCGATTGTACGAAACATTGAGCGTGAAATGTATAGCAGCTTAGAAGTTGAACTTCCGCCGCTGATTAAGACTTTTAACAGTAATTTAAGATAAATTCTTGGCCTAATTTTCAGATAAATTCGGCGATACGTACCAAGCATATTGATGCTGAAAATAATCGTCCAAGTGTCGCATAAAAGCCTGTACTTTAGGCGGAACAAAATGTCGATGCGGAATTACCACATAGATTGCAGTACTTTGAACAGGGATTGCTGATAGAACTTGGACGAGTCTGCCAGATTGTAAATCTTCATCCACATGCCAGATGGAGTTGTTTGAGATGCCTAAACCTGCAAGTGCTGCTTGGCGTACGCCTTCACCTGAGTTGATATGAACTTGTCCTGAAACAGGTATATTTATGTTGTGTTGATCTTGGACGAATGTCCAAAGCTGCGAAACACCCTTAGGGTATTTCTGTAAAATGCATTGGTGTATAGAGAGCTCTTCTAGGGAGTGAGGTTCGCCATATTGTTCGATATAGCTAGGCGAGGCACACAAAATACGACGGTTTAAGCTGAGCGGTTTAGCAATCAGTGATGAGTCTTCTAACTGTCCAATACGTATCGCAACGTCGATACCTGCGGAGACCAAATCTAAATTTTGATCGGTCTGTTCAATATCCAAAGTCAATGTTGGATGCAACTTGGCAAAGGCTGCAAATACTGGCCCTAAAATACGATTTCCAAAAACTTCTGAACATATGATTTTTAATACGCCACTGAGTTGTTGTGGTTCAGGCTGAAATTGGCTCAGTAGCGAATTAAATTGTTCGAGTAAGGGAAATCCTTGTTGCAATAAAACAGCACCTTCCTGTGTTAAATGTAGTTGCCGTGTGGTGCGATGAAATAGGCGTAGCCCTAAACTTTGTTCAAGTCTGTGTAGACGGCTACTAGCGACAGAAACAGAGAGATTGGCTTCTTTGGCGGCTTGACTGATTGAACCCAGTGTCGCCATTCGTGTGAATAAGTCGAAATCTTCAGTCAGCATTATCAATATAATCAAGAAAGTCTTTCTTGATATTCAGGGTTTTTCTGATAAACATCTGTACTTATTCTGTGTATAAATCAAACACAGGAAATCACCATGAATTATCACAATCTAGGGCAATCTGGCTTACAAGTTTCAGAGTTCGGCTTTGGTGCAGGTACATTTGGCGGGCAAGGCCCTATTTTCTCTGCATGGGGGCAAGCGAGCTTAAATGATGCTCAGCGCATGATTGATCTCTGTATTGATCAAGGCGTGAATTATTTCGATACTGCAGATGCTTATTCAAATGGTGCCTCAGAGCAGATGCTAGGTGCATTACTTCATTCAAAACGCCAAGAGGTGATTATTTCCAGCAAAGTGGGTATCCGATTGAATGATGGAATCAATCAAGGTGGATATTCTAGAAGCTATATAATTCAAGCCGTGGAGGCGAGTTTAAAGCGTTTAGGTACGGATTATATTGATGTGCTGCAACTCTGCATCAGTTTGATAGCACGACGCCACTTGAGCAGCTGATGCGCAGTTTAGATGACTTGGTAGGTAGTGGAAAAGTTCGCTATATCGGTGCGTCGAATTTTTCAGGCTGGCAGCTCATGAAAGCACAGTCGATTGCTCAGCAGCATGGCTATGAAAAGCTAAGTGTGCATCAAGTCTATTATTCTTTGATTGGACGTGACTATGAATGGGAGTTGATGCCTGCACAGCATGATCAACAGATTGGTGCAGTGGTTTGGAGTCCGCTGGGCTGGGGGAGATTAACTGGAAAATTTGATCGTGAGCATGCGATTCCAAAGCAAAGTCGACTACATGAGACCGCTCAATTCGCACCGCCAGTTCAACACGAAAAGTTATTTGCAGTGTTAGATGTAATGCAAGAAATTGCCATGGAAACAGGGCACTCTATCCCACAGATTGCATTGAATTGGCTGAAAACCAGACCGACTGTGTCTAGTATTTTGATAGGCGCACGTAATGAACAGCAACTGTTGGATAACCTTGCGGCGAAAGAATGGTCATTAAGCTTAGAGCAGTTAGCCCGATTAGACGCAGTCAGTGCAGTGTATCCACCTTATCCATACTATCCCTATTAGAATGGGCAATTTACAGAGAAGAATCCCACGCTAGTAACATCAGCATTTATTTCAGAACATACAGCAGAATAGGGCAATAACAATTCAGTGGTAGGCAATGATCAGTGCTCTGTGCTATCACTGAATAAAATTAAAATACTGTAGGTATGCTGATGAGTGTCGTGATTGAAACCCAGATGTTAATTCGTAAGTCCATCAATATCGTATTTAATGCCTTTGTTGATCCTTTAATTACACAGCATTTTTGGTTTAGTGCATCGAATGGCTATCTAGAAGAAGGTAAAACAGTGCAATGGACTTGGCAAAAATATAATGCAGTCGCCGATGTAGACGTGCTGAATATTAAGGAAAACAAATTAATTCAAATACAGTGGGGTGAACCAAAAACTCAGGTCGATTTTATTTTTGAGCAAATTAGCCCGATGGAAACCTATGTTCGCATCAAAAATTCAAAGATTCCTCTGCAAGGTCAGGCATTGATTGATTTTATTATTGATAGTACAGGTGGTTTTACAACGGTTTTGGATGCAGCCAAAATTTATTTAGAACATGGCCTGCAAAGCAATTTGGTTGAAGATAAATTTCCACCTTTTAGCAATGCGAACTTTTAGCAATGTGAAGAGTGACCAAGATTAAGCATTACATCTGATACGCTAAAATAAAAAGCTTGTGTATTGGCACAGGATCTCTAAGCAATGTGCTGATCTACTGAAATTTGATAAAGCCACAGTTCAACGATGCTGTAGTGGATTAACGATTTTTATGTTCTTCACGCTTTAAATAGGTATAAACCGGCATCTGCATTTTGGCTTTTTCGCGCAGTTTCTTTTTGATATAGAACACCAGTGCAAAGCAAGTAGTGGTCACGGTCAGCATCATGCTACTCATAAAACTCATCAGAGAACTGACATAACCAATCGTGGTGAGTCGGTTCATCATACGAAACACCTGAGGACTACTTTCAACACCAGTAATGGCCCATGTGCATAAGTGTTCGCAGTTATTAATAATCAGATGATAGTTGTTTTCATGCATACGTGAGCGCATGCGACGCACCACTTTACGCCCTTTAAATTTTGGATTGCTGTACGACTGAACGATGATTTTTTTGCCGTGACTGAAATTTTCGATAGAAGTCATTTCAATCGGATGTTTTTTGAAAAGGTGTGCAAAACCTGAGTAGTGAATGACTCTACCGCGGCCGGCATATATGCCATGATGGCTATAACCGAAGTGTTTAACAATCAGATGTGTTCCAAGAGGAAAACCATCTTTCTGCACATGCATGTATTTACCAGTCCTACTTTAAATCCGAATTATTTTTAAAGATTAGTCTACTTTTAATCTGTGAATTAATCGACTATTTTAGCGATGATTTAGCTAAAATTTGTTCGATTTTTAACGTGCGCTATGGATAGGGTCATGCTTGGTCTTCAATTAACCTCAATGTTTAAAAAAATGCGCTTTATGATGCTGCTCGGTCTGATTTTCTCACCGAGTATTTCCTATGCCAATATTCAAGCGAAACGTGTCAGTCAGCCTATTGCCGTGGATGTGGTTGAAATTTCCGATCTGAGTCAACTGAAGCTCTATTTATATGATACACAGCAGCAGCCATATCAAGACCTACAGCGACTAAAGCAGGTATTAGCGCGTAAGTGTAATACGATGAACTTCGCAATGAATGCCGGGATGTATCATGCAGACTTAGCACCTGTTGGTCTATACGTTGAAAATGGAGTGCAGAAAAAAGCCTTGAATCGTGCAACACGAGGCTTTGGTAATTTTTTAATTCAGCCGAATGGTGTTCTAGCATGGAATGGCAAGCAAGCGGTGATATCAACCACACAAAAATATGCTTCCACAGATTTTAAGGCACGTTATGCGACGCAGTCAGGTCCAATGCTGGTGGTAGATGGAAAAATCAATCCAAACTTTATCCCACAGTCAGATTCATTGAAAATCCGCAATGGTGTGGGGATCAAAAACGGCAAGTTGTATTTTGTGATCAGTCGTGAAGGCGTGTCGTTTTATGCATTTGCACAATATTTTAAGCAGCAATTATCGATTAACAATGCCTTGTATTTAGATGGATCTGTGTCTAGTGCAGATATCCAAGCGTTGAATAGACATGATTCAAGTTTAAAACCTTTAGGGCCAATTGTAGCGTATACAACAGCATTTCAATGCAAACAATAAAAGCCCGAATGGTCGGGCTTCATGTATACAGTCTTTAGATTGATAGCAACTACTGTTTATTTGCCAACTAAACCTAAAAAGGTACTTTGGGTTTGGCACATTTGAATGGCTTGTTCTTTAGATTGTTGCTTAATACTTTCTTCAAACTGTTTTTTCTGTTCTTTGATTTGCTCTTCGTTTAAGCCCATTTGTTTCGATAGGGCTTCGAGTTTATCCCAAGATTCTTCGCATTCTTTGGGGATTTGGCTACAAGCACTTAGACTGAGTATGCAGCAGGCAATAAGGCAACTTGTTAATTTATTCATGTTCATTCCTTTAATTTTTATATCAATGCTGTTTAGAGGTCTTCGGCATCATATTTGATGCAATATTGGGTTTTATTGTCGAGTGCTTAAAAATTATATATCGCTAATTTGCCTTGGAGCATAGCATAAAAGTTGTAAATTACGATGTGGCCGACTCACAAAACCTGATCTGTAAATAAGCGGCATCATTATGATTATTTTAAAAATGAAAAAGGCACTCTGTAAATAGAATGCCTTGTTTGAACACTGAATGTTCAGACTCTACTGTAGAGGTAGATGCTGGATTTCATTTAATTCCTTACGGCTATAACCGCGCGAAGCGAGTACTTTTTTGATACCGAGGATAACATCTTCATCCGTTGCCTTTGTAAGAGCAGCAATAAGCTGTTCATTGGTTTTACAAGAGCAATCATTTTCAACACAGGCAATTTGATTCTTATGCCCGTTTTGCTGTTCATTTGAGAACAACTTTTGCCAAAAACTCATAGAGCCTTCATTTGCGACCTAACATAGGACGAAATATAACCAATCCAATAAATAAAGCAAGACTACTAAAGTGAAATTTTAGCCACTTGAATCATCATTTTTTCGATTGGACTTTTAAAATCTTTAACTTATTTGTTCTTAAAGCTGTTCATAAATATGCATGTGACGAGAAAATAAAGCTTTTTTAGAATATAAAAAAGGAGCTTTTAGAAAGCTCCTTTTATGACAGCAACATGACTTGAAATAATTTGTTTAAATCTTCTCAAGAAACACGCCAGACTCTACATGGTGTGTATAAGGGAACTGATCAAATAAGGCAAATTTGCTGATTTTATGCGTTTGTGAAAGCAGTTTAAGATTGTCATGCAAAGTATCTGGGTTGCATGAAATATAGATAATGCGTTCAAAACGTTGCAACAGTTTTAGTGTTTCATCATCGATGCCTGCACGCGGTGGATCGACAAATACCGTATCGAAGTTATAGCTTGAAATTTCAATTTCAGCTTCTTCAAGGCGGCGGAATGTACGTTCAGCATTGTAGGCTTGGGTAAACTCTTCAGCTGATAGACGAGCCACTTGGATATTATCAATGCCATTTTGCTCAATATTCCACTGTGCTGCATAGACTGAAGACTTGGCTAATTCTGTTGCCAAAACGCGATTAAAGCGTGTTGAAAGAGGCAGCGTGAAATTACCATTACCACAGTAGAGCTCAAGTAAGTCTTTGTCTGAATGATCGGCAGCCTGACACGCCCATTCCAGCATTTTTTGACATACGCCGGCATTGGGCTGCGTGAAGCTACTTTCGATTTGTTTGTACTGATATTTACGGTCAAACACTTGGAGTTCTTCAATCACATAGTCATCAGTCAAAATCACGCGCTGACCACGACTACGACCATAAATCTTGATATTGAGCTTTTCAGACAGCGCTTTGGCAGCAACTTCCCATTCAGCATTGAGCGGGCAGCGGTAAACCAATGAAACCAGCATTTCACCTTTCAGCGTTGCTAAGAAATGAACTTCAAATAATCGGCTAGATAAGATCTCTTGTGCCTTGAGTTCATTTAATAATACGGGCATTAAATCATTAATGCTTTTATCTGCAATCGGGAAATCTTTAATTTCGACAACTTGTTTTTCATTGTCTGCATTGCGTTCAAACATTGCATAGAACATATCATTTTCAGTATGCCAAATTCGGAATTCCGCTCGCATACGAAAGTTTTGTTCAGCAGAAGGAAAAACTTCTAAAGAGGGAGGGTTGTATTCTGAAAATTGAGCCGTAATGCGGGCAACTTTGGCATCAAGTTGTTGCTGATAAGTTGAAGTCATATGCAGTAAAAAATCGCAAACATATTAAAAAAAGTCATGTTAGCAAAATTCACCTTATAAGACTAAATTAATTCCACTTTTGGCTGTATTTATCTGTAGAGAAGATGAATCTGAATCTTTAAATTAGTTCATTCATCTAGGGGAAAGTTAAAAAAATGCTCAATCTTTATGGAACATTCATAAAGATTGAGCTAAGTGAGGAACTGATTAGTTGGAGTTCAATTCAGTGTTTAATTCATTGTCATTAAGCTGGCATTACCACCGGCTGCAGCTGTATTGACACTAGTTGCACGCTCAATCACGAAACGTTCTACAGGGATGTCATATTGGCCTGAAGCTAAATGCGTAATGCCAATAATTGCACCTTCACGAGATGCAATGACTTGTTGAATTTTTAATAACTCAGCTTTTTCACCATGATGTAAAACCGCATCAAAATTGCCATGATAAAGATCCGTGATCACTTTAAATTGGTCCACGAGGATTTTTGGCATGCTATTTAAGTGTTTCAACACAAAAGTATTGTCTGCAAGTACGACGGGCTGACTACCCACCGATAAAATCGCAGCAATTTGATTCAGTTGATCTGCATCATTATTAGCTAATGAAAGCACACCCTTACGTGCCAAAATGGCATATTGGTTGTTTTCACCGGTTGGTCCTTGCAGTTCAAAACTTTGTCCTGCGGCTATGGCCTGCGGTGTTTGAATCGCAATGCCTGAAAAATGCTGCTTCGCCCAAGCGTTAAAAGCTTCATATGCAGGGAAGTGTGCAGCTTGTGTTTCTGCCCGAGCAGCATAAGGTGTAGCCAATTTTTTCTCAGAAATTTGATGCATTAAACGGTAAAGATATAAAGGACCGCCAGCTTTTGGACCTGTACCTGATAAGCCTTCGCCGCCAAAAGGTTGTACACCAACCACAGCACCTACAATATTACGGTTAATGTACAGGTTGCCGACTTCTGCATGACCGATAACTTTTTGAATCGTGTCATCAATACGTGTATGCAAGCCCATGGTTAAACCATAACCTTTGGCATTAATTTGCGTTAATAGGTTTTCAATCTCACCATATTTGTAGGTAATTAAATGCAATACTGGCCCAAAAACTTCGCGTTCTAAATCATTTAAATTTGGCAGTTCAATCAAAGTTGGTGCAACGAAGGTTCCCGTACTTAAGGCAATGCTATCAGCATTAAACATGATTTGATGTACTGGATAGCCTTTGCTACGCATCTTCTCAATATGTTTTTCAATATTTTGCTGTGCTTCAAGGTCGATCACTGGGCCAATGTCAGTTGCTAATAGTGCGGGATTTCCGACACGAAGTTGCTTCATCGCACCTTGTAACATGGTACGGACTACGTCCACATTATCTTCTTGCACACAGAGAATACGCAGGGCAGAACAGCGTTGACCTGCACTGTCATAGGCAGAGTTAACGACATCCAATACCACTTGTTCTGTCAATGCTGATGAGTCAACAATCATGGCATTTTGACCACCAGTTTCAGCAATCAAAACCACACTTTCGCCAAATTGGTTTAAGCGCTGTGCAACGGTTTTTTGCAAGATACGTGCGACTTCCGTTGAGCCTGTAAACATGATGCCTTGGACACGTGAGTCCGCGCTGAGTTTGGCCCCAATGGTTTCGCCACGGCCAGGGAGAAGTTGCAATACATCGAAGGGAACACCTGCTTCCCATAAAATATGTACAGCTTGAGCAGCAATCAGAGGCGTTTGTTCAGCAGGCTTGGCAATCACGGTATTACCTGCAACCAAGGCTGCAGCAATTTGACCTGTGAAAATAGCAAGCGGGAAGTTCCATGGGCTAATGCACAGCACAGTACCTAGGGGTTCAATTTGCGTATTCTCTGCTAGATCAATTATTTGAGCTGCATAATAACGTAGGAAATCTACAGCTTCACGGACTTCAGCAATAGCATTGGCATAAGTTTTACCACTTTCACGTGACAACAACACCATCAGAGATTGCAATTGTGCTTCCATCAAATCCGCCGCACGGTTTAAGCATGCTGCACGCTGATCTTTGTCTAAAGTTTTCCATGAACCTTGGGCATTTACCGCATTATTGAGAGCGATTTCCGCTTGTTCTAAACTGGCTTCGCTGACACTACCGACCACATCACTACGGTTTGCAGGGTTTGTAATGTTGATACTTGCAGTATGAATTTCTTCTAAATTAGCGCCCATTGCACTAGCATGCCACTGGGTATGTGCATGCTGTACTGCCGTGGTATTGAGCTGAGATAAGTCGCGATCATTGGCTAAATCGAGTCCTTTTGAGTTGCGACGTTCTGTGCCATACAAATCTTGCGGAAATGGGATAGAAGGATGCTTAGCGCCAGTGATACCTTCTTTTTCAGCCGTCGCTAATATCGTCTGTCTTGGATTTTCAATTAAATCTTCAATTTTTAAATTTTTATCTGCAATACGGTTGACGAAAGAGGTATTCGCACCATTTTCCAGTAAACGTCGAACCAAATAGGCCAATAAGGTTTCATGGTTACCCACTGGTGCATAAATACGACAAGGCACACCCAGTTTGTTATCAGACTTCGAACCCACCACTTGTTCATAGAGGGGTTCACCCATGCCGTGAAGGCACTGAAATTCATACTGGCCTGGATAGTAAAGCTCTGGCTGTGCTAATTGGTAGATCGTAGCAACGGTTTGCGCATTGTGTGTTGCAAACTGAGGATAAATTTGCTCAGGTGCTGCCAAGAGTTTTTTAGCACATGCAATATAAGACAGGTCGGTATGAACTTTGCGCGTAAATACAGGATAGTCACTCATACCTTCAATTTGCGCTTTCTTAATTTCGCTGTCCCAGTATGCACCTTTCACTAAGCGGATCATTAAACGTTTTTGGCTACGCTTAGCGAGGTCAATAATATGGTCGACCACATAGAAACAGCGCTTTTGGTAGGCTTGAATCACAAATCCAATACCTTTCCAGTCTGCTAATTTAGGCTCAAAACACAGGCGCTCAAGTAGTTCCAAAGAAATTTCTAGGCGGTCAGTTTCTTCAGCATCAATGTTTAAACCAATATTGTAATGCTTAGCTAATACAGCAAGTTCTAGCACTTTGCCATAAAGTTCGTTATGTATACGGTCGATCTGTGAACGTTGGTAGCGTGGGTGTAGGGCAGACAATTTGATCGAAATACCTGCGCCGTTATAAACATCCTTACCTTCAGAGGCTTGACCAATCGCGTGGATCGCATCGGTATAGTCTTGATAATAACGTTCTGCATCAGGTTCAGTTAATGCTGCTTCACCTAACATGTCATATGAATAACGGAAGCCTTTGTCTTCTAATACTTCTGCATGTTTAAGCGCTTCATTGATGGTCTCGCCTGTAACAAACTGTTCGCCCATCATACGCATAGCCACGTCTACAGCTTTACGGATAATGCCACGTCCACTGCGTGCTAAAATACCGGTGAGTAGGCTAGACAGACTTTTTTGTTGAGGGGTTTCCATCAGTTTGCCCGTCAGCATTAATCCCCAAGCAGCAGCATTTACGAACATGAGGCTACTTTGGCCAACATGATCTTTCCAGTTACCTTGGTTGATTTTATCTTTGATCAGTAAATCACGTGTTGCTTTGTCTGGAATACGGAGTAGCGCTTCAGCTAAACACATGAGCGCGATGCCTTCCTGAGAAGACAATGAAAACTCTTGTAGCAAGCCTTGTACAATGCCTGCTTTACCTGTACCGCTTTTACGTTCACGTAATGAATGGGCTAAGTCAAAAGCCAATTGTTGAATTTGATCGCTGATCGGGGAAGGGATTTCACTGTGTGCTAATAAGTTTTCAATGCACTCAGTTTCAGCACGACGCCATGCTGTATTAATCGATTGTTCAAAGCTATTCTTGTCTTTAAATTCAGTGATGTAGTCATCGCTTCCCGTGACTTCAAATACTTTTCCATTCATGTTTCAATTTTCCGTGTCAAAGTTCTATGACGAGCAAATAAATCTTGAGCTTGATCCTTTATTTAATTTATCATCACAGAATATTTAGCGAATAACTCACTATAGTTTTAATAATATTTAGAGAAAAATTCAGATGACTAGCCCATATTTGAGCTTAGACCGTATAGATATTCAAATTTTAGAGCTGCTGCAAGAAGACGGAAAATTGTCCAATATTAAGCTTGCAGAAATGGTAAATTTATCACCCACTGCGGCGTTGGCACGTGTGCAAAAATTATCGAAAGAAGGCTTTATTTTAGGCTATGAAGCACGTTTAAATCCGGTCTTACTCAACAATGGATTTGTGGTTTTTGTAGAGATTTTACTAGATAAAACTACGCCCAATGTATTGGAAGATTTTTCGGATGCAGTACGTCAAATTCCAGAAATCGTAGAATGTCACATGATCAGCGGTGGTTTTGATTTTGTGGTGAAAATACGCTGTGCAAACATGGAAGAATTTAGAAAAATTTCAGGGCAGGTGCTTTGGCAGCTACCTGGTATCAAGGAAACGCGTAGTTATCCTGTGATGGAAGTAATCAAAGAAAGTATGCAAATTAAGCTGAAACCTGCGGCTCGGCCGAAGTAGCTAATCATCAATAATTGAGTACTAAAAAGGGGCATTTAGCCCCTTTTTAGTGTCAAAAATTTTAGATTTCAGACATTTCTTTTTGATATTGCGCTTCGGCTTTTTCAAAGCGTTCAACCACATCCGCCTCTGGTGCTTTGCCCAATAAGCTCACGACAACGATACTGATCGCAGAGAAAATAAAGCCTGGAATGATTTCGTATAAACCAAGGTGGCCTAAGTAGTTTTTCCACACGATGACAGTCACAGCACCCACGATCATGCCAATGATAGCTCCGTTAAGCGTCATACGTTTCCACAGCAATGAAAGAATAATCAGCGGGCCAAATGCAGCACCGAAACCTGCCCATGCATAAGCCACTAAGCCTAAAACTTTACTTGCAGGGTTCATTGCAAAGGTGATTGCAAATACGGCAATTGCCAAGACCATCGCACGTCCAATCCAAACCAATTCTTTTTGCGATGCGTTTTTACGAATAAATCCTTTGTACAAATCTTCCGTCAAGGTGGTTGAACACACCAATAACTGACAGCTAAGTGTGCTCATCACCGCAGCTAAAATTGCGGCCAAAATAATCCCAGCAATCCACGGATTGAATAGAATTTTAGTCAATTCCATAAATACCGTTTCAGGGTTTGCATTAACGACGCTTGCCAGTTCTGGGTGAACTTGGAAGTAAGCAATACCGATATAACCGGCTGCTACAGCACCGCCTAGACATAGGATCATCCATGTCATACCAATGCGACGTGCATTCGGAATGGATTTAACAGAATCGGCTGCCATAAAGCGAACCAAAATATGCGGCTGACCAAAATAGCCTAAGCCCCACGCCATGCTGGATAAAATCGCAACTGTACTTAAGCCTTCAAATAAATTGGAAGCTTGCGGGCGAGCTGTTTCCAAAATAGCAGCAAGATTTTGACTGTTATCACCTAAAGCAAGGTAGGTGATGATCGGTGTGATCAGCAGTGCAAAGATCATCAGACCCGCTTGGAAAGTATCGGTCCAACTGATCGCTAAGAATCCACCAATACAGACATAGCTGATGGTTGCAATTGCACCAATCCACAGTGCTGTTGTGTAGTTCCAACCGAATAAACTTTCGAAAAGTCGTGCGCCAGCCACCATGCCAGAAGCACAGTAAATCGCAAAGAACACTAAAATCACTACAGCTGAAATGATACGTAAAATCTTTTTACGGTCTGCAAAACGGCTCGTGAAATAATCGGGCAGGGTCAGGGCATTATTTTGATATTCGGTATGAACACGCAAGCGACCAGCAACGATCAACCAGTTCAACCAAGCACCGATAATTAAGCCGATTGCAATCCAAGCTTCGGAAAGACCAGATAGATAAATTGCACCAGGGAGACCCATGAGTAGCCAACCACTCATGTCGGATGCACCTGCTGAAAGTGCAGTCACAACACTTCCTAAACTTCGTCCACCTAAAATGTATTCGTCAAAGTTATGCGTAGCTCTGTAGGCATACAAACCAATGGCAAGCATTGCAAGAATATAAAAAATAAAGGTGACTAATGTCGGGTTTAAATGGCTCATAGGCGGTTCGTCCTTAATGAAAGCAAATCATCTCTGTCCTAGATGAAAATTTGTACTTCTGTCGTAAGTCGCAGATTCAAGCACGATTTAAAAATTACACTCTGTAACCTTTAAGCATATTTTATGTATATTTTGTGTAAACACTATTTTTTCTTATTACAAATCGAATTTTTTATTGTACTGTTGAAATGTTGTCCAGAAGGGAATTTAAATTTTGTTAAGTAAATCTACCTAAGACTTTTCATCACAAAAAGAGAACTAATGAAATTAGGTAAAAATTACACAATGTTACATAGTGAACAAGAAATGTGCATTTGAAATATTTGGTTGCAAATGTGCATCACATCATCTGTAGTGAGATGATTTGAACAGGTCGAATATGAGGTATGCACAGTCTTGGTGCGTAATTAGAGGGAATGCGCAGTGACAACGGTTCAAATGGAAAAAACGAGAATAGAGCATGATTTATTGGGGGATAAAGCAGTCCCGCAGTCATGTTATTACGGTATACATACATTGCGTGCCATCGAAAACTTTCAAATATCAAAGCAGCATGTCGGACAAAATTTAAACTTTGTACGCGCTATTGCTCAGGTAAAAAAAGCGTCAGCAGAAACCAATTATCAATTTAACTTAATACAAGATGATATTCGCCAAGCGATTCAGCAGGCGTGTGATGCATTGATTGTTCATCCTGAACAATGGGCAGATTCATTTCCAATTGATATTTATCAAGGTGGAGCAGGCACTTCTATTAACATGAATGCCAATGAAGTCATTGCCAATATTGCCCTTGAGTTGCTCGGAGATGCGAAAGGCAGTTATCAAAGGATTCATCCCAACGACCATGTCAATAAGTCACAATCGACTAATGATGTCTATCCAACAGCGCTGCGTCTAGCGACATATAGTGCTTTTAATGCTTTATTTGTGGTGCTAAATCAACTTATAGGAAGCTTACATCTCAAAGCTGATGAGTTTAAACATGTCATCAAAATGGGGCGTACACAGTTACAAGATGCAGTTCCGATGACTTTGGGGCAAGAGTTCCGAGCATTTGCAACATTATTAAAAGAAGATTTGAAGTTGATTGAGCAAAATCGACAGCTTCTATTGGAAATTAATTTAGGTGCGACGGCAATTGGCACTGGCGTGAATTCTCCTGCGGGTTATGCAGCCAAGGCCGTTGAAAATCTAGCTCATTTGACCGGTCTAAAATTGCAAGGTGCAGAAGACTATGTCGAAGCAACCAGCGATTGTGGCGTATTTATTTTATTATCGAGTTGCTTAAAACGTTTAGCTGTCAAACTTTCTAAAATTTGTAATGACTTACGTCTTTTAAGTTCTGGGCCACGTACAGGTTTAGCGGAAATTCGATTACCTGAGTTACAAGCAGGTTCGTCGATCATGCCTGCAAAGGTCAATCCCGTGATCCCAGAAGTGGTCAACCAAATTGCATTTCGAGTAATGGGGAATGATTTAACCATCACTTTGGCTGCAGAAGCAGGGCAATTACAATTAAATGTCATGGAGCCTGTGATTGCATTGTCCATGAATGAATCGATTGAGCTTTTGGTGAATGCAGTAAAAACATTAGACAGCAAATGTATTCAAGGGATTCAGGCAAATGAGCAAGCATGTTTTGATGCTGTGATGCGTAGTGTAGGTATTGTGACCTTACTTGATCCATATTTAGGTCATGCAAAATGTGATGAAATCGGTAAGCAATGTATTGCCGAAAATAAAACCATTCGCCAAGTGGTTTTAGAGCAAGAGCTGTTAACTGTAAGTCAATTGGATGAAATTTTCTCGATTGAAAATTTAGTTTCTGAAGTGACACCATTTAGTATGCCACTCGCTCAAGTGAGTTAAATGCTTATTTAAGACTTTTAAATAGTAAATGATGAGTAAATGACGAAGGTTAATCCTTCGTTTTTTATTTGAAGAAATTAGTGGTAAATCTAGAAAACTAATCTGATGGCAGTGATGTTTTAGATTTCTAAAAGAAAGTATTAGGTTGAGAATAAAACGCTATATTTGCTTAGGATTGTAATTATTGTTCTATATATAGTCATGAAGGTTTGGATGAAAAATTTAGTGCATAGATAAAGTCAGAAAAGCTTTAACTTGCCCAAAAAAGGATGTAATCGAAGTACAATAGGTTTTTTATCATGTTGTAGATAGTCAGATGTTTAATAAGTTAGTCGATTTATTCAAAGGCGCTAAAGAGTCGCCTGAGCAACTTTACTTAGAACAATACCACATTCAATATGATGAAACTCAGGGCTATATCATTGAAGGCGTAGTTTTAAATACTTTGTCTGAACGTATGGAATATTTGTCGAATAGAAAAATGACAAATTTCGATGATTTAAAACAGCTCTATGCGACTGCAATGATTATCAATGAAAAAATAGACTTGGAAATTGCAAATCAACGCTTTGTTGCACGATTAGGCAATACTGAAGAAAATCTGTTGCAATTTAAACATTATGTCAAACTATTGAATGATTATTATCGTCAATTCATCCGTGATCGTAAGTAAGTGAATGGACTGCAGTGTTTGAGTTTGATGGGTGCGTTAAGGGTACTCATCAATAGAAAATACAATCGCAAATCCATATTGGTTAAAACACTGTATATAGTTGCTTAAATCTCGGAATGTAAAAAGCATCGTGTTAATATGATCACCAAGTGATTAAAACATTAAAAGCTATTTACATCATGTTCCAGCAAGAAATTTCACAACTCAATCTTAAACAGCTTAAAGCTGGCGAAAAGCGGTGGGTCGGAAACTTACAAGGCTCATCTGCTGCATTATTATTTAAAGAAATTAGCAAACAATCCAAACAGTTGTTTGTGATTGTTGCACGTAATAATCAGCATCTCGGGCAGTTAGAAAGTGAGCTGGAATTTTACGGAATTAAGCCAACTATTTTCCCAGATTGGGAAATTTTACCTTATGACCGGCTGTCGCCACATCAAGACATTGTTTCTGAACGCTTGGCGATTTTGTCCAATATGCCACAGCAAGGTGTGTTGTTGGTTTCAGCAACAACTTTAGCGCAGCGAGTTGCACCGGCATCTTGGGTATTAGGTGAACACTTTGATATTAAAGTGGGTCAAAAATTTGATATCGAACAACAAAAATTAAGATTAGTACAAGCGGGCTATCACTTGGTGGATACCGTTTATGATCATGGTGAATTTGCAGTACGCGGCAGCATCATGGATATTTACGCTTCGGGGCAAAGTTCACCGATTCGTATTGACTTATTTGATGATGAAATCGATACCCTCAAATTCTTTGATCCTGAAACTCAGCGAACCACCCAAAACTTAGATTATTTTACGGTTTTACCTGCAAAAGAATTTCCATTAAAAGAAGCACGTTCACTGTTTCGTGATCGATATGCGGAAAATTTTCCGACAGCAAATCCAAAGAAAAACCCAATTTATCAAGATGTACAAGATGGTATAGCTTCACCGGGTATTGAGTTTTATTTTCCGTTGTTCTTCTCTGAACAAGCCATGAGAGAGCAAAGTACCCTGTTTTCGTACTTACCTGAGAATGGCATTGTCATTACAGACAGAGCCATAGATGACACATTGATTCAGTTTTGGTCAGACATTGTGCGTCGTTATGAAGACCGTCGTCATAATGTCGACCAACCGATTTTGCCGCCAGAGCAGATTTTCCTACAACCAAATCAAGTGTTAGAACAATTAAATCTCTGTCGTCGTATCGTGGCTTCGCCTGAGGCTTTTGATGAACGCAATGGCGTGATCAATCTTGCAGCTGAGATTCCACCCCGTTTACCTGTCGATCCAAAACGTGAAAAGCCATTTTCTGCGGTTAAGCAATATATAGATGCGGCAAATTATCCAGTGCTTTTGGTGGCTGAAAGCGCTGGTCGACGTGAAACTTTAAAAGATGCATTGCGTCCAAGTTTGGGTGATATCCCAACGGTCGAAAGTTTTGATGATTTTATGCATTCTATGCATGCGATTGCGATCACCAATGCGCCCTTAGATCGTGGTTTATTGCTAACTGACAAACTCAGTGTAATTTCTGAAAATCAGCTTTATGAACACCGTGTGGTTCAACGTCGTCGTAAACGCCAACAGGAAGTATCAGAAGAGTTTCTTGTTCGTAGTTTAACCGAGCTAAGTATTGGCGCACCTGTGGTTCATATTGATTATGGTGTGGGGCGATATGCAGGTTTAATTACCTTGAGTATCGATGACCAAGACCATGAGTTTTTGCAGTTAGACTATGCCGATGCAGCTAAGGTGTATGTCCCTGTAACAAACCTGCATTTAATTAGCCGATACAGTGGTGGTGACCCAGATCTAGCACCATTACATAAATTGGGCACAGATGCATGGTCTAAAGCCAAACGCAAGGCTTTAGAGCAGATCCATGATGTGGCGGCAGAACTTTTACATATTCAAGCCCGTCGTCACTCGAAGCCGGGTTATGGATTTGAACTGGATCAAAGTCTGTATATGCAGTTTGCCAGTGGCTTCGCCTATGAAGAAACTTTAGACCAAGCCAATGCTATTGAAGCGACACTGTATGACATGCAACAAGCGAAGCCGATGGATCGCTTGGTTTGTGGTGATGTCGGTTTTGGTAAAACAGAAGTGGCCATGCGTGCTGCATTTGTGGCAGTACAAAATAACAAACAAGTGGCTGTACTTGTGCCAACCACGTTGTTGGCGCAGCAGCACTACGAGTCTTTCAAAGACCGTTTTGCGGACTGGCCTGTACGTATTGAAGTCCTTTCACGCTTTGGTTCATCAAAATCACATACCAAAACCATTGAAGACCTCGCAGAAGGCAAAGTGGATATTGTGATTGGCACACATAAAATCTTGCAGGAAAGTGTGCAATTTAAAAATCTCGGCCTCATGATCGTGGATGAAGAGCACCGTTTTGGTGTACGTGATAAAGAGAGAATTAAAGCCTTACGTGCCGATGTTGATATGCTAACGCTAACTGCAACGCCTATTCCACGTACGCTGAATATGGCTTTTAGTGGTATGCGTGATCTATCTATTATTGCAACGCCACCTGCCCGTCGTCTTGCTGTGAAAACTTTTGTGCAAGAACACACTGGGGATTCGATTAAAGAAGCCATCTTGCGTGAACTATTACGTGGCGGGCAAGTGTATTTCTTACACAATGAAGTCGAGACCATTGAACGTACGGCAGAAACTCTACGTGAATTGGTTCCTGAAGCCCGAGTTGCGGTAGCACATGGTCAAATGCGTGAGCGTGAGCTAGAGCAAATCATGCAGCAGTTCTATCACAAAGAATATAACGTGCTGGTGTGTTCAACCATTATTGAAACTGGGATTGACGTGCCAAACGCCAATACCATTTTGATTGAGCGTGCAGATAAACTGGGACTTGCGCAGTTGCACCAATTACGTGGTCGTGTCGGTCGATCGCACCATCAAGCATACGCCTATTTACTTGTACCTTCGCTCAAAGGCTTAAAGGGTGATGCTGAAAAACGCCTAGATGCCATTTCTCGTGCATCGACTTTGGGTGCGGGCTTCATGTTGGCTACAGAAGACTTAGAAATTCGTGGCGCAGGTGAGTTGCTGGGTGAACAGCAAAGTGGCTCAATGCAAACCATCGGTTATAGCCTGTATATGGAAATGCTTGAAAAAGCCACCAAAGCCATTCAAAAAGGTAAAACGCCTAACTTTGACTCTCCATTGTCATTAACGGCTGAAATTAGCATGCACATGCCAGCCTTAATTCCAGATGATTATTTAGGTGATGTACATCAACGGTTATTGTTCTATAAACGCATTAGTAATACGGATACTCAAGAGAAACTCGATAACATTCGTATGGAGTTAATTGATCGTTTCGGCTTGCCGCCGCAAGCAGTCAAGCAATTATTCTCTGTCCATCAGTTGCGTTTAAAAGCGGAACAATTGGGTATCACAAAAATTGATATCAGCTCACATGGCGGCAGTATTGAGTTCTCGCCAGATACACCAGTTCAAGCCATATCGATCATTCAAATGATGCAAAAGCATCCGACTTTCTTCCGAATGGAAGGTGGACAGCGTCTAAAAGTGATGGTCATGCTCGAAGAATATGACAAACGCATTCAATTTATAAATGACTTATTAGACAGTTTGCTGAAGGAATTGGCGCCAAATCAATAGATTTGGCGTATAAATTGCTTGTTTAGAATGAGTAGATTTTCATGAGTGTTTTTTATATAGAAGAAACGCTTGATTTTTTTGAAAAATTTATTAGAGTCATAAGCACGCAACGTTTTATTCAAATGCAGTTTATTTGTAATGAAACGTTCTGTACAGAATATTCACACCCATAAGGATGTGATAGTATTAGCCATCATTCTAATTTTGCATCATTTATAAAGATATGTTTAGTTTACATCCACAACTTGCTCAAGATACGTTTTATGTAGGCGACTTTCCTCTGTCAACATGTCGTTTGATGAATGATATGCAATTCCCGTGGCTTATTTTGATTCCACGTGTTCCGGGAATTACAGAGCTTTATGAATTAAGTCAGGCAGACCAAGAGCAGTTTTTACGTGAATCAAGCTGGTTATCAAGCCAATTGTCACGTGTATTCCGTGCAGACAAAATGAATGTAGCTGCATTGGGTAATATGGTTCCACAATTACATTTTCATCATGTTGTTCGTTATCAAAATGATGTGGCTTGGCCGAAACCAGTTTGGGGTACGCCAGCAGTTCCTTATAACAATGATGTCTTGGCACACATGCGCCAAACACTAATGCTTGCACTACGTGGTCAAGGTGATATGCCTTTCGATTGGCGTATGGACTAATCCCGATTTACGGACAATATCAGGATAGTAGAAGAATGAGTGTCCGTATGGGGGCGATCGAGTGCCGTTAGACAATTTAATCAGCAAAGAGCCTAAACAGTTTGAATATTTTCATCGTTTGATGGGATATATCATGCTGTCTTTGGTGATTATTGTCTATCATTACACTCAGCCAGATACGCAATATCAAATCTATATTCCTGCATTTTTATTTTTTCTGATTTTAGTCGTTCCTAAGTTTTCTCATTGGTTAATTTATCGATATAGCAATCAAGTTAAGCGTAATGTGCTTTTTCTGATCGATATCATAGTAATTGCTGTACTAATGTCTGCAGTACATTTAAGCCTTGTTTTAACTTTTCTTGCGGTCTTTGCGCTGCTATATACAACCATTTATAACAAAATCAATTTCTTAATGATGTCCTTGGCCGGGATTGTAGGCGTCACTGTATTTTATTTATGTAATATTTATGTCTTTGGTTTTCAAGAATATTTTGAGTCAACCAGCAGTGAATTAACCGTTCTTGGCTTTTTATGCCTCATTACCTATTTCAGTGTGGGGACATTTTATCAACACACCCAAGTTCAGTCTTTGAGCAATAAAAAGAACCACTATTATGATCAGATGAATCGTTATATGGAATTCGCCAATCAATTGAGTCGTTATGCGCCTATGCAACTTTGGCAATCGATTATGAAAGGTGAGTCTGAAGCTAAAATCGAATATAAACGTAAAAAACTCACGATTTTCTTTTCAGATATTCAAGGGTTCACAGAACTTTCTGAAACATTAATCCCAGACGATTTAGCATTTCTACTCAATGACTATTTGAGTCATATGACTGAGATTGCCAAACAGTATGAAGCGACTGTCGATAAATTTATGGGTGATGCAATTCTAATCTTCTTTGGTGATCCACATAGCCAAGGCGTAGAGCAAGACGCAAAAACCTGTTTAGAGATGGCAATAGTCATGCGTCAGCAAATGAAGTTGCTGCGTGAACGCTGGATTAAAATGGGTTATCCGCCGCTACACATTCGTATGGGTATTTCTACAGGGTATTGCCACGTTGGGAACTATGGTGCGGCTCACCGTATGGCGTATACCATCGTTGGTCGTGATGCGAACTTGGCTGCACGATTGCAAAGTGCGGCTGAAGTCGATGAAATTTTGATTTCAGACGATACGCATCATTTAGTGAAAAATGACTATTTATGTGCACCTAAAGCACCGATCTTCTTAAAAGGCATCAAAGGCCCAGTACGTACTTGGCAAGTGATGGAAAAATACACCTCGCAGAAAACAGATTATCAGCGGTGGTTTGACTACGAATATAAAGGCTTTAATCTATTGTTGAACTTAGATGAAGTACAAAACTTTGAATATCCTGAACTAATACATGTTTTAGAACGTATGATTCAACGCTTACAAACTCAGCAAAAAATGACCAACTCTGCTGGTATCGTAAAACTGAATTTAGAAGACGAAGTGATCGAAGAAGTCAAAAAAACTGAATCTCACTCTTAATTTCACATATACATTATAAAATTGGATCTAATCGTATCACGTAAAATTTTAACAATAACTCAGTTCATGCTTTTATAAAAACTTCTTATTTTTGAAATATTAAATAAATTTATCCATAAAAAAGCCAGTTACGATGAACTGGCTTTTTGATTATAGAAAATTATCTATAAATTAATGATTTTCTGAAGCATGGTTGATGGTGTATTTAGGAATTTCAATTTCCAAATCTTCATCTTCAATTTTTACTTGGCATGACAGACGAGAGTCTGGCTCTAATCCCCAAGCACGATCGAGAAGATCTGCTTCGACATCATCCATTTCATCTAGACCATCAAAACCTTTACGTACAACCACATGGCAAGTGGTGCATGCTTTAGACATATCACATGCATGTTCAATTTTGATGCCGTTTTTTAACATGCTTTCGCAAAGGTTAGCATTTGCTTCGACTTCAAACTCAGCGCCGTTTGGGCAGATTGTTGCGTGAGGCAGTACTTTAATACGTGGCATAATCTTGACCTATAAATTAATTTGAGTTTGACCAATCATCGAGTTTTGTGCCTTTCAATGCGGCATCAATGTGCTGATTCATACGAGCTGCAGCAAATGCATCGCTATGTATTTTAAGCTGTTCTACAGCATGTTCAATAGCTTTGATATCTGTCGTTTCAAGTGCAGCATCTAAAACAGTGCGTGCTGCAGTGAGGGAACTGTGTTGCTCTTGGCTGAGAAGTTGAGCATCCACTTTAAGTGCTTGATCAAGTGCTTCAAGTTCACGTTTTGCTTCCACTTTGGTTTCTTGAAGATGACGTAAGTTTTTATCTTCTTCAGCAAACTTATAACCATCAATCAGTAAGCGTTCAGTATCGGCATCAGATAAACCATAAGATGGTTTGATGTCAATTTGAGCATGCACACCAGAAGTGGTTTCTTTGGCTGAAACCGTCAGTAAACCATCAGCATCGACCTGAAAAGTCACTTCAATACGCGCTTGACCCGCAGTCATCGGTGGAATTCCACGAAGCACGAAACGACCTAGACTACGGCAATGTTCAACCAGATCACGTTCACCTTGTACAACATGAATTAACATCGCTGTTTGACCATCTTGATAGGTTGTGAATTCTTGGCGACGCGCCACTGGAATGGCTGTATTACGCGAAATAAGGCGCTCAACCAAACCGCCCATGGTTTCTAAACCTAAAGAAAGCGGTGTGACGTCTAAAAGCAATGAACCATCTTTAGAGTTACCAATAAGTTGGTTTGCTGTAATCGACGCGCCAATGGCCACAACTTCATCAGGGTTAATTGTGCAGAGTGGTTCTTGATTGAAGACATCTTGAACAGCTTTTTGCACAGCATATGAACGGGTAGAACCACCGACCAATACCACATTTTGAATATCGCTGAGCTCAAGCTTGGCATCACGCATGACACGTTTGCAAACGCTGATGGTTTTATCCAAAGCAACTTTGATGATGGATTCAAAAGTAGGGCGGTCTAAAGTCAATGATTGATCAAGGACTTTAAGCTCTACAGATTCAGCCTCGGTTAGAGCTTCTTTTGCTTTACGAGCAGAAACGATGAAATGGGCATATTCAGCATCATCTAAAGTTTCAATATTCAGTTGTTTTTTTGCCCATTTTACAATCAGACGGTCTAAGTCATCACCACCAAGCGCCGTGTGGCCACCCGTTGCTAGAACTTCAAAAACACCTTGAGAGAAACGTAAAATTGAAACGTCAAAAGTACCACCACCCAGATCGTAGATCACATAGTTTTGATCATGTGCAAGATTGGTGTCTTGGTCTAAGCCATAAGCCACTGCCGCAGCAGTCGGTTCATTTAAAAGACGGAGTACATTTAAGCCTGCAAGCTGTGCTGCATCACGCGTTGCTTGACGCTGTGCTTCATCAAAATAGGCAGGCACAGTAATGACAGCACCATTTACTGGATTGTTTAAGCTGCTTTCTGCACGGTCTTTAAGTTGTTTTAAAATTTCAGCAGAAATTTCAACTGGTGTTTTGCGACCTTGTGCAGTTTCAAAAGCAGGCATTTCATTCGCTTCACCGACTAAGTTGTACGGGTGTTGGAATTTAATATCTGCCTTAGAGCGACCCATAAAGCGTTTTACAGAAACGATGGTGTTTTTAGGATCAGTCGTTAAGAATGCCTTTGCGTCGTCACCATATTGCGTAGTGGATTCGCCATAGTGTGCAATAGAAGGGAGTAACACACGACCATGTTCATCGTTAAGCACTTTCGCTTTACCAGAAAGTACCGTGGCTACTAAAGAGTGTGTAGTCCCAAGATCGATACCAATTGCGATGCGGTGTTCATGCGGCGCACTTGATTGACCAGGTTCTGCAATTTGCAAGAGAGCCATGTGTGTTACATCCTTTGAACGTCAAATATAAAAAATAAATTAAAAATCATCGTCTAAATCAAAGCTATCGTCGTCTAAGAAGTGATCTTCAGCTTTATCGATGTCAGCCATTACTTTTTGGAAGAAGCGTAATTTACGTACGGTATCACGTGCTTCAGCCCAGTCTTCGTCGTCATAATCAATCTTGAATTCACGAACCAAACCGTCAATCCATTGCTGAACTTCAGTTTTAAGTGAAGTGAGGTCATCAGCAGAGCCTGCCTCATCTAACTGTTCACGAATTTCTAAGGCATCTTGTAGGAACTCAAAATCACTAATTGATTGATCAAGGTGATAATCTTGTTTTTTGAGACTTAATAGATATGCAGCGCGGCTATCAACATTGGATAAAGCTTTAAATGCTTGATTAATCTCACTGGATTTAATCAGGGCTAGATCTTTGTCTTCGGCTTTATCTGGATGATATTGTTGCTGCAACTTTAAAAATTCAGCTTTTAAAACTGCTAAATCAATATCGAGTGCTACAGGTAAGTTAAACAACTCAAAATGATTCATGGGAGATGGTGTCCGCAATAGAGGTGCAAAAAGTGTTGCTTTAAATGCAATTAAAACAGTGAATTTTACACTGTTTTAATGCGAAAAAGGAGTGTGGAAAAGGCTTAAACCGTAAACGATTCGCCGCAGCCACATTCGCCTTTTTTATTTGGGTTATTAAATTCAAAACCTTCGTTTAATCCATTTTTCACATAGTCCATCTCCATACCTTCGAGATAAACTAAGCTTTTTGGGTCAACGAATACTTTTACGCCAAACTGATCGAATACTTGGTCATGCGTGTCAATATCATCGACAAACTCAAGTACATAAGCTAGACCAGAACAGCCAGAAGTTTTCACGCCAACGCGAATGCCTTCACCCTTACCGCGATTCTTGATGTAATTGCTGATATGAGTTGCAGCATTTTCAGTTAAATGAATCATGAAAACTCCGTTAATCTTTTTTAAAACACGTAAACAATTAAGCTTTTACTTTCTTGCTACGGTAGTCTTCTACAGCAGCTTTGATTGCATCTTCAGCAAGTACAGAGCAGTGTACTTTTACTGGTGGAAGTGCAAGTTCAGTTGCAATATCAATGTTCTTAATTGCTTGAGCTTCATCAAGAGTTTTGCCTTTTAGCCACTCTGTTACTAATGAGCTAGATGCAATTGCTGAACCACAACCGTAAGTTTTGAAGCGAGCTTCTTCAATTACGCCGTTGTCATCAACTTGAATCTGTAGACGCATAACATCGCCACAAGCTGGTGCACCGACCATACCTGTACCAACGTTTTCTGCATTTTTGTCTAAAACACCAACATTACGAGGGTTTTCGTAATGATCAATTACTTTTTCGCTATAAGCCATGACGCTTCTCCAAACCTCGGGGTCAGCCTTAAGATTAATATGGGGGTGAAATTACGTTAATCAATGAGATAGCCTTAAAATAAAAGCTATCTCACCGGGATGAATTAGTGTTCAGCCCATTCTACAGAATTAAGGTCGATACCTTCTTTGTACATATCCCAAAGCGGTGAAAGATCACGTAGTTTTTCAACTGCTGCTTTGGTAATTTCAAGTACATGGTCAATATCGGCTTCAGTGGTGTATTTACCAAAGCTGAAACGAATCGAGCTATGAGCCAATTCATCTGAAAGACCCAATGCACGAAGTACATAAGATGGCTCTAAAGTTGCTGATGTACATGCAGAACCAGAAGATACTGCGCAATCTTTAAGTGCCATCATTAACGATTCACCTTCAACAAAGTTAAAGCTGACGTTTAGATAGTTTGCAACGTTGTATTCTGGGTGACCGTTCAGGAAGACTTGTTCAAGACCTTGCAAGCCATTCCAAAGTTTGTCACGAAGTACACGAATACGAGTTTGTTCGGCATGTAGGTTTTTGCCTGCAAGTTCGAACGCTTCGCCCATACCCACGATTTGGTGAGTCGCTAACGTACCTGAACGCATGCCACGTTCATGACCGCCACCGTGCATTTGCGCTTTAATACGTACACGTGGTTGACGACGTACATAAAGAGCACCAATACCTTTAGGACCATAGATTTTGTGGCCAGAGAAACTCATCAAATCAACTTTCATTGTTGAAAGATCAATTTCTACTTTACCAGCAGCTTGCGCAGCATCTACATGGAAATAAGTTTTGTTTGCACGAGTCAATTCACCGATTGCAGCTACATCTGTAGTTGTACCGATTTCATTGTTCACCATCATCAAAGATACAAGAATCGTATCTGGACGAAGGGCAGCTTGAACCATTTCAGGTGTAATTAAACCTGTTTTTGCTTCTGGCTCAAGATAAGTAATTTCGAAGCCTTCTTCTTCAAGCTCGCGGCAAGTATCAAGAATTGCTTTATGTTCAATTTTACTTGTAATAATGTGCTTGCCTTTAGATGCATAGAACTGAGCAATACCTTTAAGCGCAAGGTTGTCAGATTCAGTTGCACCAGAAGTCCAAACGATTTCGCGTGGATCAGCTTTTACTAGATTAGCAACTTGTTCACGTGCATATTCTACTTTTTCTTCTGCCTGCCAGCCGTAAGCATGAGAACGAGAAGCTGCATTACCAAAAGTACCGTCAAACGTTAGACATTCCATCATACGTTCTGCGACTTGAGGGTCTACAGGTGTAGTTGCTGCATAGTCAAGATAAATAGGACGCTTCATGTCAAATACCTGTAACCGATAAAAGGGCTGAATCAAAGTTTGCTGAATTTTGACGAATAGATACGGTTTGAACGTTATCGCGTGCTACAAGGTCAGCAAGGGTGATTTTTGCAAGATAATCGGCAATGTGGTGGGAGAGTTCCTGCCATAAATCATGAGTCAAGCACATTGCACCATTTTGGCAGTTGCCTTTGTGGTCACAACGGGTTGCATCAACTGTTTCATTTACAGCTTCAATAATTTCCAAAACAGTGATGTCTTCAGCACTACGAGCAAGGTGATAACCACCGTTTGCTCCACGGATGCTGGAAACTAAGCCGTGACGCTTTAATTTTGCAAATAACTGCTCAAGATAGGCCACTGAAATGGTTTGACGAGCTGCAATTTCTGCAAGAGTGATCGTTTGTTCAGTTGGCTGCAAAGCTAGATCAAGTAGAGCAGTCACTGCGTAGCGACCGCGAGTTGTTAAGCGCATGATTCGATACACATGTTAAGTCTAGATGTGCAGATTTTATGAATCCTGACTAAAATAGTCAAGTTTTTTTGAGATTGTTTATTTGTTTTATTTTGTCTGAAAAATTATGTATTTATTTGAACCACACATTATACACTAATAACGTTATTAAAAGAACAGATATTAGACTAAAAGCGATATTAATCCGCTTTTGACGACGTTCGATACGCTTAATACGGTTTTTGTATTGTTTAACTTCAACTTGCAGTGTGTTGATTTTAGAGCGTTGCTGTTCGATTTTTTCTAAAAGTGGGGCAATACGTTTTTTTGACGCAACGATATCGTTTTCTTCGACAGGTTCAGACAGCCAGTGTTTCCAGTCAGATAAAATTTTGGGCACACTAAATAATGAAACCAGATCACGAAATTCATCTTTTAGAACCACATCACCATCGATACGCATGGTTTTGATGCTTTTACGATTACCAAATACAAAAATTTTCACCAAATCCATTAATGTCGTGCGGACATCAAGGTCGATGGCTTTATCTGGAGATTTCGTGTCGAACAGAATACCGTGCTCAGTAAACTGAACATAAAAATCAAAATAAGGGATGTAGCTATTTATTTTCAGTGCGACTTTTTGATCAACAAATTTTTTAGCTTGTAATGCTACAACACGGTCATGTTTTAAAATGAAAGTAAAAATAGTTTCTAAAACAATCAGGGTCATAGTAAGCAACAAATGTGGTTGAGCTTGTGTTTGTTGCGTATCACTCATAAAAAAAATGTCCTTGTTAAAATCTGAAAGCACTGGAAACTGAGCGTCCTGCTCTAGAGGAACTTAGAATATACCAAAAAGTTGGTAATTCACCAGCTTTGTAGAACAGTTTAATCAATCTATCAAGTCATATGTTTGCTATTATGTTGTTAAAATGAAGAATCACATGTTGTTGTGCACATAAAATAATCAGGAGAAGTGCGGATTATGGAAAATACAGAAAGCATAATTGACGATGCACAAGAAACATCAGAAAAGCCGGCTAAAACTCGCGTACGTAGTCATTCTGATCGTCGCTCTAAAATGGATTTTCGCAAATATACCAAACAGATTTGGTTGGCTGGATTAGGTGCTTTTTCACGTGCTGAGGGTGAAGGAAATAAGCTTTTTGACTCTTTAGTCAAAGTTGGAGAGGAGCTTGAGTCCAAAACGATTGATATTGCAGATCAAACTGTCGAAAAAGTTTCAGAAAAAGCCAAAGAATCTGTAACCGATACGAAAGATAAAGTAGAAAAAATTTTAGATAATGGTGTTAATCATTCTTTAAACCGTTTAGGATTGGTGACTGTAAAGGATTTACAGCACTTAGAAAGGCTTATACTTCAATTACATACTAAAGTTGACCAATTGGCCGAAGAAAATGCCCAACTGAGGGCCGAAATACTAAAAAAACACTAACTTTTTTACTATTATCGAATTTTCAAGGTTTTTTTCGTCAAAAAATTCTATAAAAAGAGGTTGATGAGTATTGCGTTTAACCCTAAAGCATTGCTATAAAGGCGTTATGGCGTTTTATACAAATTCTTGAACCTTAAATAAACGATATTAAGAGGACGTAATTTTCATGAATAAATCAGAATTAATTGATGCAATTGCCGAAAATGGGGGATTATCTAAGGCCGATGCCGGTAAAGCTTTAGATGCTACAATTGCTGCAGTTACCAATGCTTTAAAAGCTGGTGATACAGTTACTTTAGTTGGTTTCGGTACTTTCAGCGTTAAAGAACGCGCTGCACGTACTGGTCGCAACCCACAAACTGGTGCGACTTTAGAAATCAAAGCAAGCAAAGTTCCTAGCTTCAAAGCTGGTAAAGGCTTGAAAGATTCTGTAGCTTAATCTTATTAAGCACATGAGACGCGCCATTATTTGGCGCGTTTTTTATTGGTAAATGTGATTAATTGATATATCGCATTCTTTCATCTCGGGTTTTCGGTTAAAATTCACCGCAAATAAAATATTGGAATACTTATGGAATCGTTTCGTAAAGTCATTAAGGGTTGGCTGGGCAAGGTCTTGCTCGTTTTGTTTTTGACCCCTTTAGCACTTGTAGGTATTGAAGGATATTTTAGTGGTGGATCTAAAGATGCAGCAAAGACTGTAAACGGTACTGAAATTTCTCAAAAAGAACTCGAAGCACTGACGAATTCATTAAAAGAACAATATCTGGCATATGCTCAGGGTGATGAAACATTATTGAATCAAAATTTCATTAGCAATAAAGCGATGGATACTTTGGTTTCACGCCAATTGTTATTGCAACAAGCTGATAAATTAGGCATTAGCTTGAGTGATGCACAAATTGTGCAAATGATTCATCAGCAGCCAAGCTTCCAAGTTAATGGTCAATTTTCAGATGAAGCGTTTGGGAGATACCTCGAATCGATTGGTATGACGAACCGCACATTCATTGATAACTTACGTAAAGACCATGCTTTAAAAATGTTGTCTACAACATTTATGGAATATGCATTGGTGAGTAAGCTTGATATCTTGCAAATTGCGAACTTACAAACGGAACAACGTAGTATTCAGTTGGCGAGCATTAATCTTGAAAATTACAAGAAAAATGTAAAAGTATCTGATGCTGAAATTGCCACTTATTATGAGCAGCATAAAAACAAATTTAAGCAAGCAACTAGTGTTGATGCTGATTTTGTCGTATTAACACCTGCCAATATTACTGCACCTGTAGAAGCTGCAACTGATGCTGAATTGAAAGAAGCGTATAACAGCTTTGTTGAGAATGAACAGAAGTCAGTTAAACCACTCGTTAAGCACATCATGATCACTGCGGACAATCGTTCAGATGCCGAAGCTAAAAAATTGGCTGAAAGTGTTCAAGCTAAAATTAAAGCGGGTTTAAGCTTTGACCAAGCTGCTGCGCAATTCTCTGAAGATCCGGAATCTAAAGCAAAAGGTGGTGAACTGGTTGCTTATGAAAAAGGTGTATTTGGTGATGCATTTGATGCAGCAGTTGAAGGTGCTCAAGCTGGTCAAGTGACAGCTCCTGTGAAAACAGACAGTGGTTATCACTTGATCGAAAAAGTGGCGCCAGCTGTAAAAGTGGCTTCATTTGAACAAGAAAAAGCACGTCTGCAAGCAGAAGTCGCTGCTTCGAAAAAAGCCAATGTTTTTTCTGACACTGTAAACAGCCTCAATGACATGGTTGTAAGCAGTGATGCTCTTGATGTCGTGGGCCAAGAAGTGAAAGGCGTAAAAGTACAGTCATTGAATGGCTTAACATTAGCATCGCAACATCCAGTTTTAAGTGATGCAAACGTCAAAGTTAAATTGTTTAACGATGATGTTAAAAATGGTGAACGTAATGTTTCATCGAGCATTCAGTTGAAAAACGGTGATGTAGTTTGGGTGAAAGTGCGTAACTACCATGCTGCAGGTGTTCAAACCTTAGCTGAAGCGAAAGCGCATGTGAAAACGCAGTTGATTGAAAAGAAAGCGTCTGATGCTGCAAAAGCCCAAATTCAAGCGACATTAAAAGAGTTTGCTGCAAAACCTGCTGCTTCAGTTGCGAAAGGCAGTTTAAACTTTGAAAATGCGGGTACCTTTACTCGTGCGGATGGTTTGTTGAAACGTGAAATTCAACGTGCTGCATTTAGCGTAAAAGCGCCGAAAGCAGGTCATTGGTCTGTTACTACGACTAATCTACCAAATGAATTGGTTGTGGTTGCTGTGACTGCAGTGAACAAACAATCCGATGCGGCATTAACGGGTGAGCAGTTAGATGAGTTAACAAAACTTTATCAACAGCTTCGTGGTCAACAAGAATTTGATGACTACACACGTTATCTAAAAGATCATGCCAAAATTAAATAATTAAGGCAGCTTTAAAAAAACCAGCTTTCGAGCTGGTTTTTTTATGTTTAAGTTTAATGCATCACACTTTAAGAAAAACTTTTAAAAACAAAGATTAAATAAAATTGACTATTTAAATAATTCTCTTAAATTGAGTTTGGGAAGGCTGTTTCCTAAAAAAATATAATGATGTGATTTGAGGGTGTTATGCAAAAGATGAGAGATTTAAACGGTATTTTAAAAAATATTTTGGGACAAATTGAAATAAAGCAGTTGCTGATTCAGGGGAAATCGCAGCATCAGCATATTCCCTCAACACCAGAAGTGACAGGACTAAATGACCTTTTAACTGGCACGGCAGAGCCAAAATCTTGGGTGATCATTTCGGTTGGTGAAACTATTACACGGGTCAAAGTAGATAAACAAGGACATTGGCAGATTGATAATCCACTTAAAGAGGGCGGAGTTGCTACAATTTATGCAGTAAATTATCATGGCTTACACTCAGAGGCAATAATGATTGCTCCAATTGCAGAGCCAATTGTACTGCCGAAGATGCCAGAAATTCTGGAAAAAGGTGAATATTTGGTTGGTAAAGCTGATGCAGGAAATACGGTGGTTGTGACCTATGGTGAGCAAGAGTTTATAACAGTTGCTGATGAAAATGGCGATTGGTCGATGCTCAATCCTTTAACGACCACAGGTGCAATAAGTGTTGTGGCAATTGATCAGGACGGTAATCGTTCTGAGGCGTTGCATACAGCGCAAATCATTTTACCGCAAGTTGTTACGATTTTAGAGTCTGGCGCGGTGATATCGGGTACTGCCGCACCAAATACAACTGTTGTGATTGAGTCGGATCAAGCTGTGTATCGTATTCAGGTCGATGAAAATGGCGCTTGGTCAATAGAAAACCCAGTGGCAAATGGTGGCACGTTGATGATTGTTGTGGAAGATCAATTTGGTCAGCAATCTCCTGCGATTGGCTTGGCATTTCCATTTATTCAGACCCCGCCTGAAAATCCAAGCTATGTACTACCAGCACCAGAAGTGACGCTAAATAGTGAAAAACTCGAAGGCAATGCATTTCAACAGGCTAAAATCATTGTGACAGCCAATGGTCAAGATTACGTGACCTATGCCAATGAAAGTGGTTTCTAGTCGATGGATAACCCGATTCAAAATGGCGGCTTTGCAACAATCGTGGCGGAGGACAGTCGTGGTGTTCAATCGCCTGAAATCTCAATAGCTAAACTGTTTCTTGCACAACCTGAATCATCTGTTGAACTTACAGAGATTTTATTGGCAAGTGATGAGCAAAGTGAAAACCAAAATGACAGTCAAATTGAGCCGATTCAATCTGTGATCAATCTAGATACGCTTTTACAGGATGCGAATGAAGTCCCAATTGTATTGCACACCGATGAACAGGATTTGATCGCATTGGGCAGCGACGTTTCAAATCCGCCCGCTATACTTCCTGCGCTTGAATATCCAAGCTTACTCATTGAAGCTCCACTGACACCGTCTGATTGGCTTGCTTAGAAATATGAACCAGCTTCCGAGCTGGTTTTTTTTGGTTTAAATTGACAGATATAATTTTTATTTAAAAGATTTGGCAAATGAAATATTGACTCTAGCATCGTAGATTGGTGTTCTCAAAAAATAATATGAAAAAAATAACTCATCACGACAAAGGATTAAGTGGATGATATCTCTGTATATGCCTCAATGTAAACGTTTAAAGAACCCGTTATTGCGATGGATGGATCATTATTTTAAACACATGATACAGATGCTACTAACGATTTGCGTTGCCAGTAGTATTCAAGCTGCAGAACTAAACTTTCAAAAAGTTTTAGAGCAGGAAAGAGCTTGGGCGGGCTTGAGTAGTAAAAAAGTCAAAAATAATGAAATCGAATGGACATACAGTGAAGGAGGAGATCCACGAAAACCGACGCTACTGTTGCTGCATGGTTTGTCAGGCACGCGTGATAATTGGAACCGAGTTGCCCGTTATTTAACGCCCAATTATCATGTCATTATTCCAGATCTGCCGGCACATGGAGAAACTATTGTCGCAGATCAATTTGATCTATCAATTCCTAATTTAACTGAAAAATTACGACGATTTATAGATGCTGCAAAGTTAGATCCAAATTTACATATCGCAGGGCATTCGATGGGTGGTGCAATTGCCATGCTCTATAGCGCTCAGTATCCCTTAGAAGTGAAATCTTTATTGTTGGTGGATTCAGCAGGTGTCTTTAAGTCGAGCAATACAGCGTATCTAAAAGATACGGCAAAGCTTGCAGAGCTAGTGGTCAGAAAAACTGGTGATTTTGATCGCGTGATGAAGATCGTGATGCAATTTCCGCCTTTTATTCCACAAGAATTAAAAATTGGGCAAGAAAAGTTGATGATCGTTCAGTCTAAACAAACCAATAAAATGGTGGAGCAACTGCAAAAAATGGCCACCTTGTATACGCCAGAGTCCTTTGCTTTGGCTGCACGAGGCATTGATGCACCTGTGTTTATTATCTGGGGGAAGCAAGTGCCAATCTTAGAAGCGGAGCAGTTAATGGCGTTGCCATATTTAAAGTTTCTTTCAACTGTTCAATGAATCAGATTGGTAGAGTAGGTGTAAAAAAGCGAGAAATATCTCGCTTTTTTAAACTTAACTAGACTTTGAGTCGATTTAAGTACGTACTTTAATTTCATAGCCAGTGTATTTTCGAATATTAATCACACCGGTATCCAAAATCAGATACTGACCTTTAATCCCTTGTAATTTTCCTCGAATAATCGGTGTTTTGTCCAAATTATGCGATTTGATTTTTTCAGGATATTCATCTACCGGGTAGATAAATTGGCGTGGCAACTCATCTTCTAGCAGTTCAACGGTTTCATTAAACTCTAAATTTTGGCTAAATTCTTCACGAATGGTCTGAATTTTTGGTGCGAATTCTTCCACTAATTGGTCGCGAATTTCGATCAGGTTGATCGGTTCTGCTTCACCTTTGAGCAATTTACGCCAATCGGTTTTATCGGCCACTTGCGTACCAAACATGACTTCAAGCTGACCAGATAAACGACGTGAACCAACTTTCATAATAGGCAAAGCTTGCGTCGCACCTTGGTCTAGCCAACGTGTAGGCATTTGACCCAAGCGGGTAATCCCCACTTTTAAGGCACTCGAATTGGCTAAATAGACAATATGCGGTTGAAAGCAAACTTCATGGGCAAAATCATCTTCACGGCAAGTCCCGAGATGATAATGACAGGTTTCAGGCTTCATAATGCACATATCACAAGCAGCCTTAGTCTTCATGCATTTGAAGCAATGACCTTGTGAATACGATTTAGGCGTTTTTGCGCCGCAAGAAATGCAGTAGATATTTCCAGTGGCTTCAATTTCAATTTCTTGGCCAAGGCTAAACGGTAGATCAACTTCTGAGCGATCTAGAATAAATTTATACTCAACATTTGCCTTGTGTGTATGTTGATCAGTTACACTAAGGTCTTTAAGACCTGCATGCATTTTATGGCAAATGCCTTGTAGTTCCATACGAATACTCACTTCATTATTAAGGATGCGGTCAATGGCTGAACAAAATGTCATCACTTCTATGCTAGACGATTTGTCAAAAGAGCAGCCCATTTCAACCGCAATCTGCATTGGTCAAGATCTTGAGCAATACAATCAATTTCATCCAATTCAATGGCAACATTTTAACGTAACTGAGTTTTTAAATCTGCCTTTTACCCAGCGTTTTGACCTTGGATTTGTGATTCTTGATACTGAAATGATGTTGAGTTTGGATCAGCAGCAGAAAACTCAGATGTTGGTAAAATTGCGTGACCTATTTGCCAAACGCATCGTGGTGGTGAGTAAATTACACGATGAACAATTATTACGTGCTTTAGGCTTTACTCAGCTCATTGATAAAACCACACATGAAAGTGATTTTGCTTTATGGCAGTTTAATATTTTGACTTATAAACACATTCCAGATTGGTTTAACTCTAAATTTTGGGCAAATCCTGAAAACTGGGATAAATTCCGTTGGTAACAAATACTTAGCCTGCGAGAAATTGCAAAAATTAACAAACATTTATGATAAAACTGTCTTTTCCCACGTATGCTGTAATTAAGTTTATCTAGGTTTCACTGGGAAAAATAAAATGACAAATTTAAATAATATTGTTGAGATTTTAGCAAAGCAGGCCCTTGGTGGTGCAAACAATCAAAATCAACAAGGTGGCTTGGGCGGTATTTTAGGTTCGGTGCTGGGTCAATTTGGTGCAAATGCAGGCACTCAAAATACCCAAACCAATGCTCAAAACCAAGCGGGTGGTTTGGGTGGAATTCTAGGCTCTGTGTTGAGCCAACTGGGTGGTGCAGCGCAGCCGCAGCAACGTAGTAGCGGTGGTAATGCATCAACCATTTTAGTTGCAGTGTTACCTCTAGTGTTGGCTTGGATTCAAAAACAAGGTGGCCTACAAGGTGCTTTGGATAAATTACGTGGACAGGGCTTGAGCAGTCAGGTTGATGATTGGGTATCTACAGGCCCTGGTGATAATGCTGCTGTGACTAATCAACAAGTACAAAATTTATTTGATGATGCCGAAGTGGAGCAAGTTGCACAAGAAACACAAACTCAGAAACAAGATGTATATAGCGCAATTTCAACGGTATTGCCGCAAATTATTGACTCATTGACGCCACAAGCTGGACAAACCAATCAGCAAGAAGCGAATGCTGATATTCAACAAGTGATGAATTTGGTCTCAGGTTTCCTGAAGCGTTAATCAAAATATCGCTTTAAGTATTTGATTGAATACAAGCCAGTGAACACTGGCTTTTTATGACTTGAAAAATGGTAACAATGTGTCGCTAAGATTGTCACTAGGATGGATTAAATAAACGGTTCGACACACTGATTTTTTTGCCAATATAGTGTGATTTTTTTTGACGAATCAAAATGATTTTCGACTGAAACTCTAACTCACCAAATTCTGGCTCAACTTGCACATAATGTAGTTGACCAAACTCATCACGCACACGAGCTTGAGCGGAAAAGCCGGGACGGGCATTTCCACTTGAAATGGTGGCTAGACGACCGAGTAAATTAACCGTTTGTTTTTTATATTTGGGTGGGACAACCTGATCCAAACAATGAATCATAAATACCGTAAAGAATATGGCAATGATCAACGCAGGTAAAATTAAATAATAAGCTGGAACGAATTGACCTTCTTTGGCATGGATGCAAAACTGAAGTACATAGCCTGCAAAGCTAAAATTCATCAGTAGAAAGAACAAAATCAGAGTCTTGGAAAATTTGACATTCAATAATGCCAACTCTTGTATGCGCTGAGGAGCGACTCTTTTTAAAACTTGGCTAGGACTAATATTGATATAGTAGCCAATGGTTTCAACCATGCCCAATAACAGTACGGCCAATAAACTTAAATGAAAGGGTATTAAGTTATAGTCTGTTAAAAATGCGGACATGGTTGTATTCCAGTGTTTATTCTTCTGTGAGGTAGATTCCACCATCAGAATGCACGTTAATGTTCACTTTTTCAAGGGCTTGACCTTGGCATGGGCCAGAAATACATTCCCCAGATTCGACCATAAACAGGGCGCCATGTGTTGAGCACTCAATAAATTCTTGGTCACGATCTAGAAACTGATTTTCTAGAAACTCAAGTTCCACGTGCAAGTGTGGGCAGTTATTTTGATAAGCGTAAAACATGCCATCACGTTGGGTGATAAAAATCGTTTCACCTTCAGGCGTTTCGAATGATCGTGCTTCACGTTCAGGCACATCATCCGTCATGCAAATTTTAAACATTAAGCACATTCCTTCTGAAATGATTGTAAAAGCTGAGCATAGTCTTCAACTGCTAGGCGTGGACCAAACTGAGCCACAACTTCACTTGAAATCAAGATGGCAAGTTCAGCAGCCGTTTGATAGTCATGACCTGCATTCAGTGCATATAGGAAAGCACCAGCAAATGCATCACCAGCACCATTGGTATCTACTGCGGTAACTTTACGACCTGGCACGGTAAATGTTGTTGCTTCATTATGAATTAATGCACCTTTGGCACTTAATGTAATGACAATGTGTTTGCTTAATAATTGCAATTTAGCCAGTGCAGCATCCAAATGGTCAGTTTCTGTATACATCAGTGCTTCCTGTTCATTACAGAACAATAAGTCCACGCCATCATCGAGTAGCTCATCTAGACCTTGACGTGCATATTGCACCATTGCTGGATCAGATAAGGTCAATGCAATTTGTACACCATTGGCTTTGGCGATTTGGCGTGCTTGTTTTACCGCAAGGCGTGCGCTGTCTGATGTTGAAAGATAACCTTCGATATATAACCATTTCGCAGTATTTAAGCTGCCAAAATCAATTTGGCTATCAGTCAATTCCGCAGTAATACCGAGGTAAGTATGCATCGTACGTTCAGAATCAGGGCTGACCAATACCATACATGTGCCAGTTACACCTTCACTGATTGATTGAGTTGCAGTTTGGATGCCAGCGTCGTTTAAACCATTTAGGTAAATTTGACCTAAGTCATCATTGCCGACACGACAACCATAAAATGCAGTTCCGCCTAAAGCACTAAAAGCAACCGTTGTATTTGCTGCAGAACCACCAGAAGCTTGACCTTTATATTCTTGAGTGGCTTTTAGATTGTTATAAAGGGCTGCTTGAGTATCGCCATCTGTCAGTTGCATCGTACCTTTTTGCAGATTTTGTTGAATTAGGAATTCGTCAGAGACTTTAAATTCTTGGTCAATAAGTGCATTACCAATTGCAAAAAGGTCAACAGTTGCCATGTTGTATGTTCACATCAAAAAAATGAAAGTGCTAAGTTTACACGAATGCTCAGGATTGCTGTAGTTTGTTGAAAAAAATTCAATTAAAGGACAAGTGTGTATAAAAATCGGGCAAATCCATTATATTTTTACATTTTTTTTGAATTAGTTGCCGTTTTAATCAGCTTTGCTATTGTGCAAATCGAAAAATTTTACTTTTATAGAGCTATAGGGTGTTCAGACTGAATCAAGATGATTTGGTCATCATAAATAGATAACAGATTAAAAGTGTGAATATATGGAAATTACGATTCGTCCAGCAGAGCAACTTCCTGCTCAAATCGAAAATATTGCTGCTTTGGCGCAGCATGAAGGCTATACATTTATACACCGTTTAATTGAAGAATATCAAAGTGGTAAAAATCGTTTTGACCAAACGGGTGAGCAATTATTGCTTGCTTATGATGGCGATAAATTGATTGCTTGTGGCGGTTTAAATCAGCAATGGGGTGATACTGGTGTAGAAGAACGGATTGGACGAGTTCGCCGTTTCTATGTGCATCCGCAGTACCGTCAGCATGGCGTGGGTAAGCAGCTATTGGTGGAATTGGAAAAGGGTGCAAAAAAACACTTTTCTGCACTGTGCTTAAATACTGAGCTTAAAAATGCTGCAAAATTCTATCAAAAACAGAATTATGTCTATGTCGAAAGTCATCCAAATTATAATTATTTTAAATATCTAGTTTAGTTTTAAATCCACAAATAGACAGTAAATACTGTAAATGAAGCATCCGATATCGGGTGCTTTTTTTCTTGTGACAATTCTAAAAAAAGAGTGCCTTATTATAAGCAAATTTTTAAGCAAAAATTCATTTCAGTTATCGAAGATATAAGCATCAAAATAACTGCATTGAGTGATGCATATGCATATGCAAGTGCATGAACTACAAGACTACGTTAAAAAAGTCCCCCAGATTACCGCGCTGTTTTGGTTGACCAAAATTTTTGCGACCACCTTTGGTGAAACCAGTGGTGATGCACTGTCCATGTCCTTAAATTTGGGCTATTTACTCATACCTTTATTTTCGCAGGCATATTTATCAGTCTGCTGTATTTTCAAATACAGTCCAAAGCCTATAAACCTTATTTATATTGGGCCACGATTATTGCCAGTACAACGGTAGGTACGACTTTAGCGGATTTTGTAGATCGTTCTTTAGGGATTGGCTACTTGGGTGGTAGTTTTCTGTTACTCAGTTTGGTGCTCATATCGCTTTTTAGTTGGTATCGAGTCGAAGGGTCAATCAATCCAAGTGTAGTGAATTTGCCGCGAACACAGATCTTTTATTGGTTGACGATTACATTTTCTCAAACGCTAGGTACAGCTTTGGGGGACTGGACTTCCGATAGTGCAGGATTAGGCTATAGCGGTGGTATATGGCTATTTGGTGGTCTAATCGTATTGATGGCGTTGTTGTATTTTTTTAGTCGGGTCTCAAAGACGATTTTATTTTGGGCTACTTTTGTTTTGACACGTCCATTGGGCGCAGTTGTCGGCGATTTTTTAGATAAGCCCATCAGTTCAGGTGGATTGGATTTAAGTCGCTTTATGGCTTCTTTTGTATTGTTATTGGCGATTGTGATTTGCGTCTATTGGTCAACACGAAATGATAGGCAATCCATAAAATCTGTCTAAATGTTTTAGTGCGAAAACAAGTGATTTTTAAAATTAAAGTTCAAGTTGATTAAAACAGTTGGAAATGTCGTTTCGGTGAATCTAGTTGTGATTTTTTAAGGTATACTTTGCCTAATTTAAATGAATAGATTAGGAGCACACATGACTGTAGATGTCACTGAAACCATTTCTCAAACTGTACATCCCGCGTTTCAGTTGATTCGTCAACATCATGTTGAAGCTTTAGACATTTTAGTGTCTGAATATAAACACAAAGTGACTGGCGCGGTGCATTATCACTTAGCCACAAACCATGACGAAAACGTATTTTTAGTTGCCTTCCGTACGCAGCCGATGGATTCAAAAGGTGAGGCGCATATTCTTGAGCATACAGCACTGTGTGGCTCAGAAAAGTTCCCTGTACGTGACCCATTCTTTTTAATGATTCGCCGTTCACTCAATACGTTTATGAATGCGTTTACCGCAGCGGATTGGACGGCATATCCATTTGCAACGCAAAACAAAAAAGATTTCCAAAACTTGTTAGAAGTTTATATGGATGCTGCTTTTGCTGCGAATTTGAACCCGCTTGATTTTGCGCAAGAAGGGATTCGTATTGAGCTAGAAAATGGAGAAGCTGTATATAAAGGCGTGGTATTTAATGAAATGAAAGGTGCCATGAGTTCACCTTCAGATCAGTTGTATCACCAACTTGCCCATCATTTATTCCCAGAAACGACATATCATTACAACTCAGGTGGTGATCCTAAAGACATTCCTGACTTAAGTTATGAAGAGCTAGTAAGTTTCTACAAATCACATTATCACCCAAGTAATGCGGTGTTCATGACCTTTGGTAATGAGCCTGCTTATAACTTACAAGAACAGTTTGAAACGCTTGCTTTGTCAAAATTTGAAAAAGGTCAAACGCTGTATTCAAAACCTGAGCGTCGTTTAACTGCGCCTGTAACGGTAACCGAAACATATGCAGTTGATGCTGAAGACCTTAAAGACAAAACCTATCATGTACTTTCTTGGTTATTGCCAGAAGCAAGTAATATCAAATTACGTTTAGGTATGCGTTTGGTTGAGGGTGTATTGCTTGAAGATTCTGCTTCACCTTTACGTCATTACTTAGAAACCTGTGGTTATGCGCAGTCTACTGGTCCATTTATGGGCGTAGATGACTCAAACTATGAAATGACGTTCTACTGTGCAATTCAAGGTTCCAACCCTGAGCATGCAGAACAATTTAAAAATGGCGTGTTTAAAGTATTAGAAGACGTTGCGGCTAAGCCTGTTGATCCGGCTTTAGTTGAGGCGATTTTACATCAGATTGAATTGCATCAGCGTGAAATCAATGGTGATGGTACACCATATGGCCTAAGCTTAATTCTGAATGGTTTAAGCAGTGCGATTCACCATTCAGACCCTGTAGATGTTTGGGATGTGGATACGGCCATTGAACAAGTGAAGGAAGAGTTGAAAGACCCAATGTGGTTATCTAACTTAATCAAAACCTACTTGCTTGATAATCAACATCGTGTGCAATTAACTTTGGTTCCAGATGCTGAAAAAAATGCGTTGGAAGCGGCAGCAGAAAAAGCACGTTTAAAAGAAATTGATGCGAACTTAACTGAAGCGCAAAAAGCAGAGATTATTGCGCAGACTGAAGAACTGAACATTCGTCAAGATACCCCAGATGATTTGAACCTATTGCCTAAAGTAGGTTTAGAAGACGTTCCTGCACAATTACAGATTGTACAAGGTCAATTACGCGAAATTATCAGTAATGGCTTGGATACGCCGTTAAATCTTTACCACGCAGGCACCAATGGTCTTTACTACCAACAAGTTTTGATTCAGATTCCTGATGAAGTGGTGCAATCGCCGTATTTCAATCTCTTATCGATTTTGATGGGTGAAGTTGGTGCAGGTGAATACGATTACTTAGAGCTACAACAGTTGCAAACAGCTGTGAGTGGCGGTTTAGGTATGGGGGCATCGCTGCGTTCAAAAGTGGATGATAAAGGTCAAATTAGTGCTTGGCTAACGTTGACCACTAAATCATTGGTGAATAATCTTGAAGCCATTCGCTTATTGAAATTGGCTTTTGAACAGCTACGTTTTGATGAAAAAAATCGTATCGTAGAGTTATTGCAACAACGTAAAGCACGTTGGCAGTCACGTGTATCTGGTTCTGGTCATAGTTATGCAATGCAAATTGCAGGTCGTCAACATAGTGCATTGGCGCTACGTGATTATCATAATACAGGCCTAGGCGCGCTGAACTGGCTGTCAGAACTTGTCAGCAAAATTGAGCAAGACGACACGGCTTATAATGCCTTGATTGATGAGCTTAAGTTAATTCACAACCGTTTGCTTAAAGCACCAAAACAATTCTTGGTGGTGTGTGAGGAGCATCATTCAGACCGATTGGTTGAAGAAGTTCAAACCATTTGGGATAAAGTGGCGATTGATGATAACCCACATGCTTTAACTCAAGTGAATTTTGCAGATAGCAACAATGACGAAGCTTGGCTCATTCAAGCCAATGTTCAGTTCTGCGCTTCAGCATATCCTGCGGTGGAAGTGTCACATCCAGATGCAGCACCTTTAATGATTTTGGCGGCTTATCTACGTAATGGCTTCTTGCATAGCGCGATTCGTGAAAAAGGTGGTGCTTATGGTGGCGGAGCAAGCTATGACGGTAATGCATGTTCATTCCGTTTCTATAGCTACCGTGACCCACGTTTAGCTGAAACGTTTAAAGATTTTGACGCAAGTGTGCAGTGGCTACTGAATGCTGAACAACAACCTCATCAGCTAGAAGAAGCGATTTTGGGTCTAATTGCCAGCATGGATAAACCGGGGTCACCAGCGGGTGAAGCCATTACAGCTTGTTATGCTTTATTGCATAAACGCACGCCAGCTTTCCGTCAAATGTTACGTGAACGTCTGTTGAATGTGACTTTGGAAGATCTAAAACGTGTTGCTGTGGCGTATTTGGTTGAACAACAACCGACAAAAGCTGTGGTTGCACCGGTGGCTAAGCGAGATGCTTTGGTTGAGCTTGGTTTCGAAATAAAACAAGTGAATTAAAACAAAAAAGGGGTTTTTATGGCGTTCAAATCTCTTGAGCGTACGACATTGCAACTGAGCCTCATTGCGCTCAGTTCAATGTATGTCAGTACTGTAAATGCACAAAATGCGGAAGTGGCTGTTAAACCAGCTACCGCTGAAGCATGTGTGGCACTTGAGTCAAATGCAGAGCGATTATCGTGTTATGACGCTTTGTTTAAAGTGCAACCTGCTGAAAAAGAAATGTTGGTTTCTGAGCGCCAAGCCGCACAAGAAATTAAGCCTGAACCGACAGAGAAACTAACTTTCAAAGAAAAAGTCAGTCATGCGTTTACGGACCGTTTATTTGCTGTAGAAGCACCGAACCTCAATCCAAATCTTTCACTATTGGATAGTCGTTGGGAGCTTTCTCCAGAAAGTAAATTGGGGACGTGGAATATTCGTGGCTATCAACCTGTGTATTTAATGCCGGGATATTGGACTTCGGATAAAAATGAACGTCCATCAAGCCCGAATGAAAACAACACGGTACAAGCCGATCAGGAACAAAACCTGAAATCGATGGAAGCCAAATTCCAATTGTCATTAAAAACCAAAGCTGTTGAAAACTTATTTGGTGATAATGGTGATATCTGGTTGGGCTATACCCAGTCTTCTCGTTGGCAAGTCTACAATGAAGACGAATCACGACCATTCCGTGAAACCAACTATGAGCCTGAAGCTAGTCTGGTTTTTCGTACCAACTATGAACTCTTGGGTTTGAACTGGCGTATGCTGGGCTTAACTTTTAACCATCAGTCTAATGGGCGTTCTGATCCTTTATCGCGGAGTTGGAATCGTGTCATGTTAAATCTTGGATTTGAACGTGACAATTTTGCACTGATGTTACGTCCTTGGTATCGTTTCGAAGAAGATACCAAAGATGATAACAACCCTGACATTACCGATTATGTGGGACGTGGGGATTTAACAGCGTTTTATCGTCATAAAGATCATGACTTTAGTTTGATGTTACGTCATTCATTGAAAGGTGGTGATGATTCACATGGTGCGGTGCAGTTCGATTGGACTTTCCCAATCAATGGTAAATTACGCGGCACAGTTCAATTGTTTGATGGCTATGGTGAAAGCCTGATTGACTATAACCATCGGGCAACCTATGTCGGTGTCGGTGTATCATTAATGAATTGGTTTTAATGATTGCTCAATAATTAATTTACGGACGTAAAAGTAATTTCGCATTTTTAAGATGCTTTTAAGTCTAATCGACGGAGTCTTATATCTAGGGATTGAATAAAGGGATTAGCCTTCGGCTGGAGGTACTTTTGTTTAGGCAAAAGTACCCAAAACCATTGTCATCCGCAAAACTCGCTCTCTAGCGTCTATTTACTTAAAGTATCGCAAAAACATTTTTGATTAGAAGTCATCCTGTCTCAAACACTTGCGGATGACCTTACCGCGTATCGTTCTTTCATTTGAATCAAATTACGCTACTGATGTTACTATGTAACATCAGTAAATAAAAAAACCATGCTATGGCGTGGTTTTTTTATAACTGTGAGAAAATGTACAAATCAACCAATCTGAATCTCAGAAGGTGGGTGTTTTAAGCGACTCTTCTTCGGTGTGGCAATCAGATAAGCCAGTGTTAAGGGTCCAAGTCGACCTGCGAACATTAATAACATCAGGGCAACTAAACTAGCAGGTTGTAAGTCACTGGTGATGCCACGAGATAGGCCTACTGTACAGGCAGCGGATACCGCTTCGAACAACAAATCTAAAAAGCGTTTATCAGGTTCGAGAAGCAATAGACTGAAAAAGCCAATGAAAATCAACGTTACTGTAATGAAAATCACCGCTAATGCTTTAAAGGTCGTTTTTTCAGAAACAGAGTGGTTAAACACACGCAGTTCATCTTCACGTCTTAAAAAACTGACCACACTGAGTACAACAATAATAAACGTCCCGACTTTGATGCCACCAGCTGTACTGAGAGAACCACCACCAATAAACATCAGTAACATCGTGATCAGTGAAGATGCATCGCTCATGCTTTCCATGGGTAAGCTGTTAAAACCCGAAGAGCGCGGAACAGTTGCATGGAACCAAGCATTTAGGGCTTGGTCACCAAGTGACATCGTAGCTAAGGTAGCAGCATTATTAGCTTCTAATAACCAAATGGTGATGAAGGCAAAGACATTTAAACCCGCAATAGTCGATAAAATCAGCTTGCTATTGGTACTGAGTTTTTTCCAACTTTTATTGCGCTTAATGTCCATCAGTACCAAAAAGCCGATACCCCCAATAATGTAAAGCATACTGATGGTAAACGTAATGAAATAACGGTCAGCAAAGCTCATTAAACTATTGGGAAATAATGAAAATCCACCATTATTAAATGCTGAAACACTATAAAAGGCAGCATAGAACAGGGCCTGGTTAAAATTGTATTCTTGCATCCAAGCGATGGTCAAAATAACCGTTCCCACCATTTCAAAAAATAGCGAATAAAGCAGTACGCCTTTAATAGTCATGGTCACTTTGGCAAGACTGGTTTGTCCAATGGTTTCTTGAGCCATAATTTGTTGTTTTAGCCCAATTTTAGGGGACAAACTCATAGCGGCCAATATCGCAAAGGTCATAAAACCGAGACCACCGCATTGTAGTAAACCCATAATCACGACTTTACCAAACACCGTATAGGCTTCGCCGACATTCACAACTGAAAGTCCAGTAATGGTTACGGCAGAGGTCGCTGTAAAGAGGGCATTGATCCAACTTAAATCACCATGATGTGAATATGGGAGCTTTAACAGCAAGGTGCCAATGATAATGAGCCCAAGAAAACCCAATGCCAAAATACTGGGTGGGCTGAGATTAATGGTATTACGCTGTTTATTGTGCAGTTTCATGTTTTTTACTGTCATCTTGCGTGATTATGTGCAAAAGGAGCTCGACGCTGATTACAAAGTTGCTTTAAAGTGTTTAGCCAGTCGACGTAAATGTTCGAGTAAACCTTCAACCACTAAAATATCGCCTGTTTGTAAAATCAGGTTCGGATCTAAACTATATTGAAGCTCGGTGCCACGTTTATGCAAAATCGTCTTCACTTCAGGGACATGATCCATTATTTGATTTAAACGCGTGCCTTGTTGTGATTCTTTAATTTCAACTTTCACCAAATAATGGTCATCTTCGAGCACCATGTAGCGGCTCACCATTGGATAACTTAGTGACTGAGCAACACGGACACCCATATCTTCTTCAGGATGGATGATTTTGCTGATGCCTAAATGGGTTAAAATCATGTGATGCGCTTTGGACTTGGCTTTGGCCCAAATTTTGTTGATCCCCATGTTTTTAAGATGGAGCACACATAAGATGCTGGCTTCAATATCTTCACCAATTGCGACTACGACGGCTTCACAATTTTGAATATTGAGTTCATGTAAAACGTGCTCATCTGTTGCGTCAGCAATCACTGCATGGGTCAGTTGGTCCGAAATACTTTCAACAAACTTTTTGTTGCTATCGATTCCAATGACATCGTGTTTTAAACCCATGAGTTCAGTGGCTACAGTTGCGCCAAAACTTCCTAAGCCAATCACAGCGAATTGAGCCATGCCGTATTCCTAAATTATTCTAAAGTTATTGAATATGTTGATGTTAGCTTGTTCAGCCTGGAGCGGCTATGGAAATTTACATAATCCATCTAAACCGAAAAGCTCTAATTTTTAATTTCTTCAGCATTTTGATAGGCATAAAGTTCAACAATATTGGGGCAATTATCCATAACTTGTTGGTATTTAAAAATTTCATAGCCTAATTTATTTTTTAGAATGTATTGAAATTGATGCTGATCTTCTTTAATGACATTTAAGGTGGCTTTACGAACGAGCTCAGAATTGTTCTTTAAACGGTTTAAGCCATCGCATGAAAATTCACGGATGATGGCTTGAACAGGTTCGGGAGCGGTTTGATCACTTAGCTCATCAAAGCGAATATATACAATGTAATTTGGATATTGATTCAACATTTCAGCTTGCGCGGTATAGCCGTAAATATTTTCTAGATTTTGCGTACGGGACTGATTTGGAATTTGTTTCATACTTTGACGAATCTTATCTTCCTCTTGCTTAAGTTGATAAGCCGGATATGCATAAAAATATCCACCTAAACCTACAATAGCGATCATAAATAAGGCATAAAAATTCAATTTTAAATATCCATTTTGTTTTATTTTCAATGGATTATAGGGTATGGTTAAATTAACAACAATGACAGCGTTGATGAATTAATTTGATGAATTTATTTATTTTGATTCAGGAAATAGTTGATGCAAATAAAAAAGCTGGAACCTAGATCCCAGCTTTCATATAGAAATTTTACTTATTTCAAGAAACGTTGATAACCGAGGTTATTGGTAATCTCAACATATGGATAGGTAATATTTTCCAATGTTTCAATCAAACCATCTGGGTTTTGTTTCGCATCCGTTGCTTCCATACCCACCAATACACGACCTTCCGCAGCACCGTGGTTACGGTAGTGGAATAGGGTGATGTTATGCGTTGGGCCTAGACGTTCTAAGAAAGTCAGTAATGCGCCTGGACGTTCAGGGAATTCCACGCGGAATAGGCGTTCATTCTCGATATCGGCATGACCGCCAATTAAATAACGGATATGGAGTTTAGCCACTTCATCGTCTGAAAGATCGTCTACATCGTATTGGAATTTTAAGGTTTCAAAAATTTCCTGACGTTCTTTTTCGCCATTTTTGAGACTAATACCCACAAACACTTGAGCGGCACTTGAGTAGCTTGCGCGGTAGTTAAACTCAGTGATGTTACGGCCTTGTAGTGCGCGGCAGAATTGGAGGAATGAACCTTTTTCTTCTGGAATGGTCACAGCAAAGATCGCTTCTTTACGTTCACCCAGTTCAGTACGTTCTGCAATGTAGCGCAGACGGTCAAAGTTCATATTAGCGCCGCATACAATCGACACCATATTTTTATTTTCTAGACCATGCTCTGCAACATACTTCTTAATACCTGCAAGCGCCATTGCACCTGACGGCTCTACAATGCTGCGGCACTCATCAAAGGTATCTTTAATTGCAGCACAGATTTCATCTGTATTCACCAAAATAACGTCACGCTCAACAATTGGGCCTGAGTTATCTGATTTTTGTAGCTGAATCACTTCAAATGGTTTTTCACCAATTTGTGCAACTGCTGTACCGTCGGCAAAAAGACCAACAGATGGAAGAATGACACGTTCATTAGCTTCAAAGGCTGCTTTTAAACATGCTGATTCGTCATATTCAACAGGAATGACTTTAACATGCGGTGCCACATCACCTAAATAAGCAGCTACACCGGCAATGAGACCGCCACCGCCAACAGCAACAAATACATACTCTACATCACGCCATTGACGCAAAATTTCGTTGGCAATGGTTCCTTGACCGGCCATAACGAGTTCGTCGTCATAAGGTGGAATAAAGGTCATACCTTCATCTTTTGCACATTGGATTGCATATTTATTGGCTACGTCAAAAGAATCACCATGCAGAACTACCTCACCACCTAAGCGTTTAACCGCTTGTACTTTAATGTCTGGTGTGGTTTTAGGCATAACAATAATGGCGCGAATACCCAACTTTTTACCAGATAACGCCACGCCTTGAGCATGGTTACCTGCAGAAGCAGTAATAACGCCACGTTCCAACTGAGATTTCGGTAATTGACTAATACGGTTGTAGGCACCGCGTAGCTTGAAAGAAAAGACAGGTTGTAAATCTTCGCGTTTAAAGCGAATGTTATTGTTTAGTTTTTCACTAATTCGTGGCGCTGCTTCGAGTGGGGTTTCGATTGCAACGTCATAGACTGTTGCCTGTAATATTTGTCGAACCAAACGAGACAGCATGTTAATTTTCCATCTAACAGTTTAAAATAGGCGTTCATTGTAACAAACACCCGTACATTTGGGCTGTAAAATCAGCAACAAATGTCAAAAAATAGTTGAGCCAAGTTATGAGTCTGTATGCTACCCAAGATGAAAAGAAACAAGCTGCCGCAAAAGCTGCATTAAAGCATTTGCCAAAGGGCGGTATTTTGGGTGTTGGTACAGGAAGTACTGTGAACTTCCTCATCGAATTATTGCCAGAGCTTCAACTCGAAGCTGCGGTTGCCAGTTCTGAAGCAACTGCACAACGTTTGAAAAAATTAGGCATTGAAGTGGTTGATATGAACCATGTTGGTGGTTTAGATGCCTATGTGGATGGCGCAGATGAAATCGACCGTCATATGCACATGATTAAAGGCGGCGGCGCTGCGTTGACTCGAGAAAAAATCGTGGCGTCTATTGCGAAAAAATTCGTTTGTATCGTAGATGATTCTAAATGGGTTGATCAGTTGGCACGTGAATTTCCGCTTCCTGTAGAAGTGATTCCAATGGCACGTTCTGCTGTGGCACGTAAAATCGTTTCTTTAGGCGGCGATCCTGTGTACCGTGAAGGCGTAGTAACAGATAACGGTAATGTAATTTTAGACGTACACAACTTAAATATCCTAAATGCATTGGAACTTGAAAAAACTTTAAACAATATTCCGGGTGTAGTGTGTAACGGTATCTTTGCTCTAAACAAGGCGGATATTGCGGTTGTAGCCACTGATAACGGTATTGAAGAGCGTACAGCGGTTTAATCTATAGAAAATTTAAATGTAAATAGAGTTTCGATTTATATTTAAATTTCTAATGGAAGTTCCCTCTCCTTTGAGGAGAGGGTTAGGGAGAGGTCAATTTAAATGTCCCCCTCATCCTAACCTTCTCCCAGAGGGAGAAGGAACCCTCAATATACTTTTGAAAACTGCTTAAAGTTAAATTTTATGCATTATTAATAAGCTTTTAAAAAGAATAAATGACTCCCAACCTCCCTGAAATTCAAATCACCCGAAAATTATGTGCCACACGCTTAAGATTGCGAGTAGAACCAACTCAAATTAAATTAACAGTGCCGCAATTTTGTACACAGCGCCAAGTGCAAGATTTTCTGAAACAATCAGAACAATGGATGATTGAGACATGGCAGAAGCAGCAGGAAAAAGCAGGGCTGCAGGATCGAAGTCTGCCAATAAAATTAAAGTTATTTAATTTAGAACTACCGTTAATGGTTGTTTATCAAACGCAAAAACATTCATTTATCTTGGATGACGAAAGCCATCAACTATTCATCAGTGATCGACAGCCTGAGCAATATTTAAAAAGCTTTGTGATTGCTTATGCCAAAGAGTATTTACCAATTTATTTAAAGCAAGTGAGCAGTGAAACAGGCTTGAAATATAGTGATTGCTCAATTCGTCAGCCCAAAACGCGCTGGGGAAGCTGTTCAGCGCGCCATGATATTATGCTGAATAGCGCATTGGTGCTGTTTCCAGAGCAAGTTGTACGATATGTGGCTGTACATGAGTTAGCGCATACCAAGCACTTTGACCATAGCCCAAACTTTTGGGCTGAAGTGCAAAAGCATGATATAAATTTTCAGCAGCATCGAAAAATACTAAAAATGACGGCAATGCCTTGGTGGTGGGTGCTCTGAATTAAAGGCACTAAGTTGTAAACACTAAAGCATTTCTTAATATATTATTTCAATTAAATCAAATCCTTCTTGGTATGTAGGCGGTTCTAATGCGTAATAAACATTGGTTAATGCCATCAGATCGACTATTTCATCTGAAGGGCGTTGAGCGTTTCTTTTTATGCATACTTCGAGCGGGATTTGAAACCATACAGCAACGCATTTTTTACCCAATTATTTAGCTTGCTCAATTATCGGTAGACGTTCAGATTGCTTTACTAAAATAGCATCAAAAATAATATTTTCAGGTTCGCGGGATATTTGGTTTTTGGCCCAAGTTGATTTCCCAGCCCCTTGGCATCCGATCAATATATAAATGATTTTAACCTTTGGGTTAGTTTTTAATTCATGCTTAAAAGCGTCAAAACAGCATTGTCATGCTGGAATATTTCTTTCTTTAGTGAAGACACGACCTTGAGCTGTGGATAGGTAATGATCAGGATTTATATGCATGATCTGACTTAATAGGATTCAGAAGATAAGCTAACATTATAAAGTGAAGCTTTATATGTCAAAACAGTTCAGAAAACCGTAACTTCCTGTCATACTACGCAGTCATCAAATGGATACTTTGAATAGAGGTAAAGAGCGTGATTTCAGTAGGTATTGTCGGCGGTACAGGTTACACAGGTGTTGAATTACTGCGTATTTTACTGCGACACCCAAATGCAGAAGTGAAAGTTTTAACTTCGCGTACTGAAAATGGCCGCCGTGTGGATGATATGTTCCCAAGCTTGCGTGCACATACAGACCTTTGCTATTCAGATCTAAATATTGAAGAACTAAAACAATGTGACGTTGTATTCTTTGCGACGCCGCACGGTGTTGCAATGAAACACGCAGAAGAGTTAGTTGCTGCAAATACTAAAGTGATTGACCTTGCTGCTGACTTTCGCTTGCAAGACTTAGCTCAATTTGAGAAATGGTATGGCCTCGACCATGCTTGCCCAGAATTATTAAAAGATTCAGTTTACGGTTTGTCTGAATTAAACCGTGAAAAAATTCAAAAGGCTTCAGTGATTGGTAACCCAGGTTGTTACCCAACAACTGTTCAGCTCGGTTTAGCGCCAGTATTAAAAGCTGAAGGATTAGTGAAACCTGAAAGCATTATTATTGATGCAAAATCAGGTGTGTCTGGTGCAGGTCGTAAAGCCAGCCTGGGTATGATCTATTCTGAAAATGCAGATAACTTTAAAGCTTATGGTGTAGCGGGTCACCGTCATCATCCTGAAATTGTAGAAGCCTTAGAAAATATTTCAGGTCAAAAAGGTGTGTTTAACGAAATTTTATTCGTACCGCATTTAGTACCGATGATTCGTGGCATGCTCAGCACTATCTATATTGATTTGACAGACGCAGGTGCTTCTGCGGATTTACAAAGCATATATGAACAGTTCTATGCCAATGAGCAGTTTGTAGATGTTATGCCTGCAGGTAGCTCACCTGAAACACGTACTGTGCGTGGTGCGAACCAATTACGTATTGCGATTTGCAAACCTCAACCGAAAAAATTGGTGATTTTGGTGGCTCAAGACAACTTGGTGAAAGGTGCTGCAGGCCAAGCCGTACAAAATATGAACTTGATGTTTAGTTTTGCTGAAAATGCAGGACTTCAAGGCATTGGTTTATTACCATAAGAAACGATTTAAAACTTCACACACATTTAAAACTGGATTTTAATGTGTGCCTTGAGTGAATTAAAAATAAGAGATGACGATGTCGAATACAGAATCTAATTTCAAGTCAGAATCTGAAAACAGTGAAAAAACGCCTTTTATGAAGACGAATATGCCACTGGCGATTGGTGCAGTTGTACTTGCATTGAGCAGCGGTTTGCTCGGATATAGTATCGGTCATCGTCAGGGCTTAACTGTGGTCGGTTATGATGCAGATGCAGAGCAACTTGTTGATGTGGTGCAAAAGCAAAAAACTGAATTAGCAGGCCTAAATAAAAGTTTGAATGCGGCAATCCAAGAGCGTGATGTCGCTGTAAGTAATTCAAATGATTTATATTTGGCTGTTAAAAAAGCACGTGATGATCAAGAATTAACTGGTAATTTGAGTGTTTTGTATCGTGAAGTATTGCGCCAACGTGGTGGTATGCCTCTTGCAGTACAACATTTAGCGATTAAACCTTTACCTGAAAATGCGTATGAATACCAACTTGATCTCGTTCAAGTAAGTCCGTCAAAAAGTAATGTGTCTGGAAGTGTTGAGCTGCGTCTAATTAAGGGTACAGAAGTACTTGCAGTACCTTTAGAAGACAAAAACTTTAACTTTAGCGAAAGTGAGCGACTCACTGGACGTTGGACCATGCCAAAAGGCTTTAGTCCAGACTTTATTGAAGTGCGTTTAAGCGGTTCTAAACCCGTTATTCGCCGTTTTAGCTGGTCGAAAGGTCAGCCTGTTGAAAATCAATCTGCCTTCCTTTCAGAAATTCCTCAAACTGAAGCAAGTGCAAACTAAGTGTGAAACCTAAATCCTATGCGAACCAATAAGCGTCAAACGTGTTTATCTGACATTAAAAATTCATTTTACCAATCTGGTTTAGTGGACTGGCATCTAAACCTGACTCTCAGCCAAGGTACGCAGGATGATGGTGATTCAGACATTCAAGTATTGACTGCGCCACCTGAGTTAAAGCGTCCTCCTATGTATGCTGTCGTTTTAATGAACGATGATTACACCCCAATGGACTTTGTAATTGAAATTTTACAACAATACTTTGCTTTGAATCTTGACCAAGCCACTCAAGTAATGCTAACTGTACATTATGAAGGAAAGGGTGTTGCAGGGGTTTATCCGCGAGACATCGCAGAGACTAAAGCAAATCAGGTCAATAATTACGCTCGGTCGCAAAGTCATCCATTACTTTGTCAGATTGAGCCAAAAGATTAATAAGGGGATTACATGCTCAGTCGTCAATTAGAAGTATCACTACGTTTGGCTGTCAGCATGGCTCGTCAAAAGAGACATGAATTTTTGACGGTAGAACATTTATTATTGGCTTTACTGGATAATGATTCCGCTGTTAATGCATTGAAAGCATGTGGCGCAGACATTATTGTACTTCGCAAAGAACTTGAAGAATACGTAGAACAACATACCCCTAAGCTTGGCGAAAATAGCGATCAAGCACCACATCCTACAGAAAGTTTTGATCGTATTTTGCAGCGTGCAATTTTCCATGTTCAATCGAGTGGTAATGACCGCACTGTAGAAGGTGCAGATATTTTAGTTGCGATGTATTCAGAGCGTGATTCATTTGCGGTGTATTTACTTAAACGCCATCAAATCAACCGTTTGACATTAACGCAGTATTTGTCACATGGCACACGTAAAGATGAAGTCCAAGCTGAAGAGGAAATTGAAGAGCTCGATGGTGAAAGCACCACGTCTTCAAATTCTGGCCCATTAGAGCTTTATACGACCAATCTCAATGTTGAAGCTCAAAAAGGCAAAACAGATCCACTGATTGGTCGTGAAAAAGAAATTGAACGTACAGCTCAAATTCTGTGCCGCCGTCGTAAAAACAACCCACTTTTGGTGGGTGACCCAGGTGTCGGTAAAACTTCGATTGCTGAAGGTTTGGCTTGGCTCATTGTAAATGGCAAAGCTCCTAAACCGCTTGAAAATGCAGAAGTATTTAGTTTAGACATTGGTGCTTTAGTTGCTGGAACTAAATACCGTGGTGATTTTGAAAAGCGTTTAAAACAACTGCTAAATGCCTTGAAGAAAAAGCCTGAAGCTATTTTATTTATTGATGAAATTCACATGATCATCGGTGCAGGCTCAAGTATGGGCAGCACGATGGATGCATCGAACCTCATCAAGCCAGCTTTGGCGAATGGTACTTTACGTTGTATCGGTTCAACGACTTTCCAAGAATATCGTCAAGTTTTTGAAAAAGATCATGCATTATCTCGTCGTTTCCAAAAAATTGATGTCAATGAACCATCTATTTCAGAAACGATTGATATTCTGCGTGGCTTAAAAGGCAAATTTGAAGAATTCCATCATGTGAAATACGAAGATCAAGCGTTGGTTTCTGCGGTTGAACTATCAGCGAAATTTATCAATGATCGTTTCTTGCCTGATAAAGCCATTGATGTGATTGATGAAGCTGGTGCGCAGCGTCGTTTAAAAGCTGAGCAAGATGATACAGTCATTTCAGTTGAAAACATTGAAGATATCGTTTCGAAAATTGCGCGTATTCCACCGAAAACTGTCTCTAAAGATGACAAGAGCGTTCTTGAAAATCTAGAGCGTGATCTGAAACGTGTGGTGTTTGGTCAAGATGAAGCGATTGAAGCGCTTGCATCTGCGATTAAATTATCTCGTGCAGGTCTTAAAGCACCAGATAAGCCAGTGGGTAATTTTGTATTTGCTGGTCCTACAGGCGTGGGTAAAACTGAAGTCACTAAGCAATTGGCAAAATTGTTAGGCGTTGAACTTGTGCGTTTCGATATGTCTGAATACATGGAACGTCATGCCGTATCTCGTTTAATTGGTGCGCCTCCGGGTTATGTAGGTTTTGATCAAGGAGGTTTGTTGACCGACGCGATTCATAAAAATCCGCATTGCGTACTTTTACTAGACGAAATTGAGAAAGCGCATCCAGATGTCTTTAATTTGTTACTTCAAATTATGGATCATGGTTCATTAACGGACAACAATGGTCGTAAATCTGACTTTCGTAACGTCGTGTTAGTACTGACTACGAATATTGGTGCAGAATCAATTTCACGAGTGAGCATTGGTTTCATGGATCAAGATAACAGTAATGATAACCAAGACGCGATGAAAAAAGCCTTCTCTCCGGAGTTCCGTAACCGCTTAGATGGTGTTATTCAATTTAAAGCATTGCCAACAACTGTCATTGAAAGTGTGGTTGATAAGTTTTTAACAGAGCTTCAGGCACAGTTAGATGACAAAAAAGTGGTTCTTGAGGTTGACCAAGATGCACGCGAATGGATGGCAGAGCAAGGATACGATCGCTTGATGGGCGCTCGTCCAATGCAGCGTTTAATCCAAGAGCATTTGAAAAAACCGCTTGCTGAAATGATTCTGTTTGGTGAGCTTGCGGAACATGGCGGCAATGTTGCTGTTTCAGTGAAGAAAGAAAATGGTAAAGCTGTGGGCTTAAAACTCGAAGTGTTTGAAGACCAAACCGCTGAACCTGCTTAAATAATTTATTTATAAAAAACCCGTGCTTGCACGGGTTTTTTATATTTATTCGACGCTAGATTTGGATTTTTCTATGATGGACATAGCATTTACAAAAGTGCTGACCACGTTTGGTTTATTTGCACTGACAGCACTGATGGAAATTTTAGGCTGTTACTTCCCATATTTGATTTTAAATCAGCAAAAATCGCAGTGGTTATGGATTCCAACAGCGCTTGCATTGGCTGCATTTGTTTGGTTATTGACGTTACATCCAGCAGCTTCGGGTCGTATCTATGCAGCCTATGGCGGAATCTACATTTTTTCTGCGTTACTGTGGTTGCGTTTTGTAGATCACGTAACTCTAACGCGATGGGATATGCTAGGTGGCGTTATTGTATTGGTGGGGGCGGCAGTGATTGTATTACAGCCTCAAGGTTTAATTCGTTAAGTAAACATTGCAGAAGTTAAACCAAGAACTGTAAGAAATCAGAAGCGCAATCTGATTCAAATAAAAAGAACAATACGCGGAAAGGTCATCCGCAATTGTTTGAGACAGGACTACTTTTAATCAAAAATGTTTTTGCGATACCTTGAATAAGTAGGTGCTAGTGAACGAGTTTTGCGGATGGCAATGGTTTTGGGTACTTTTGTCGAAACAAAAGTACCTCCAGCCGAAGGCCAATCCATTCATTCAAACCCTAGATGTAAGACTCCGTCGAATGAACTTAAAAATCATTTTAAAATACGAAATTACTTTGGCGTGCGTAACATCAGATGTTTATTTAAATTTGCATTCAGCGTTGTGGATTTTGATTTCGTATTTCTGTTGAGGTGAAGATAAGTCCATTTCTAACACATATGGATTTACACGTTGAAATTGATGCTCAAATAACAATTCACAATTTTGTAGAGAATTCTTTTTGATCAGTTGTTTGACTTGCTGTTGACCCACCGATTCTGCAAATTGTGTAAAGTCAGGTGTGGTGATAATTCCTTCGATCTCTATTTTATCTGCTGAAACTTCCATTTTTTCCATCAACATATTTTGGTCAACTTGATAAGGAAGAGTACGAGAGTCTTCGTCACTTATGGCAGAAAGTATTTCATCTAATGCTGTCTTATTTTTAATTTGATATGAAGCATCCAAAATTCCTTTTTTTACGAGGTATTGATCTAACTCAGTTGGAGATGCTGCAAATGTAACGGTGCTTAGGCCCAAAGAGACTAAAATTAAAAAGCGTTTTTGAATGTGCATATTTTAAATCACTTATAAAAGTTATGGTTTTATTAAAGCACGCAAAAACAAAAAAAGCACCTTAAGGTGCTTCATTTATCTAAGTAAAACCTTAGTCTTTTTTAAGATTTTCGTTAATTAAAAATTCAACAAGTGCTTTTTGTGCATGTAAGCGATTTTCAGCTTCATCCCAAACCACGGCATTTTTGTGATCAAGCATATTTTCAGAAATTTCTTCGCCACGATGCGCAGGTAAGCAGTGCATAAATAGGCAGTCAGCGTGAGCAAGATCCATCAGGCGTTCATTCACTTGATAATCTGCAAACGCTTTTTCACGAATTTTTTGTTCTTCTTCTTGGCCCATACTTGCCCAAACATCTGTCACGATTAAATCTGCATTAACTGCAGCATCTTCTGCAGAATCAACAAGTTCAACACAGTGTGCAAATTCAGATAAAAATTCTGCTTTAGGTTCATAGCCCTTAGGTGCAGCGATTTTTAATTTAAAGCCCCACATATGAGCCGCTTCAATATATGAGTTACACATATTGTTGCCATCACCAATCCAAGCAACCGTTTTGCCTTCAATAGAACCACGGTGTTCAACAAATGTTTGAACATCGGCAAGTAATTGGCAAGGGTGGTGATCATCTGTTAAGGCGTTGATGACAGGAACTTTTGAATAAGAAGCAAAACGTTCAACAATGTCATGACCAAAAGTACGAATCATCACAATATCAAGCATGCTTGAAATCACACGCGCAGAATCTTCTACTGGCTCACCACGACCTAATTGAGAGTCGCGAGATGAAAGGAAAATTGCGCTACCACCAAATTGGCTCATTCCTGCTTCAAACGATACACGTGTACGGGTGCTCGATTTCTCAAAAATCATGCCCATGACTTTACCAACGAAAGGTTGGAAAACTTCATTGTTATGTTGTTTGCGCTTGAGTTCGATACCGCGCTGTACAATTTGGTTAAGTTCTAAAGTCGATAAATCGCGTAAAGTTAGAAAGTGACGTAGAGCCATTGTTACTCCACAATAATTGCTGAATCAAAGAACAAAACAACAATTAGTTGTTGGTTGGTTAGAGAAAAAGGAATCGATTAATATACTATAAGAGAGGTAAATTGCAAAAAATCTAGCGCTTTTGGTGACCGTCTAGGAAACGATCGACGCAATAACTGATGTAATTGATTGTTTCTTGATCATTTTCATCAATGGTGATGCCCATGAGCACGCGCCATTCTAAATTACGTAAAATTCCAAAATAAAACTGAGCCGAAAACAACGGGTTTTCACAATACAGCAAACCGTGTTGATGCGCTTGATTTAAAATTTCTGCAACGGTGTTCTGAATTTGTTTTGGGCCTTGCTCATGAATATAACGTGCTATTTCAGGATTACGTCCTGTTTGTTCTAAGACTAAACGCATAAATGCCGCATTTTCAGGCATCACGATATGCTGATGAAAGTCACTTAAAGTATTGATGAGATAAGCACGAATATCGGTGTCAGGGCTCACCGTAAATGGTAGGCAAATATCTTTGAAAAATAAGCAGCGACGATAGTCACAAATGGCCTTAAATAATCCGTCTTTATTACCAAAATATTTATAGATTGACGCTTTTGAACCACCTGCATGATTCACGATGTCATCTAATGAAACTGCATCAAAACCACGTTTTAAAAAAAGCTCCGTAGCACTTTCTAAAAGCGCAACACATCGTTCATGTCCGCGCCGCGTTTGTGGCTGGTCATGCGTTAAAGGTTCAATGTGTATTAAATCTTGCATAAAGTGATAATATTTAACAAAAAAATAGCTGATTTGATGATAATTATAGCAAAAAATTCAGTACTTTTCTGCTTTGCTAATAAATAAGGGATCTTTGACTAAAGAATAACAACAGATAGGTGATAAGTGAAATATTTGACTAAAGTTTTAGAGTTAATATTCTACAAAGCCATAGAGTTGGAAAAAAATATGGATATACTCAAACTTCGAAAATTAAAGTAAATGCCGTGGAAAGGAATATGACACAACAAACGTCTGCAGGCTTAAGATTTAGACAAGCATTGGAAGTAGAAAAACCATTACAAATCATTGGCACAGTAAATGCCTATGCAGCAATGATGGCAAAAGAAGTTGGCTATAAAGCCATTTATTTATCTGGTGCAGGTGTTGCGAACTATTCATATGGTTTACCTGACTTAGGCATGACCAGTTTAGACAATGTTTTGGAAGATGTTCGTCGTATTACCGAACGTGTAGATACACCATTACTTGTCGATATCGACACAGGTTGGGGCGGTGCATTTAACATTGCCCGTACTGTGAAACAAATGATTGCTGCGGGTGCAGCAGCAGTTCACATCGAAGACCAAGTGGCACAAAAACGCTGCGGACACCGTCCGAACAAAGAAATCGTGTCACAACAAGAAATGGTTGACCGTATTAAAGCGGCAGTCGATGCAAAAACCGATTCAAACTTTGTGGTGATGGCACGTACAGATGCATTACAAAAAGAAGGTTTGCAAGCAGTGATCGACCGTGCATGTGCATGTGTAGAAGCGGGTGCAGATGCGATCTTTGCTGAAGCGATGACTGACATCACCATGTACAAAACAGTCTGCGACGCTGTTGGTGTACCTGTACTGGCAAACATTACAGAGTTTGGTGATACCCCTTACTACACCAAAGAAGAACTAGGCGAGCAAGGCATTTCAATGGTGCTTTACCCATTATCACCAACACGTGCAATGCAAAAAGCGGCACTCGAAGTAATGCATGCGATCCGCAATGACGGTACACAAGTCAATGTACTGGATAAAATGCAACAACGAAAAGAACTCTATCAATTCCTCGATTATCACACTTTTGAAAACACCTTAGATAAATTGTTCACTGAAGGAAAATAAAAAATGGCTGAAGGAAAAGTACTCACGGGCGCAGGACTGCGCGGACAAGTAGCTGGTAAAACTGCATTGTCAACTGTAGGCAAAAGTGGTGCGGGCTTAACCTATCGTGGTTATGACGTTCAAGACTTGGCAGAAAACTGTCAGTTTGAAGAAGTCGCGTACCTGATTTTCTTTGGTGAATTACCAACAACAGAACAGCTTGCAGCATACAAAGCCAAACTCAAATCACTGCGTCAATTACCACAAGCGTTGAAAGAAGTTTTAGAGCGTATTCCTGCTGACTCACACCCAATGGACGTGATGCGTACAGGCGTTTCAATGTTAGGTAACCTTGAAACAGAAAAATCATTCGATGAACAACAAGATGTTGCAGATCGTATTTTGGCAACGCTTCCTGCGATCATCTGCTACTGGTATCGCTTCAGCCATGATGGCGTACGTGTAGAAGAAAATACCGATGATGATTCAATTGGCGCTCAATTCTTGCATTTACTTCGTGGTGAAAAACCAAATGAATTGCATGAGCAAGTGATGAACGTATCACTGATTTTGTATGCAGAGCATGAGTTTAACGCATCTACTTTCACAGCACGTGTATGTGCTTCGACGCTTTCAGATATGCATTCGTGTATTACTGGTGCGATTGGTTCACTTCGTGGCCCATTACATGGCGGTGCAAATGAAGCTGCCATGGAAATGATTGAAAATTGGACGTCTCCAGAAGAAGCTGAACGTGAAATGCTCGGCAAGCTTGAGCGTAAAGAAAAGATCATGGGCTTTGGTCATGCGATCTATAAAGACAATGATCCACGTAATGGCATCATCAAAATTTGGTCTGAACGCCTAGCGAAAGACGTTGGCGATACGGTACTTTATCCAGTATCAGTACGCTGTGAAGAAGTGATGTGGCGTGAGAAGAAACTGTTCTGTAATGCAGATTTCTTCCATGCATCTGCTTATCACTTCATGGATATTGCAACGAAATTGTTTACGCCAATTTTTGTAATGTCACGTGTAACAGGCTGGGCTGCACATGTAATGGAGCAGCGTGCGGACAATCGTATTATTCGCCCAAGTGCAGACTATACAGGTCCGGAATTACGTAAAGTTGTGCCAATTGCAGAGCGTTCTGCAGCATAATTTTAAGTGTAATAAAAAAGCCTCAAAAGAGGCTTTTTTATTATTTGTTATTTAATTTAACAATCTATTTGGTTAATAAAACTGGATCTTCAACGCTATATCCTGTTTCAAATGGAATCCCTAGATATTTAACAGTTACTAAATAAAAAGGCTTTTGCACTACACGATAAGTTTTAGAGATTTTTAAACCTTCTTTATAGGTCTCAGCCTTTTGTACAGCGCTTTTATACTGCGAATTTTTAACACGATATTGATAGGTCCATTTATCAATGGTTTCAGTGGGGTCATACCATGATTTAGCAGTGCCATTCATGGTTGTTAATAACTGTATTCGAGCATTATTGTTATTTACTGGTGTTAATTTGACTAAACGTTTTTTTATTTTCGCGATTTCTTTATCAAACTGGGTGCTGTCTTGATCGTAATCAATCCGTTTTGTCTTTGGATTAATATACAAAGACTTCACTGTAATTAATTGCGTCGGTTTTTGGCTATTTAATTGATAATAATATAATTGTGGTAAACGACCACGACCATCTTCAAAATGACGCATTAAATAGATTTTTTGGTCTTTTTTATCAAAACCTAAAACCTCAATGTTTTGAGGGCCGCCTACCGTCGCGAAAGCAGAGCAGGACAGTAGGGTGCTAATTGCGAATGCATTGAAATGACGTAGCTGCATTTTCTTGTCCTGATAAGTAAATTCCTCAATACAGTATGCGATGCAAAATGATATTTAAATATGAAGATTATGTATGTTTTATTCTGCATTTAAGATGTCTAATACACTGTGAGCAACATTTTCAGTTAACTGATCTAGGCGTTCTAAAGCCGTACCCAAAATAAAATAATGATAATTATAGATACGACCATCATGTAAGATTGAAATATAAAATGTTCCTTCGGGTTTTTCTACGGTTGCACTGCCACCGGGTTTGAGTAATCCGGTGCAGGCCACCACGAAGTCCGCATGAAAAAATAGTTGTTGTCCTTGCTCAGCCATCGCTTGAGTCACTTCTGCGGATTCGGCCGTAAATTTTTCTATTAGTAGAGGATCTACTTTTAAAATTTCACGCTTGATCGATGGATCATAGCTGACAAGACCACCTAACAAGATATCTGCACCACTATTCTTATAAATTGAAAATTGGCTACATAAATAACCAGAGCTCGCACTCTCGATAAACGCGATAGTCATGGATTTTTGTTCTAAAGCATCGCAACACAGTTTAAGCATGTGCTTACCCCAAAGTAGAATGGTGAATGATCATTAGTATTCTTAAAATTTTAGCATTGATTTCGCTCGCCTGTAATTTCACTAAAAGTCTAAGTTGGTACTGTGTGTGTTGTGGAATTCACGAAAATAGCGTGATTGTTTAGAAGCTGTACGAAAATATGAAATAAAGGTTTCTTCGGAAGGAAAACGATGTTAAAACTTAAAATAAAGAGCGTAACAAAAGTAGGTTTATTTCAATGAAAACGACTGTTAAATATGTAGTATTAAAAAGCCTAGACTATCAATTGGGCACGCCACTTTTTCAAGAAGAATTAGACGCAGATAGCCTGTATTTTGATCAAATTCCGGCTGTAATTCAGTATCAAAATCATCAATTCAAAGTGAAAAGCAAAGAGTTAAAGCGTGTTTATTTGGCGGAAGAAAATGAAGACATGCAAACCATTATTGTGAAAGTACTTGCCGTTTAATTTCGATCAATTTGTAGTATTAAAAATACAGTTCTCATTGAGTTGGGAGCTGTTTTTTTTGTATTTGACAGACTCAAATTTATATATAAATCTAGATTTAAAGGAGATATGTATTTTTAATGGAGCATGTAAAAAATTTTGTGTAATTGCTTTTCATCAATTTAAAGGTGATTGCTTAAGCGGTCACCGAATTCAATAATAAAGCGGCTCATGGCTAAACGCCAGTCGCGAATCGGCATATTCCACTTTTTAGATGCTGCATCAATGGCCAGGTAAATCACTTTACGTACAGAATCATCCGTTGGAAAGACTTTACGTTTTTTGATCGCTTGGCGTATTACGCTGTTTAATGACTCGATTGCGTTGGTAGTGTAGATGGCTTTGCGTATCTCGGCTGGATAAGCAAAGAAGGTATTCAGATTCTCCCAATGCGTACGCCAGCTTTTGCTGATCTGTGGGTACTTGTCATCCCATGTTTGGGCAAATTGATCTAGGGCCATCAAGGCTGCCTCTTCAGTGGGTGATTGATAAACGGCTTTTAAATCCTGAGTGACCACCTTGTAATCTTTCCATGACACGTATTTCAAGCTGTTGCGTAGCATGTGGATAATGCACAGCTGGATGTGGGTTTGCGGGTATACGCTGTTAATGGCATCAGGAAAGCCTTTTAGTCCTGAGAAGCGCTGCTTCGCAAGGCAGGCGATCAGAATATCCTGCAACCCTCGGTTTTTCAGCTCAGTCAGAACATTTAGTCAGAACTTGGCAACTTCATTCTCAGCCATCCACATGCTGAGCAGTTCTTTGTGTCCATCAAGATTAATGCCTAAGGCAAGGAATACAGCCTTGTTGATGACACTGCCATTATGACGGACTTTAACTACAATACAGTCCATATAAACGATGGGGTAGATTGCATCCAGCGGACGGTTTTGCCATTCAGCAACCTGCTCATTGACGGCATCAGTCACCTTGGAAATGAGCGTTGGAGATACATCGGCATCGTACATTTCCTTGAAGGTAGCAACGATTTCACGGGTGGTCATACCTTTGGCATAAAGGGATAGAATCTGGTTATCCATTTGCGTGATACGGGTCTGATTTTCTTAATCAACTGAGGTTCGAAAGTACCATAACGATCACCTGGTGTGGTGATCTCAATCTCCCCATCATCGCTAAGTACAGTCTTACTAGAATAACCATTGCGTGAATTTGAGCCAGATTTACGGGCATTTTTTTCATGTCCGAGATGTTCGGTAAGTCCGGCATTGAGAGCCGTTTCAACAGTGAGTTTAGTCAACAATCGGGTGAATTGGTTTAGATCGTCTTCTGTTTTGATTCCTTTAGCAAATTCTGCTGCAAGGTCTTTTAGTTTTTGTTCGTTCATCATATTGCCTGACTCCGTTGTGAATATGAAGGTAGCAAATTCAGGCAATTACACAATTTAAATTACAGTCTCTTTTAGACCACTTGATCGTGTCGTCTTCGCTATTCGACTAACAGCTATTTAATCCCCCAGATATTATTTAACCCGAATCGCGGATAAGAAATAAACTTGACAATAAGAAGACTAGAGCCATCAGTTGAGTTACCACACAAAACTCACAACTCTAGTCCTAATGTTCAATAGTACCGAATTATTCTGCGTAATTGATGATTTCTTTCTTAAATTTGAAGCAACTTATTGGAACTTTCTCAAACAAAATAGCCATTCTTTAAGAATCAGACGTGCTCATCTGACGATCTCAGAAATCTGCTTTATTGCCATTTGGTATTAATGTTCTTATTTCAGCAATTTCAAAGCCTTTTTCACATGGTTAAAAGAAGATAAAAGACATTTGTTTAAAAGCTTACCATGTTACCATATGACAGACAAAGCACAGGCGAAACTAGACTTAGAAATTAGTATGAAGTGTTGTAATCCTAATGCCCCGAATATGCCTAGCTAACAAAAAAGTTAATTTATAAGTTATGAAATATAAATAAAATTGAGATAACATTAGGTATATATTAAAATATTTGATATAGTGTGTTTGATCGAATCCGTAAGCGGAACGGTAGTGTTTGAGTTGTTAACGGAATTGCGTATTCCCTCCATTCTGATGTTCAAGCATCAAATTCAAACAGTTAACGCATAGCATGAATTCGCATCATGCCGATCAAGGGAAGCCTGCAGCTATCCGTGGGTTTTCCTTAAATTCTATTTTTAAGATATTAATTTAATTTTTTTTATCTTTCTTAAATTTCATAGCTACTGTAAATATCATAAGTTTAAATTTTTCTTAAGTGAACAATCTCCAAAATTAAAGTTGGTTTTATTTTTAATACTATTCTGTTTACAAAAGCTCATTATATGAGTCAATAAATGAACATATCTAACGGCTGGACTACTGCTTCAGCAACTAACGGCGATGAAATTCGTGTGAATATTATTCCGTTAAAAAAAATTCAAAGCAATTTGAATGGTAAAACTTTAGTTGAAGTTGCTAAACAAGTTGTCCTAGAGTCAGGACAAAAGCTAACTTTAAATATTGATGGTAAATCTTTTTATACTGAACTAAATAAACTATATAAATTGTATTTTTAAACTCTCACTCTTAAACCTGAACAACTTAGAGCTAAAATTTTTTAATTAAATTATTTATAAATTAATTATTTATTTTCTTAATTTTTTCAAGAACTCTATATTAAATATTATTAAAGGAAATTATTATGTCAAATTTAACTACAGGCACTGTTAAGTGGTTTAACGATACTAAAGGCTTCGGTTTCATCGCGGCTGATAACGGCGAAGAAGTTTTTGCTCATTTTTCTCAAATCATTTCAGGTGGTTTCAAATCACTTGCTGAAGGTCAGCGTGTACAATTTAGCGTATCAAAAGGTCAACGTGGTTTCCAAGCGAGTGAAATCGTTGGGATTGATGGCTAATACATGGAAACTTTATTAAACAAAGTAATGTTAGATGTGGTTGATCAACATGGCGCTGTCTATACACTAGAAGCTATGTGCGAAAAGTCATCTGATGAGCCAAATAGTTTTGGGGATTGCGTCCGTTATCTAAATATAGATGATGAAATAATTAAGCCTAGCTTTGATATGCATTTCTACAGTGATAAAACTGGAAAAATATTTAAGTTATTTTAATTTTTACATGCATTTAAATTAACCTCCTCCGGGAGGTTTTTTATTGGGTGAAATATGGAGCCTGATGTATATAAAGCGCTAACCAAAAAGATACGTCCCAAAAAGAAACCACGCACCAGGCCTTTACCTAAAGCCAGTGAAAAAGAGGTGGTCCCACATGTTTGAACAACTAAAAGCTTATTTATAAGTGATACTCTGCTCTAGTTAAGCTACCTTATTTTGTTGTGGTAGCTGGTCATAGTAAAACTCATCTGGAGTCATTTTGTCCAGACTCGAATGAGGTCGTTTCAAATTATAAAATTCAAAATATGCGTTTAATTGCTTCTTCGCATCCAAAACATTGCTGTAGGCTTTGAGATACACCTCTTCATATTTAACGCTCCGCCATAATCGTTCAACCATCACATTATCAACCCATCGACCTTTACCATCCATACTGATTTGAATGCCATTTGATTTCAATACATCAATAAATGCATCACTGGTAAACTGACTGCCTTGGTCTGTATTAGGGTGTGTTGACATTTACAGCCGATAAATTGAGCTAAAGAGGCAACCATATAAATATACAAGCTAAAGCAACAGCGCTTTGATAGTTACGTTTTAGCTTATCGTATCTTGTGGCAATTCCTCT
>NZ_VPCB01000031.1:0-12350 GCF_013418435.1 Acinetobacter sp. YH12142 | reverse complement strand
TATCATTATTCGTATGAGGCACGGTGATACACAACGTGATCCTCTCATCAATAGGTTGGCTGATTGCAGCAGTGTAAGGCAAAGCAATAAATGCTGGATTCACATGAGTAGGATCCTGCACGGCACCCTCATGATGCCTGAAGATCCTGATCCAACGACTGACAAGGTTGGCATTAATACTATGTTGCAGTGCGACCGAAGCGATCGAGGTATTAGGATTTTTGCAGGCATTGACAATACTGAATTTGAATTCTTTGCTGTATGTTCTGCGTTTTTTAGCAACAGGAGGTGTTGCTGAATATATATCCATGTTCATAGATTAAGTCCCCACTTGTTTTTAGGTGGGAACTAAATTAAGGCTTATAGGATCGCTTGGTAAGGCTGTGTTAGCTGGATGCTTACTTTCTTTTACCTTAATAACGTATTTTTTTAACGGCAGCATACCTTTTGAAACACCACCAAATTATTTATGTTCCACCAGCATATATACTTCCCTATCGAAAAATCTGATAAGAATTGATTATTTTGATACAAAACCTGAAAACTGGGAGTGCTTATATGGACATATATAATATTTCCGGATAAATATAAAACTACTCCACAAGAAGAAAGGCAGAATTTAATCTCAGTCCGAAGTAACAGTACTCTCAAAGACCAAATGTAAAGAAGCATACTTAAGAAAATAAAATTCAATAATGCATGAGGATGTAATTAGTTTCAGGGTGCTAAGAAAGTGTAGCAACTTGCTACACTTTTTCGCTTTTTTGAATCAGCTGTTTTAAGAAATCTTCTAATTGTAAGAGACTGGCTTCGTCAATTTCCGAGATATTCAGAGAAACCTTAAGCTGTTTTTGATTCAGTTTGATATTCCCCGCAATCTTACCGGCATATTCAATTTTTCTGACCACGGATGTTGTGGTCAGTTTTTCTGGATTCTGACTCAATAGTTTTTCAGCATAAGTAGTAACTTTGCTTTGCTCGAGTTTTTTGTCTTTTAATTTTTCCCAAGCTCCGAGTAAGGCCACTTCGGCTTCAGAGAGTTGTTCAAGATGATCCGATAGAAATTTTTTGAATGCAGTTGCAGCAGTACGGCCTAGCAAGCCTGGTTCCACATCAAGGTCATTTAAAATTGCTTGCGGCAGTTTTTCGTATGCTAAATACTTGTACATATCTTCGCGATTTAAACCCAGTGAATTGGCTAAACGTTGCTTGTTTTTCTTTAATTTCTCATCAAGTGAGTTCAGGCCAATAAAAATCTCATAATCTGTCAGATCCTGACGCTTTAAATTCTCGGCCAGGGTTAACAAAGATGCTTCTACATTATTTGCATCAATGATAATGGCTTCAATCACAGACTTTCCGAGTAACTGATGTGCCCGTAAGCGTCGCTCGCCTGCAATCAGTTCATATTTCAGATTATCCAGTTTACGCACTGTAATGGGCTGCAAAAGGCCGATTTCATTAATAGAATCCGCCAGTTCTTTTAACTGTGATTCTTCAAATATTTTACGCGGCTGGTTTAGACTTCGGCTGATATCCTCAATAGGGACATTACGTCTAAACTCTTTCAGCTCTTTAATATTGTCTTTCTGTGCTTGCTGATGTTTTTCTGTATTCTGTTTCAGTTTCTGAGCTAAAAGCTCTTTGGTGCTTGCCATAATGCTCTCAGGTTTAAATTTTCAATACAATTTCATTGGCAAGGCTTTCAAAAGCCTTACGTACTTTTGAATTTTTTTCTACTTTCAAAAGTGGTTGTTGCAGAATGGCTGCTTGATTGACTTTAGTACTTTGAGGAATTGTGGTTTCTAAAATTTTACCCACTTGTTTCAAGGCTTCATCCCGAATCAGCTTACAGACATTCTGACGTTCATCATGCTTAATTAGTAAAGCGCCTAAAAGCTCTAAATCTGGATTAATACGTTTGATCTTTTCAAGATGATTTAAAAGATCTGTTACCCCATATAATCCATATTGTGATCCTGATTCGATAGGGATAATGACATGTGTTGAGGATGCCAGGGCATTGCTGGTTAATAATTTAAGGCTAGGTGGGCAGTCAATCAATATAAAATCATATAGATCTTTTAATAGTTTTAACTTGATATTTAACTCTTCTGAAGGACGGGGAGCTTCTTCTTTTAGTTGATCTTCAGTTTTTCCTAAATTCAAGGAACCATAAATTAATGATACTTTTTCAAAGTTCGTTTCTTCTTGTAATGCATCTGCCAACAACGAAATATCGCCCACTAGTAATTCTGCTGTAGTGACAGCAATTTCGCTTGGATGTTGGATCCCAATGTGTAAACTTGCGTTTGCTTGAGGATCTAAATCAATGACTAAAACTTTGTTGCCCAGATTGGCAAGTTCTGAGGCTAGGTGTACAACAGTCGTTGTTTTGCCACATCCGCCTTTATGGTTAGCAACAGTAATAATTTTTGCAGACATGCGTGTCAGATGCTTCCTTATTTGAATGTTTAGTAATATAAATAACTTTCATTCATCTTACTATAGTTTTTAAATTTATAAATCCTATTTATTCAGCTGTAAAACAGTTTAAAAAATAAATTTTTAACTAAGCTAGCTTAATTAAAAATTAGAATAATTAGTTATTTAGCTAATTAATAATTAGGATCATATTTTTATTATATAAAACAAATGCTTATAGATTTAAAAGTGGAAGGTTTGTCACTCTAAAGTGGAAGGTTTGTCACTCTAAAGTGGAAGGTTTGTCACTCTAAAGTGGAAGGTCTGTCACTCTAAAGTGGAAGGTTTGTCACTCTAAAGTGGAAGGTCTGTCACTAGGGTGGAAAGTTTGTCACTGCTATTTTTATATCTGCTATTTTTATTTAAAAATAATTGCAAAAACAAATATTTAAGCTGTTAATAAAGTCTCATAACTAAGCTTTAAAGGTGGAAAGATTGTCACTGTATCTTCTTAACCTGTGGATAATCTTTTTTTATTGGATATTTCCTGATGATTATATGTGCAGTTATACCTTTTAAATCTAACAAAAAGGTGGAAGCCTTGTCACATCAGGGTTTTTATCTGACTTAACCTAACTAGATCTGAATGAAAAAAGTAAAAATAGGCCTTCTGAACTGTAATTTCGAGACTAAAGGTGGAAGGTCTGTCATCATAGGGTGGAAAGATTATAATTAATTCCACTTTAAATGCAGAAAACCGGCTAAAATGCTTCTTTTTGATGACAAACTTTCCACTTTTAGAATCTTGTGGTGAAAGTCTTGAAAGTTTTTCCACTTTTGTATATAAAAACTAAGTTAAATTATAAATATCACGGTTATGACAGAATCTGAACCATTGCAAGAAGAATCGAATTATATTCCTTACTGTATAGGCAACATTCGCCATAATGGCGTTGTCAGTACCAGTAACCGTTTAATTCGCCCAATCGAATTATCAGCCAATGAATATAAGGCACTTCTATATGCAATGGCGGTTGCGAATTATAGTGAGAAAAATAGGGTAGATGGTGAAATTACCGAACAAACTTATATTTATTTGTATAAGGATGATTTGGCAGATTTACTAGGATTAAATAAACGTAATTCAATTAATGTTGCAATAGATCGGATCTACAAAGAGCTTTCATCCCGGGTAGCTCATTTTATTATTGAGGAGCCTGCTGATAATGGTAAAAGAAAGACTAAAAAAGTACATTCTGTCGTTCCCATTATCCGTGAGTTAAGATGGGAAGATGATTCTAAAAATGCGATTCAGATTCGTTTTACCAGTGAGGTGTTGCCGTATTTCACTCAACTGGCTGGGGGTAATTTTACTACCTATCAGCTAAAACATCTTTTTGCCCTAGATTCTGTTGCCAGTATGAGTCTCTATACTTATTTCATTAAAAATGAATTTAAGTACGCCAATCAAAAGAGTTATGAAGTGCCATTACTTTTAGAAAACTTGAAAGCACTGATTGATATTAATGAAACCAAATATGATCGCTGGGTAGATTTTAGACGCTATGTATTAGACAAAATAGTGGCAGAAATTAACGAAAATACAGATCTACAATTAGAGTATGAAACCGTTAAGAAAGGCCGTCCAATTGTAGGTGTGAATTTTAAACTGCATCATCGGATTGCTGATAAGGCACTGGATGAATTTGCAGTGATTGAAAAAATCTATCTTGATGTTCCATTTGAAGACAATGCATCCGTAAAAGAATTAGGGGCTAAATTCGATATGAATGTACGTTCTTGGTATATTTTTAATAATGATGAAAATTATCAGCAGTTCAAGAAGTGGTTTAAAAAAGTAGGATGCCTCACTGACTCTCAAGCAAATATTGTCATTAATGACACTTTATTCCAAATGGATTTTGCTGAAATTGGTATGGGGTTGAATGACTTTAAACGAAATATGAAGCATAAACTTAAAAGTAATCCGGAATTCGTCCATAGTATTCGTGAAAGACTGAATGATATTTTTGGTAAAGAGTTGATCTAGCGAAAAGTGTAGCAACTTGCTACACTTTTTTTGATATATGTTCGTAAAGAATACAAGTGGTAAGGACCTTAGGATAAAAACGACTCTGTTGCATGAAGTGTGAAAATTGAGACTGAACCGTACCGGGTTTGTCGGAGACTTTTTTATTTAAGTTAGGCCACCTGACCTAACGGGTTAATCTTATCATAGTACATTGCTTCAAACTCAAAAGGCGACTTGTAACCCAATGCACTGTGTACACGCTCTTTATTGAACCAATCTACCCAGTTGAGTGTCGCAAGTTGTACATCCGCTAAACCTTTCCAATCTGCTTTTAAATACTCAATCACCTCTGTTTTGTATAAGCCATTCACTGTTTCAGCCAAAGCATTATCGTATGAATCACCAGTCGTACCGACTGATGCTCGTAAATTTGCAGCTTCTAAACGATTGGTATAGCGAATAGAAAGATATTGAACACCTCTATCGGAATGATGAATCACATTCTTTGGCATGCCTCGATCGTGCAATGCTTGCTCAAGTGCATCGAGCACCATATCTGTATTCATCCGTGTAGATACTTTCCATCGGCTTTGTTGCACAAAGATTTGAAATGCAAAGCGCCCCTAATTGAGCCAAATTTAAGGCGTAACTTGGGTAAGTGGTCGACCTAATTCCGTAAATCTGTTGAGGACTGCTACACGTGCATGAATTTCATTCACCTGACTAGGAAAGCTTCTTGCCATTAATTTATCGCCTAATAATTTGATGCAATGCATCTTGGTTTCCACCAAACTGCGGCGATGATAGCCTGACCATTTTTTCCATAATGTCCTGCCTAAACGTTTAACTGTTCGAAGTAATTCATTTCGCTCTAGCGAGCTGATCTTTGTATCTTTCCATGGTTTCGCATTTTTTCTAGGTGGAATCACCGCATGTGCTTGCCGATCTGCAATGACCTGACGGCATTGCTTGGTGTCATAAGCTCCATCGGTATAAACAGAGTCAATCTGCTCATCTTGTGGAATCTGATTAAGTAAATCACCAAGCACCTGTGAATCACTGACATTATTGGTTGTGAGCTGAATAGCGCGTATTTGTAGGGTTTTGGCATCTATACCAATATGTAGTTTACGCCATTGGCGACGATATTCAGCTCCATGTTTCTTGCGTTTCCATTCGCCCTCACCTAGAAACTTCATGCCTGTAGAGTCTACGAGTAGATGCAGCCCATCGCTACTTTTTTGGTAGCTGATTGCAATATCAATATGCTTTTGTCTTCTACAAAGCGTACTGTAATCTGGTGCGGTCCAATTTAATCCGCAAAGTTCAATCAGACTTTGCACAAAGCCAGTGACCATACGTAAAGATAGACGGAATAAGGATTTAATCATTAAGCAGCATTGGATAGCTGCGTCGGAGTAGGTTTGATTTCGCCCTTGTTTGCCTTTTGATGGAGCATACCATTGCGTAGCAGGATCAAACCAAATGACAATATTTCCGCGACTCATGAGTGCTCGGTTATATGCGGGCCAATTGGTTGTGCAGTAGATTTTGTGTGTAGGCTTCTTCATTTGAAAATTATATCGCTGAAAAAGCCTTTACAGATAGGTTTGTGCAACAAAGCCCTTCACAACTATATATTTACCATTTCATCCATCTAATTCAGTGGTTAGTAATTTAATGAAGATTCAGCAAATGTTTAGATTAATGATTTTATTGGAGTTATCATATTTGCCGGGTCATAACTCACAACTCACATAGCAACTGTAGATTTGAGTGCCGCCTTTCTCAGCATGCTCGTGCAATAATTGCGACTTTATTAGGAGTTCTTCTTCTATCTAGACAACTTTTTCCAAAATTATGGATATTCCTTCAGTAACAATTAGTAATCTAGGTGTTTTGGTGGTTTTTCCTTTTAACAGCTGGTACTACAGTATATTACTTTATCTCATTCAATCGCGTTTGTAGGGTTCTTACCACTGTACAGCCATATTTGCAGTGATACCTGGAGGAGTGAACAATTAAACTACTTGCATACTAAAATTACAAAGCTAAATAAATTTTCAAAGAACACTTGCAATAGTTAATGTAACCTTCATCTATTAAAAATTATTATATTTTTTAGGGGGTAAGGGGAGAATGAGTAATCCAGTTTCTCTTTCAAATAGTTGTATTCTCCTTGCAGGTAGCATTTCTCTTACTACAAATGATGACCAGATCGATAAGGCTCATTCATTTGTTGAAGCTCTTGTAACAGAAGTTATTAATGCTGGAGGCAGCTTTATCGGTTATTTTTCAGCAGAGCCTGTAAATCAAACTCAAAAATCTTTAGTTTTTGATTGGACTATTGCTAGAAAAATAAACGAACTAACTCAAGGGATAGAAAACAAAATCTTTCTTAAGATTGTTGCATCAAATGATCGGTTGCAATGCAAAACCAATTCCGAACAGCGACGGCTTTTAAATAGCATGATTGCTCGTGGGGTTGCTGAACATATTTGTATTGATGACGAAATCTTAACAGGTAGCAATGTAGGTGAAGAACAAATTGAGCATGCTACAGCAATGATTGCACTAGGTGGTGGTAAAGGAGTATTAGATAGAGCTCACAAAATGGTAAAAAAAGGGTTGCCTATTTTGCCTTTAGATCTACAAATCGGATCAAATAAAGAAGATGGAAATGGTGCATTAGGATTGCTAAAAAAATTTAGAGACACTCCTCAAACTTATTTGCAAAATACCGGTTCTACTGTGGTAAAAAGTATTTCAGCACTCTCTTTAGAAGAACCTGTATTAGAATTTTCTCAAATTGCAAAGAGAATTATTACGATCTTTTATAAAGAGGAACAAGCTAGACACGCAGCTCTTCCGCCAGATGTATTAGTCTTGACAGCTTTACCAATTGAATTATCAGCTGCAAGGCAAGCATTAAATATTAATGAAGGTGTACAGCCTATAGTTACAAGTACGGGTCTCCATGTATGGAAAACAGAAATAATTCGCAATGATGGTATACGGGCTAATTGCGCAATAGCATGTTTTTCTAGCGCTGGAAATGTAGATGCTTCTTCAATCACCACCACATTACTAATTGAATTACAACCTAAAAATGTAATCATGTTAGGTATTGCTGCGGGAATGCGCGAAAAATGTGCTTTAGGCGAAGTTGTTTTATCTGAACAAGTCGTTGCATACGAAGGAGCAGCTCTCATTGAAGGTGGCGCTACAGAACACCGGCCTAAAAGCACAGTGTTAGATCTTAAAGTTAGACAGGATGTTAGCACATATTTATCTAACAAAAGTTCTTTAGAAAGTCGCTTAATAAAGAGCTATGAAGCCTTAGAAATCATACTTCCAGATAGTATTGAAATTGGCCCAGTAACTAAAAGTGTTATGCCTAAAACAGTCACTATTGGAAGTGGTGAGAAGCTTCTTCGAGATCCTGAAAAATTTAAAGCCTTAAAAGAACTTAATGGAAAAATTGAAGTTGCTGAAATGGAGGGTGCAGGAGTATTTGCGGCTTGTGCTTTACATAAAAAACCCGTGTTAATGATTAGAGGAATTAGTGACTTTGGTGATTCCACAAAAGACAATCGCTTTCATGACTTAGCCGCAAAAGCAGCTGCTGCAGTAACAGCAGATTATATTACTCATGGCTTAACACTTAATAACTAACTTGGGGAAACACATCAGAATGTCACTTACAAATTCAGATCTTCAATATTATGATGGTAATGTACTTCGTTTACCTTCAGAAAAACGTACAGAATATCATGCACAAGTGGATAATTTAATAACAGAGTTACGCAAACATATCACTTCAAACTCTGACTTAAAAATAGCAAAAGTAGTTAAAGCCGGTTCTTTTGCAAAGTATACAATTTTGAAGAAAACTGTAGATGATCCTATCGATGTAGATATTGTATTTTATATCAGTAATAAAAATGTAGATGATTCGACATTAGACAATCTTAATGACTTAATTTACACGTTACTCACAAAAATTTATCCAACTAAAGCTGTTGAAGATTTTGAGATTCAACGGAGAGCAGCTACAGTAACTTTTGTCAAAAGTGGGCTGAGTGTAGATGTAGTTCCTGTAATTCAAGATGCCCAAGAACCAAACCATGGTTGGCAATATGATCTAAAAACTAAAGAAAAAAACCTAACTTGTGCTCCTTGTCATATTCAATTTATTCGTGATAGAAAAAATTCAGATAAGCATTACCGCACTTTAGTGCGTATGGCAAAACGATGGAAAAATTTTGCGTGCCCTCCGGGCCTTAAATCTTTTCATCTAGAGTTGATACTAGCTTATTTACAAGATCGTGATGGACCAACACAAAATATTGAACAACGTTTTAGAGAATTTTTAGGATTTATAGCTCAAAGTGAATTAAATGAGCGTATTGATTTCCCTGAGAACTCGGCTAAGGTGCAGAAATATTTTTCAGATCCTGTTGTAATTATTGATCCTGCTAACCATGAAAATAATGTAGCGTCTCGAATAACTATAGAAGAGAAAGAACAAATCGTCAAAATAGCCTTACAAGCTTGGGAAACTGCAAATTATGCATCAGTAGAAGATGATAACGACATTTGGAAAGAAATATTCGGTAATAAATTTAAAATTAAGGATTAAAGCATGAGTTCATCATACTCAAGTACTTATTCGAGTACTTACACTGTAGCTGATGTTGAAAAAGTTGTACGTAGTATTAAAGCAGATTTAATTATGATCGCTAGTAGCACAAGAGCGATGACTGAAGATAAAGCGAAAGAATATGCCCATGATATTGAACTATTAGCAAAAAATGAATATTTATCTAAAGTTGATGTAACTTTGATATCTTCCTATGGTTCAGAAGTTAGAGCTATTAAGTACATATTTCAAACTGAAGGTGCATCTGGTACTGAAAGACCTGGCGGAGTAATGTGGCCCCACACACCAGATGGACGAATTAGAATTATATTGTCACATACCGATAAATATCGTAATGAATCAGAAAAAGCTTCCAAATTACCATTGGAAATAACTTGGGTCTCAACAACAGAAAGTACCACTCACAGTAGCCTTTCTGCATCAGGGGAGCGAGGTTATAGCAGTAATGGTTATGGAGCTAATAGGAGCGACTACTCATGAGTAAATCAACAGTTTTTGAAGTTAAGACAGATTTACCAATTAAACAATTTGATGATTTAGCTGACAAATTACTCGGTTTTGAATCTAGATATTCCCGTATTAAGAAACAAGTACAACTTTTGCTTCAGGCTGATGAGTTAGAACAATGGAGTAAACAAAAACATGGGAAAAAACTAGCGGTTATTGATCTTCTTGTCGATCAATATCCTTTAGCTATTTTTCATGGTGATGTAGGTACTGGAAAAACTGCAAATGCTGAAGCAATTGTTAATAGATTAGCTCGTGATGCGAAAATAGAAGATGCTTTGCTATTTAAGCTTAGTAATAAAGTCAGAGGAACTGGTAAAGTTGGTGAAATGGGTACTCTCATTGCACAAGCATTCGATGAAATCACTCGGTCTATTGGACATGGAAATGGTCGAGCTTTTCTTATTATTGATGAAGGTGATTCGCTTGGAGCATCTCGAAGTCAAGAAAATAGTCATCATGAAGATAAAGTTGGTGTGAATACTTTAATTCAAGCAATAGATGATTTAAGAAAACATGGTGGCCGTATCTTTGCAATTTTATGTACTAATCGATTAGCTGCTTTAGATGCAGCTGTTTTGCGTAGAGCTTCCATTGTAGAAGAGTTTGTTCGCCCATCTAATGAAGAACGACATGAGCTTTTTACTAAAGATTTGTCTGACATCGATTTTTCGGAAGATGAAATTGCCGAATTAGTAAGTGCAACTGCTCCTCACGGAGCAGAACCAGGTTGGACTTATTCAGATATTCGTACACGGTTATATCCAACGGCAGTTTCTTTAGCTTTTCCTGATTCAGAATTAAAAATCTCACACTTCCATCAGGCTCTTAGTAAGCTAAAGCCTTCACCTATAATGGCTGGATAACATAATTCTAATTGGAAGGAGCATAAGAATGTATAAAAAAGAGGTTTATATTTCTGTAGACATTGAAACAGCAGGTCCTATAGTAGGTGAACACAGTATGCTGACTATAGGAGCATGTTTCGTATATAACCCTGATATAGAATTTACAATAATGCTCCAACCAATCAGTGATCAAGCAATTGAAGAAGCTTTAAAAGTGTCAGGAATAACTTTAGACCAAGCACGAAAGAAAGGTATTCCCCCCATAGAAGCAATGTCTCAATTTGAAAGTTGGATACTCAAGTATTTACCAGAGGACTCTAGACCTATATTTGTAGGACTTAATGCGCCTTTCGATTGGTCTTTTATAAATTTTTATTTTCTAAAATATTTAAATAGAAATCCTTTTGGTATATCAGCTATAGATATCAAAGCTCTTTTTATGGGAGCCACAAAATGTAGCTGGTACGATACAAAGTCAAGTTCAATAGATAAATATGTACATCCTACTTTACAAGGAGATCATAATGCTTTGCACGATGCAAAGTATCAAGCAGAATTATTTAGATTAGTTTATTCAATTGAATAAATTATATAATTCATATAATTTTCAATTGGGTAATATTAATATGACAAATAGGATTAATTCTGAACAAGCTGTTGAACATGCCTGGAAGTACTTTGAATTACATTCCAACCAAAGAATAACAATGTTCAATTATTTTCTTTTTATCATTGCTGGATTAGGAACCGCTATAGGTGTTTCCATTCAGTCCTCAAGTACCTTTGCTTACATAGGAATATTTTTATCCATTTTCTTAAGTATTACGGCATTTGTTTTCTGGAAGCTAGATCAAAGAACATCTTTTTTAATCAAACAATCTGAAGAAGTCTTTAAAAGATTAGAAAGAAATTCTTCAATTGATATTGGAATATTTTGTAATGAAGAAAGTAATCTTATTAGAGCTAATATGGGAAAAAAATATTTAAGTAAAATTTTGACTTATGGCTTGATATTTAGAGCAACTTTCTTAATTATGGGACTAATTGGCTTAATCGGAGTCTTAATCTTTAGTTTAATAATTTTTGAAAAAATCTCTTTTGAAACTCCCAAAAAAAATGATACTACGTTAATTTCTAAATAAGTAATAACCCTATGCATATCTTTGCATAGGGCTAGATAATATTTTTAGGCTGTTAATATCTAGATATTTTACTAATATTCTTCTGATGAATTTTAATACCAGTGAATAAAAAAAATCCAAGGACTATTAATGGAATCAACCACATAAGCTGTCATTAAAAAGTAAACATGTATTCTTTTCCGAATTGGTTTGATACTCTCTCCACCCATTGCTCTATTTTATCAGCTGTCATGACTTGAAAATCTCGCCAATAATATTTCATCTGCTTCCATACCATCTCGATTCGATTTAACTCAGGGCTATAAGCTGGAATAAAATACAAATTCGTCGAAAAGTTACTTTTAAGTAGCTCTCTGTAATCAGCCATCTTTTTACTTCTATGAATCGAGGCATTATCAACAATAAGAACCAATGGAAGGTTATAAGTCTGTTTTACTTGTTGAGCTATTCCAGTTAAATAGGCATAAAACCAAGTGCTTGTAACTGACTCTTGTAAACAACTTGTCACCAGTTCCCCCGTTGAAAGCAAACACCCCATGACATTAACTCGTTTTAATCTTATTGCATCAACCGCATGAACATCACCTATCTTTGTCCATGCATAGCGGTTATCAGGTGTAGATGAAAACCCTGTTTCATCAACATAACCTAATATAATTTCACCACGTGCCGCTTGCTCTCGTAATTTTTCAATCTGCTGTGTTGCTTGTTCAAATGCAATCGGATCTCTTTTT
>NZ_VPCB01000030.1:0-12364 GCF_013418435.1 Acinetobacter sp. YH12142 | reverse complement strand
GCATAACTCCTGTCGTGCCGCCGATCCTTGTGCGATTATTTATTTTTATTCTGCGGAACGTCCTGTTCTCTTATGACTTCATGATATTGAATACAAGGGGTTATGAATATCCGCAAAATCCCTAAATTCATGTGCGCTCAGGCGTACAAAATTGGTGGATTTTTATCCCAAGAGTTGTCCGCAGAAATTGGGGATAATTTAAGCCAGCGCTGTCTTGATAACGCAGAGAAAAATGACAAATTGATTAAATGTTGATCAATTTTATTGGCAAGAAGTATCAAAATTGCTCAAAAAGAAACCGACTTGTTTCCAAGTCGGTTTTTTGTGGTTTTTCAGGGGGATGAAAAATTTTTAACTATATGAAAAACAAAGATATTTTAAAAAGCATTTCGTATAACCTCTATTATGTTAAATAGACAGTGATTTGGTGGAAAAATCCAGTTTTGAAATTTCGAATAAGAGATTTTATGTTAAATATTTTAACTTACCTTTTTAAGATCCATCTTTATCTTTAAATTTTTGTTTATTTGAGAAAGATAAGCTAATCGACCATTGAAAATTAACTGATTTTGTTCATTTTCTGGTTCGTTTTTATAGTTAGCTTCATCTTCTCTTAATTTTTTTAATTGTTCATACTCGGGCTCAATTTGATTATTTTTTACAACTACTCCAGTGATCATCTTTGGACTATTCGCTTCAAAAAATTTAGTTTTTTTAGTTTTTATTTTTAAGCCATGTTTAGTAATTATTGTTTCAATATGAAACAAGAAATTTGCGTTAACTTCTTTTCCAGTAAATGCAAGATCATCAACAAATACTGTCATTTTACAGCCGCGATTATTCGCAAATCTGTGTAATTCATCGAACATCTTTATATTTGCAAAAAAGGCCAAGTTCATGCTGACCGGACTACCAGTAGGAATGTATCCCTTATAGGTTAATAAATTAGTTAGCAAATTAGCTACATCTGGACTTTGGTTCATACAATTGAAGAAGAAACCAAAAACTTTGTTAGATAAGGTTGAAGGAAAAAAATGTTCTATATCAACAGTTAATGTTTTATATTGACTGAGTAAATGATTTTTAGCATTTGTTATTGAGGAACGCTTTTTTCTACCCGAGTGTAAATAGTCAGGTAGTTCTATCCGTGATAGCAGCTTATTCACAAATTTATGTATCTTGTATAGAGCATCTTGGGGATATTGGACTTCTCTACCGCTTGAAACTTGGAAGCAAGAATAAAAATGATCATCCTGGAGAGCTTTTAAGTCCTGTAAAGGTAGATCCAATAGCGTAGCGAGTTTATTTTTAGATTTTAGGTTATATAAAATGCTTTGCTTTACCGGATAATTCTTATTTTTCTTCTTCTGAACCATTGGATAATTTAGCCGATTTCCGATTTCCGATTTCCGGCCCATTCTAATATGGATAAAAGTTTATTGCTTGCTAAAAGTTTAAACTTTTTAGAAATTTTTTCAGGGTTTTCAATGTTTTCTGAAAAATAAACTAATGTAGATACAGGCATATCAAAATAATTAGAAAAGTCTTCTAAGAAATTGTATGAAACAGATTTTTTACCATTTTCTAATTCTGATAAGTAAGATTTTGAGATATTTAATTCTGTAGCTAATTCAGTTTGTGATAAGCCATGGAAAACTCTAATTGCTTTTAGTGCTCGGTTAATCATAACGGTATCCCATATTTTTAATATAAATTAGCTTTAAGAGTTCACTTGAACCCCTAAATCGTGTGAGTTAACACACTTTTTGGGAGTCATTCATCCCCAAACAAACGCTCGATCCAACTGATAGCTCGTTCGATTCTGAATGCCCAATCAACAGCTTTGGAAAACGTCTTAAGCTTATTAGGTTTCCCTTCATCCTTTTCAGTTTTGTCATCGTTGTTGATTTGTTCAAGTGCTTGCTGATGCTTATTTGTTTTTTTGTCCATGTAGACCTCATCTCTAATTACGCCCTACGCGGAATTGCGTAGGGCCCGTCAGTAATTAAGAGCAGTATCAGCAAGATTTATTCTCATAAAACCCAGCCCCTTGCTGCGTCAGCAAGGGGCGTCCCCTCTTCCCAACAATAGGATCAAGAGAAACCTTGGGGGGCGGAATTGGTGGAAGTAAACTTCCTCGAACTATTGCTAGTTCAATAAGCAATTTTTAAATTATATAAACCAAAATTGGCAAAAAGCCTGCGTTGATTCAAATAACATTATTGCTAGACGGAAAATCTATCTATGAGTACAAATAATTAAAATTATTATATTAAATATCAAAAAATAAGCAATAAAAAGTTCGCAAATAGCGAACTTTTTATTGCTTATTTTTTAATTTCATATTAAAAAACTAGTCAGAATTGTGTAAATTATTCTAAGTTTTCCTAAAATTAACATAATACACCTTATACGAAATGCTGTATAATTATCCTTATAATTCAACACTGTAGTTTCTAGTTGATAGCCCACCTTCCCAAAGGTGGGTTTTTTTTATGATTTTTCACGTTCCACGCCTATTATTTAAGCAATGTTTCACGATTTTGATTAGCTCAATTGAATAATCAGGATGCCTGGTCTTTTTCTTTTTGGCGTTCATCCAGCTCTTTCTTCAGTGCCTTTTTATCCTGGTACGATGCAATTAGCATAATCGGGATCAGCAGCGGAGCCACAATAATGCCTAGGGCAATGTCTTTCAGTTTCGGCATGATTTCTCTCCCTAGATTGCTCAGTCATGATCAAAAACAGCATTTAGCACACGGCCAAATAATCCACGTTTTTTCTTTGTCTCATAATGCGTATTTGGTACGTGTTTTGGTGTTTCATTAGGGCGTGTCACCAATGTCTCATGGGATGTTTTAATTTCACTATCTCTATTATTATCAATAGTTTCACTTATTCCACTATTGTTGTCGCATGGTGCATCATTGGAATGTGTCACTGGTGTATCATGAGACATTTTTTCTTCAGACTCTTTATGCCCTAATAGCAATTGAAAGCGGTCTATTTGATCTAAATAGCGTTTCTCACGATCTTTGTATGACTCAATTTCCTTTTTCATAAAATCAACAAGCTGACGTAAATCAGCATCATCTTTAGACTGATCCACTTCTTGTTTTTGTTCATGCTTTTTGATCGGCTCTCCAAAGCATCGGATGACTTCTGCAATATCAAAAAGACCATCAGCGCTTCGAGATATACGCCCTTCTTTTATGGCCCTATATAGCGTAGAACGACTGACGTTAAAGCGGTTAGATACTTCACTTAGTGATAATTTAGCCATTTACTAAATCCTTTTATTTAATGGCATATATCCCACTTTTTTTAGGTATGGATATAGTTCTTTGATTTTTTCAGGATCGTGAAGCATCTCAGCAATACGAATAGCAAATTGTGGATAGCTTTCAGTTCCCTGGGAATACCGACCCATTTCCGGTAGCTCTGAAAGTTTATTGGCAAACATGTGGCGTTGTGCATCGGTCATTTGGGTAAAGAGATCTACCGTGTTTGGATCTCTTTCTGAAGGTATCGAATCAATTTTTTTATGCTTAAAAGTGAATGATAAGCCTGAGATAGATCTTCCTGTTTTGTACTGTTCGTATTTTACATGTATATCAGTCAGCTCATTGATTTGCTTTATGGCTGGTTCTAAAACACGACTTTTAAAATTAACCATTTTTTGATATTCATTCATCTCAAGTCCTAATTTTTCTCTGAACTCAGATAAAGAAATAACAGGTGTTTTTCCTACGTCTCTCCAAGCAATTAGAAACTCATATAGACGAATAGCATATTTGCTAGTTAGTTGCGCAACCTGTTTAAGTTGATAGCTCGTAAAGTGCTTTTCCAATCTTGTAATAAGAGGAACAACATCTGGTGCAAAGGTAACTTCTAATGTAGCAAGGTCATCAACATATGCAATTCGGCTAACCCAGCGGGATTTGACTACAATTTCTTTGTTTGTATCTTTATGAATTTCCTTAAAAGAGAACTTTCTTTCAAAAAGATTATTAACTGCATTTTTTAGAGCGTTATACGCAGCTTCTTTGGTGACATCAAAGCGAGAAGCATAATCAGAAGCATGGATTTCTAATTTACTGTCGGATGAGATCCCTTGGCCTGTTTCTCTTGCTCTTATTATTGATAAAAGGATAAGCCGTTGCTCGGTTACTTCGAGATTATAACTGGCATTAATTAAGGCATTATCTTTTACTACTAAGTCATTTTTCATAAGACTGCATAGGTTATAAGTGTTATTAAGACTACATTAGCATTCGATGTAATCAAATGCAAAGAAATTGTAGTCTTATGACAAAGAAATTGTAGTCTTATGACAAAGAAATTGTAGTCTTATGACAAAGAAATTGTAGTCTTATCCACCTTGAAAGCCTTGCAAACAAAGGTTTTCAGAGAGTCTAAAAGCATTAAAAACTTTAAAAATAATTAAAAGCCAAGGTAAGGAAAAATTGCCCTTGGTTTTCGCTACGCTCAAACTCTATTGAACTTCGCTTTCGCTCAGTTCGTAGGGGCAATTTTTGGCTTAAAATTTCGTGACTTTTAAAAAAGAAAAGCAACTAGGAATTCGCTTCGCTCATGAGCTTTTTACTCGCTTCGCTCGACATAAAGCCATCGTAATCAGTTCGCACCCATTCGGGATGCTCTGATTCTGAGTTCTTGATACACAGGGGAGCCTGTAATCAGGGAAAAACAGGTGAAAAAATTTAGATCCCTGTAGTTCGCTCGTAGACACTCGCTAAATGCTCTCATTTGCGATTTAAGAGTTTTTTCTTAACTCAACTATAAATCTACTGTGGTTTAGCAAAACATCGCTAAAAACCCTATTTTTTTGCGTTTAAACAGCATTCACCAAGGTCGGTAATCGTTGTTATTTTCATTTTCTGGTTTTTTAGGCTCGTTTTTCTGCTGTTTTTCCAATTCTTGGCGTTTTAAAAATTCCAAATGTTCTCGTTCGTGTCTTTCTTGTTCATAGCGTTGTTCTTTTTGCTCTCGTTCTTTACGTAATTGCTCTCTAAATTCACTTTCTCTGCGATCATTTTCAATTCTTCGTTGCCGATCTACTTCCGCTTGGCGTACTTGCTGCATTCTTTCTTGTTCAATTTTGAGATCATCTGCCCGTTTTGCTTTAAGGAGGGGACTCATATCATCATTAAAATCATGTAGGGTATCGAATGAATGAACGTACTCTCGTTTTAGCTTCTGCCAAAACGAGGGTTTTATCGTTGGTCGTTCAATCCCATTATTTTCCAGTATCTCTGAGCATTGGCCTAAGCGCTGGACAACATTCTCAATATCGTATTCTTTAGCAAGTTGTTCGACCTCGGTTGCGTATTCTCTCCAGTTCTCATTTTTTGCCTGTTCTACTGATTTTTCAGTCGCATAAAAATCAGGTTTTTTTATATCTCTGTAAGTATGATGATAAGAGTCATAAAACAAATTATTGCTATGTAGGTAAAAATCGCTTTTGTTTTCTGCTAACCATCGTTTTGTCTTGGTGAGATTTGATTCAATCTGCTTTTGATTATCAGCAGCATTGCTTTGAATGGTGTAAAACTGATTGGCAAATTCTGCATAAATATCTTGGCACCGGATGAAGTCATCATATGCGTTGTCGATCTGTTGAACCTGTTGTTCTTGCAGGCGTTCTTCTTCTAGATTGAGATTTACTAATTCTGCTAAAAGCTCTTTTTCTTCTGCTTCGGTTAACTGAAGTTCGTTTTCCAGCTGGGTAATCTGATCTTCTAATCGACTTGGAACAATAATTTCTTGATCAAGGCCCTTGATGATCTGTTGGTATTCTCGTGCAGCATCTAAATTTTTGGCTTTGATTGCATCATTTTCAAGTGCAATTCTTGGTAGCACAATTTCAGTGTTACGTTCTTCAAGCGGTCTTTTTTGTTCCTCGTCATATTGTCTGCGAAGTGCTGTAGCTTCATGCCCTTCATGATGGGTGGGTTCAAGGAAACCTAAGCCTTGATCTTTATAACTGCGGTGGTCGATGCGTTCATCTAGTCCAGCATTTTCCAATACTGTGTTTACAACATTGGCAAAAGTTGCTCGGCTGTCCTTCAGGATCTCGGGACCATGGTCGTTGAAGATTCTTTGTTTTTTGCCTAATTCGCCTTTGTCATTCACGACTCTGGTCGTGAACATGATGTGGACATGGAAATTTTTATTATTGGTTTCATCATCATGATCATGTGGTGCATGAATACAAGCATCGACAATCACATTATGTTTTTTGACAAAGTTAGAGCAGAAATCATCAACGATTTTTATGCGTTCTGCATCTGTTAATTCATGTGGTAAAGCACAGATATATTCTTTGGCGAGTCGTGCATTGGCTTTCATTGAGCCATTGGCATTGAATTCTTTTTTTTCTACTGTATTCCAAAGTGTTTGACGGTCTAAAAGTTTTGTATTGGTATGTTCTGGTGCATAAATATTTTTGTATGCAAGTCCCTTTTTTTTAGTGTAGTCCTGAGTCTTTCCAAAAGTCAGATCCTCTAATTTTTCACAGGCACGATAAGCAGCACAAGCAACGGCTGAACGTCCGTCACTTCGTGAGATGTTGCTTTCATTCAAATGAAAAATTGCCACTTTAAAAACCTAAATTTCTGCATACCGTGGTTTTGATTTTTGCAACTTTGAAAAAGTTGCTGACCATGCTAAAGCGAGGTCATGGGGTACAGGGGTTTCCCCTGTCGCAACGTCCACTTTTGAATGAAATGATAAAAGTGGGTAAGTGCGCCCTTCGTTTCACTCCGGGAAAACTCCGCTTCGCTACGTTTGATATTGCTCGCTTTGTTTTTTGACTCTATGATGATGTTTGATTATTGATCATCACGGTTTAATACTATGTCAGATATTCAAGAAAAGAAAGATGCAGTTTTAAAGAAGCTCACTAAAGCACAGCAGAAGAAGTTATCTCTACAAGAGCAAATTGAGTATTTGAAAAAAGAACAAGAGCAGATCTTAGAACAGGCAAAACAGAAACAGAATGAGCTTAAACTTAAGCAGCAAAAACTTTTAAGTGAAGCCAAAGCTCAAGAACGGAAAAATGAAACTAGACGGAAAATTTTGCTTGGCGCTTGGGTTTTGAATAAATTTAAAAATGATGAATCTTTTAAACATCAATGGGCTGATTTTGAGCAGTTTTTAAGTGCGGAAAGTAAGACAGAAGAAAATAGACAGAAAGATAAAGAGCTTTTTAATGATCTTTTTAAGGGATAAGTTCTAAATTTCATATAAGAGATTTTATGTTAAATAAATGGCTTTTCTAGCACTAAAAGTTTTTTATTATTAAGATGTTGGTTTTTTGAGATCTAAAAATGTTTGATCCAAAATTCCAAATCTTACTGAAATTTCTTCAAGATAATCCTGATCGACTATCCAGTAGAAGTAAAAGTCTACATTTAGATTCTGATGAAGGTATAAATGCTTTGCATGAATGCTATGTGAGATCTAAAGCACAACAACTTACCTTATCAAGACCGACAACTATTCCTGATACAGCTGTAAGTGTAATTCTTCAGCAGTGTTGCAATTTTACAGAAGCACAAACTGAGAAGATCAAAGTTGAACACCAGCTATCTATGTCAGCAGAAAATTTGGTTGGTGCATTACTAGAGCGATATATAGCTCAAGCCCTTGAACCACATGGCTGGGTTTGGTGTGCAGGAGACTTTGTTCGAGCGATTGATTTTATTAAATACAATCAGTCGACAAAATTATGGGAAGCAGTCCAAGTCAAGAATAGGGATAATACTGAAAACTCTTCATCTTCGGCTATTCGTCAGGGTACTACTATTGAAAAATGGTTTAGAACGTATTCCAAACCATCTAGCAGAAGAGCAACGAATACAAATTGGGAGAATTTTCCTGAAGCAGAGTTCCGAGATCAACTAAGTGAGGAAGGTTTCTTACAATTCATTAGAGATTATTTAGCCTAATCATTTCTTTTGGAAAGCTTTTTTCCAATCTTTTTCAGTTGTAAATTTATAACGAGAGAAAGGAAAGCCTTCTGGTGGCTGTATATCATTGCCTTGATCGTGATTAATAATCGTTTGTGCAATAGCATAACCTAGGTCACCAGGTACGGCATTTCCAATTTGTTTGTATTGATCTACTAATTTCCCAGCAAATTTCCACTGATCAGGAAATTGTTGAATGCGAGCATATTCAGCTACGCTTAATGGTCTATCTTCTTCTGGATGTGCTAGATCAGTTGCTGGCATTGTTGGGCTAGTAACAAGTGTTGGACTAGGTTTGTTCCAGTCTAAACGTCTTAAGAAACCTGTTTTTCCACCACCTAGATAATATGATTTTCCCATAGCTTCTTTCTGAAGATCTTCGGGTAAATTTCTCCAATTTTCACCTGATTTTAATAGGCGATAATATTTAAGCCGTTTTTCGGGGAATACTGCACAAGCTTGATTTTGTTCTGGCGTTAAATCACTAATAGCATCTCTGAGATTTTTCCACGGTTGGAGTCCAAATTCAGCATTTTGACTATGTGTTGGATTCAAATATGGTGCTTTAGAACCATCAGCAGAAGCAATAATTACGACACGCTCACGAACTTGCGGTGCTCCATAATTGGCAGAATTATATAGGTTAAAAGAAACACCATATCCTTTAGCTTCCAAGAATTGGACAATGTATTCTAGCGCTGTACCTTTTGCATCTTTTAACGAGATTTCATCGTGGTCTGATGGTCTGTAAACAGCTGATAGGAGTCCTCGGACATTTTCTATGACTATATAACGAGCTTTTAGCTCAGTAGCTATTTGAAGATAGTGAATAAATACATTACCCCGTTCATCCTCAAATGAGCGTCTAGCTCCAGCTGTTGAAAATGCTTGGCATGGTGGACCACCTACAACTAAATCAATCGTATCTTTGTCTGATAATCCTAATTCTTGAAGAATATCTTTTGCTGAGTAATTTCGAATATCACCTAATAGTGGAACATTTGGCTGATTTAATGTGATTGTTTCCTGACATTTTTTGTCAAATTCACAATACATCAAAGGTTTAAATCCAGCTCTTTCTAAACCAAGATCTAGACCTAAAGCACCACTAAAAAAACTGAGGTAATTCACATCAGCATCCCATAAAAACAATGGTGGGATCATACTAAAAATATAATCTCAGGTCCACTACTATGTGATTATTTTTCTTTATTTGATTGAGAAAGAACCGATAAGGCTAATTTTACAGAAGTGTTTCTGCGGCTTAATTTGTCGTCTAAAACTTAAGTTATATCAATGATTAAAATTAAAAATGTATAATGAAAAAATGACTTTATAAGAGAATAATTGTGGACGTTAATTGTGTTCCTGAAGTAGTTACTGGAATTGATTGGTCAAAAATATGGCCTGCTTTGTTGGGTACTATTTTATCTGTTGTTGTATCGGGCATATTATTTTTTATCAAAAATAATATAGATAAAAATATTAGGGAAGAAAATCAAAGGAAATCTGAATTAGATATTCTAGATAAACAGCTTGATGATATTTTAAAAATAGCTATTTCATATCCTTATCTTGAAACGAAAAAATTTTGTGAGACATGGGACGTGAAGAAAGCTGAAGAAGGTGAAAATATTGATAAATATCAGAGATATAATGTTTTTTGTAATTTAGTTTTTAATTATCTTTCACGTTTAGCTGAACATTGTGACTATGATTTGGAATGTATTCAGAAGCAGCATATTAATATGAAAGAATGGGTTAGGTTACACCAAAGAAATTGGCAAAATCCCCTGAATGATCCCAATGAAAATATTGATAGTTATGATGAAAAATTTGTAGCTCTTGTTAATAAATGTCTAGGAAAACATTGATGAAGAAAAAAGCAATAATTATCGCTAACCAAGATGGAAAGTTAACAGGTGTATCTAAGGATATTGAACACATCCAAGAGTTTTTAAAAAGTATTCCCGGAGGGGCATGGAATACTGATGAAATTGAATTACACATAAATCCTTCTTTATCGAGTTTAAGACTTTCGTTAGCAATAGATAAATTAAGCAAATATGATTATATGATGGTGTTCTTCACTGGTCATGGAGGACATAAAAGACAAGAGACTTATGTGCAAATTAACAATGATAAGCAATTAATAGCACAATCTGAGTTAGAAAATTTGTGTAACAAACAAATTAATATTTATGATTGTTGTCGTAGTGAAATTGAAGAGCTTAAAGAAGCAAGAGCTTCTCTCTCTATGGATAGCTATAGTTTTTCAGATTCATTACGTTTGAGTCGTATTCAAGCTAGACAAATATATAACAATCAAATTGAGAAGGCTAAACCCCAACAATTAATTTTATATTCTTGTTCGTTAAATGAATACTCACAAGATGAAAGCTATGGAGCTTTGTATTTAACCAATTTGTTGAGAGATGCCAATAATTTTACTAATTGTGAATATTATGAAAAGCGATTTAAAGTAGCTTTAGAAAGCCATTTGAATGCTGTTGAACGAGTAAAAAAAGATAATAGGGATAGAAATAATCCTCAGAATCCGGATTATAGGGCAACGCGTTTTCCAAATATTGAAAATTATTTAATACTTAGCATTAACCCTGAAAGTTATGTTCATCGTTAAATTTTTCTAAAATTAACATAATACATGTTATACGCATTTTAAAAATGGAGCATAAGGCTCCATTTTTATTGAGTTTTTTTAATTTTTATGTCTGTAGGAATTACTCAGTATCTGTATAAGAAACCACTAAATCCATGAGTTCTTCTGATGGCGTACTGCAAAATTCACGTATTCTTTCAGCCACAGTTTCAGCATTTGTAAATTCTTCATCAGCATAGTTGTTGAAGTCAAAAAGAACCTCAGCCATACCAGTTGGAAGATTCAACCCTGCTTGCAAAGCATCATAAGAATCGATAGCTGAGTTACCTTTCCATTTCACAATAGCCATAGTGTATGGCGTGCTTAATGGGTTATTCAGATGCTCTTTTGTGATATCTAAAGTGTCCATATAGAATCCTGCATCCTTCCACTTTGGCAAAGTTACAGCCCATCCAATAGCACAAGCAACAGTCTTACAGTCAGTGACAAGTTGTTCATCACTTACGAAGCCTACTGAGTCCTTAGATGGTCTTCTCCAAGTACAAATATCAAATCTATTGGGATCTAGTTTTTCTAAGAAATCCGCTAATTCTAAAAGTAAATCTGTACGCATAATTTATTGCCTTTAATTATTCTCAATTAGGTTATTTGCATGTCTTCTTTTAACTTCATTGATGATTTCTTCAGGAGACAGGTCTAATTTCTTTAAATTAGCTATCAGAGTTACTGTAATTGCTAAATTCAGGGGAATAATACCGGCACTCTTATAATTGGTAATCGAATTGGGATTCATGCCAAGTAACGTTGCAAGATCCTTAATTGATAAGCCCATTTCTAGCAATTTAATTTGAAGCTCTGTGTAAGTCATACAGTGACTCCTACCCTTATTATTAGCAATATAACACATAAAAAATTTGAATACACATTGTTTATGTGTTTTTAGGGCGGACACTTTAAATGGTTTCTAACACTCAAATTTCGTATAACAGCCATTATGTTAAATAAGTGCCTGACTTTATTGATAAGGTTAAACATTAGCAGTTAGAAAGGGTTTTCAAAAAGAATGGTAAATCGCCCAAAAATTATAAAAGTAGGAATTTTGCTTGTAGGTCTATGTTTAATTCTGATCTTTAATTCATATAAACAGAAATTGAATTATGACAATGAAATGGCAAAACAGACAACGATACTTTTCTTAAATTCACTTGCTAAACATGATCGAAAATCAGCAATCAAATATGTTTGGCCTGATGCGCAATTATATGAAGACTTAAAAAGTCCTGAAAGATTTCTTTCTTTCAAAGACTCAAAAATTTTAGAAATAATAAGAATTAATGATGATTCAGCGGAAAGTAGACCTGAGTATTATCAAGAATTTTATAAAATTATTTCAGTGATGGTAAAAGTTAAAGTCGTGCATATAGATGATGCTGGCAGTCCAGTAGGTGACTATATTTTATTTATTACTCTTGTGAAAAAATCTCCTCAATCTGATTGGCTAATTACAGGATTGGGTAGTGGGCCTTAAGCTAATAATTATTTATTTTCCCTAAAATTAACATAATACACGTTATACGAAGCTCCAAAAATGAGCTTAATCCAATGATTTAAAATATTTTTTTAATAAAAAAAGCCCGACATCCTGTCGGGCTTTTTCGTATTGGTTCGCTTGGCATAACTCCTGTCGTGCCGCCGATCCTTGTGCGATTATTTATTTTTATTCTGCGGAACGTCCTGTTCTCTTATGACTTCA
>NZ_VPCB01000029.1:0-14613 GCF_013418435.1 Acinetobacter sp. YH12142 | reverse complement strand
GAGGAATTGCCACAAGATACGATAAGCTAAAACGTAACTATCAAAGCGCTGTTGCTTTAGCTTGTATATTTATATGGTTGCCTCTTTAGCTCAATTTATCGGCTGTAAATGTCAACACACCCTAATCTATCTTCACATATCTTGGATCAGAATTAAATAGATTATTTAAGAGACAACTTTAATTTTTTAAGTGTCATTCACTATCTAAATACGCCAAAATCATCTTTGACAATTCCACTTTAAGCTGTTGTTCTGTAATTAAAAAACTATTATTGCTTACATAGCGCATCATGGTAAATAAAGTACTGTTAATAATCACAAAAGAGCGATGTTTCAGCGTTTCAAAGTTCCAATGTGAATAATAGCGATTAAATAAATACATCCCAACTTCAAAAAAATGCTTTTCCAAAACCTGAGAGGCATCTGAATGACTGTATTGATGCCAATGTTTTAAGATTTCAATGAAGAAGCCGCGATCAGCTTTCAACATATCAAAGCCAAACTGAATACAAAGTGGGATCACCTCATAAATACTGTGCAGCTCTTGCTCCACGACTATATTTTTTAGTGCTAACCCCAATTGTTCTGATTTTCTGAGCAGTAACTCTTCTACGATTTGTTCTTTATTTTCAAAATATTGATAAATTGACCCAACGCTCACGCCAGATTTTTCCGCAATTTTGGGCGTCGTCAGCTCCAGTAAACCTTGTTCTGCAATACACAACTGCGCAGCTTGCAAAATGTTTCCCACGATCATTTTCGCGCGTTGTTGTTGTGGTCTTTTTCTCATTCTATTGCTCTCCAATGCGATAGTGTTATGCGAATTGAATGCGAATAAATATTCATATTAGTGTGGTATGCAACAATAACATTGAAGATCAAAACATGACCACCCACTTCAATACCCGGCTGTCTTCATTTCAGGCCACGCAGCAATCTAATCTGCTGAGTTTTCTGCTGTCTCATTTGACGGGTCAAGCTGCACAGCCGAATTACCCTCAATATCTTGCCCTCAATAAAGCCCTGCAATGTAGTGATCCACAGATGGAAAAAGTGCTCACGTGGATGATGCAGAACCCTAAGCAGCATCGTGAATATTTTGAAATTGCTTTATTTAAAGGTGTAGAACAGCTTCCCTTTCCTATTCCTGAACTCGAACATTTTTTTAAGCATGTTGAACAAATACCGCCCTGGCTAGAGCCAGAAAAAATACAGCAAGCCCTTGAGTTCACCCATCGGCTAGGGATTAATAATGGCTTTATTTTGCGCGATCTTTCACTTATGGTCGGTTATCTTTTCCCCGGTTTCAATCAGCCGCTCATGCTGACCGGTGCTTTAAATAAACAAGCCGGTACACGTCTGGCTGAAACCACTAAATGGTGGGTAGATATCACTGAAGAACGCGGACTCGAACGTTTGCATGCAGGATTTACATCGACAATTTATGTGCGTTTTATTCATGCTGTGGTACGGCATCAACTCCAAAAAGGCAAAGACTGGGATTTTGCAACGTGGGGGGTGCCGATTAATCAATTTGACTTGGCGATGACCAATCTTGCCTTTAGCAGTGTGGTGCTTTTGGGCATTCGCGCTTTAGGGATTTTTCCATCAAAACAAGAGACTGAAAGCTTTTTGCATTTTTGGCGTTATGTGGGTTGGTTGATGGGTATTGATGACAAATGGTTAATTGAAAAAGAATCTGATGGTTGGAAACTGTTGTATTGGATGCAATTTGTACATCCTCAATCTGATGCAAGCAGTATGGCTCTCGGCGCCAGTCTCTCTAAAGAACCTTTTGAACGACAGTACAAATACCTTCGACCACTTCAGCAAAAACTGGCTTATCGACAACATCTGGAGCTGACACAATTTTTTATTGGCAAAAAACGTATGCACAAATTAGGACTCAAACCACAGTCCGCCGCATGGTTTGCCTATTATTTATTGGCTAGAAATCTCGTCCTGTATTCAGGCGCTAAGCATGTCCCAAGTTTAAATCAAAAATTACAGCAAAAAGGCCGTGCGATTCAAAAACTCGGTTTAGCACTGTATCAAAGTAAGGCCAAACAACTGGCCAGTATGCACCAATAAAAAAAGCAGAGCGATCGCTCTGCTTTTTGGATGACAAATGTCAGGACTTAGAATTTCATCGAAATACGTGCCCAATAATTGCGACCGATATTATTAAACTGTTGATCAGTCGCTAAACCTGTCCCTGCATCACCCAGTTTATTTAGATGTTCGGTATAGGTTTTATTCAGGAGATTATCCACACCGACAGATACATCTACACCCTCATCAATATGATAAGTACCATTTAAAGACAGTGTGCCAAATCCTGCACTTTCTTTCAGGTCATAACCCACGATATTGCCTTGGTGCGCACTGATACGATTTTGCCCATCAACCACACGCCAGAATGCTCCCAAAGTATAATTATCTTGGATATAACGTAAGTTGATACGTGCTTCTAACGGTGAGATTTGTGGTAATGGCTTGCCATCTGTGGTGTTTTTACCCCACGCATACATTGCGCTGACATCGGCTTGAATATGATCGCTAAATTGATAGCCAATCCCTGCTTCAGCTCCCGCAATGGTGGCATCCACATTTCGGCTATGTGCTTCCATACCCTTCATCATTCCTGATCCAGACTTATAACTTGTTAAAATATAATCTCTCACTAAACCTGCATAAGCCGATACCCAGGAATTCAAAGCGCCATGTTCATGTTGATAACCCATATCTAACTGAAGCGTTTTTTCTGTATCAATATGATTGAATGTATTGTTATGACCATTTCCTGATCTTGGGCTGAATAATTCCCAATAATCTGGCATGCGCTCTACATAGCCTAGACCGATATAGGTTTTACCATTGTCATGTTCAGGGTGCTTATTTTCAAAACGAATAAAAGCACTTGGTAATGTTTCATTCAGCTCCGTGTTATAGCCACTCGCTTTCGAAGCTGCCCGCTCATCTTTCACTTGCACTTGATCGAGACGAAGTCCTGAAACCAACTTGTTGTTATCACTCAATTGATAACTGACTTCTCCAAAACCGCCATAGGACTGAAATGCCATATCTTGCGTTAAGGGCTTATTCATCGAAGGCATCATTTTCGACGTCATGCTGCCGGCATGTTTATTATTCTGCGTATCTAGTCCAGTAATGAACTGCAGCTTATCCCATTCATGTGTTACCGCCATACGTGCATTTAATGTACGGCGTGTTACCTGCATCGCCATTGGATTCGGCATCATCATAGTCATACCATGATGGGTCATTTCAGCTAAAGGTGGCTCACGCAAACTAAAGTTGTCCATGATATGGTCGTTATAACTATAGTTGACCTGTGCTTCGATTTTTTTAATCACCTCTGTGACATTTTTTTTCTCGACACGAAGGCCTAAGCTTTCACGGGCAAATTGCGAACCATCCATTGAACGGCCTGCGTATACCGCCTCACCATCGGCTTTACCTCCGGTAAGTTCTACCCATGTATCTTCATTCGGTGTCCAACCGAGTGCCAAATCTGTATTCCAGCGCTCCCAATCTGACGGCACAGTATTGCCATCTCCATCTTGGTAGCTGTCTGCAACAGAACGGTTGGCATTTAGACGGACATATTTATGTTCATCCCCCACGGCCGCTTCGACATTATGATCTAAACGACCATAAGAACCGATCATCACACTGGCTTGACCACGGTAGTTTTTATCAGCATCCAACTGTTCAGGTTTGCGTTCAAATAAGACTGTTGCAGCAGAACCTGTATTGGCATATTGAACCGTTTGAGGCCCTTTAATCACTGAAATTCGGTCATAACTTTCAGGGGAAATATAAGACGTTGGTGCATCCATACGACTTGGACACGCCCCTAGATTTTCTGTGCCATCGGTCAATATTTTAATGCGTGAACCAAACATGCCACGGAAGGTTGGATCTGCATTGGTTCCCCCATTTTTTATGGTACTAAAACCCACAATGCTTTTTAAATAATCTGCGCCATCACTGGCAGGTATCGGTTGAATCGGCTGTTTGGGGTTAGCACGAACAATCAAGCCATTGGTATCATTCCCCTGATGTGATGTCACCACAATCGGTGCCAAAGTCTGTACGGCATTGGTTTCCGTCATCTCTACGGACATCTCGTCAGCCATCACCGTAGTTGAATAGCAGGCAATACAAATTGCAGCCGCAAGAGGCTGTAGAAAAAATTTAGGCTGAGCCATGTTTATCTCACAAAATACATAAATAAAGGCGTACCTGAGTCCTCAAAGACCCAAGTTTAAAAAACGTCGGATTTATACAGCGAGTGGCGGGGCTCGACCTTGCGGAAGTAAAAAGAGTTGTTGAAGAACAAACCAGACATGCTTGAAAGCTTTTTGAAAAGCAATTAAACGAACTTGAATTCGATCAAGCACTTCTTTCACATCAAGTTCAGAGGGCAAAACCAAATTGCCATAGACCGTACAATACTGACATTGATGACTGGCATCATGTTCATGGGCAGTATGATCGACTTGAACTTGCTCTACATGAGCGGAAGATGAATGGTGTGAATGTGCGGTATGTTCAGCATGAACATTGGGAAGTAAAAGTGCACGCGTAATGGTTTCGCAGACCGGAGCAACTTGATATTGCTTGGGCAACAATGGCTGTAAAAAAACAGCAATCTGCAAAAAAACGGCTGCAAAGGACAGCAGCACTCCACTACGAAACAATACAGGCAAACCCTAACATTTGTCTGACCCAAGTATAACAAAGCCCAATCGAAATTGGGCTTCTCTCAGGTATTTTTTAACCGCGATCAATTAACGTTTAACTGCGACTTTATCTTTTTGACGTTGGCGAACCAATTTTTCCACTTTGTCACGTGCACGTTGACGTTTCAAAGGCGATAGATAGTCGACGAACAACTTACCATTTAAGTGATCCATTTCATGTTGGATACAAACTGCGAGAAGTCCGTCCGCTTCCACTTCAAATGATTGACCTTCAAGGTTAATTGCCTGAATTTTTACACGTGACGGGCGCTCAACTTTATCGTATATTTGAGGCACTGATAAACAGCCTTCTTCATAGGGCTGCGTCTCTTGCGTCAATGGCGTAATTTTGGGGTTAATAAACACCATGGGTTGATCTTTTTCTTCAGATAAATCCATGACTATCAGCTGAATATGGTGATCTACCTGTGTTGCTGCCAGGCCAATTCCCGGTGCTTCATACATAGTTTCAAACATGTCGGCTGCTAACTGACGAATTTCATCAGTAACTTCTTCGACTGGTTTTGCAATGGTACGAAGACGGGGATCGGGGAAACTTAAAATAGGTAATAAGGCCATACGACGTCCTCACTTATGCCATTGATCAAAAAACAAAATGAAGGAATGCTTCATCAAAAAATTGTGTGTAATATCGTTATTATAACGCAGTTACATACATAATTTTAGGAATTATGATAATGAAAAAGGTTTTGAAGGGCATGCCAACTTTTAGTGCCTTGGGGTTTAAAAAACAATTATTGGCACTTACAGTCTGTGTAAGTGTGGGGATGGGAATGGTCAGTGTTGCAGAAGCTGCCCCTGCTCGTAACGTCAATCCACCGTCATTGAAGGCAGGTGCGCCTCAAGTTTATGTGGTGAAAAAAGGCGATACGTTGTGGGATATTTCCAAGCGTTTCTTAAAAAATCCCGTGCGCTGGCCTGAAATCTGGGCGAGCAATAAACACGTGAAAAATCCGCACTGGATTTTCCCAGGTGACCGCCTATTAATGTGTACCTACAATGGCCGCCCAATCATCGGTAAGGATGAAGGTGATGGCTGTGAAGGTATTATTCGTCGCTATACAGGTGGCACTAAACTTCAACCACAAGTTCGTGTTGAATCCCTCAACAGTGCGATTCCGGTTATCCCATTAGAATATATTAAGCAATGGCTTGAGCGCAGCATGATTGTTGCCGCTGATTCTGTTGAAGGCACACCTTACATTTTAGGTACAGCTGATCAACGTGTATTGGCAGCCAAAGGCCAAACAGTTTATGCACGCGGCCAAGGCATGCAAGTCGGTCAACGATATGCTGTTTACCGTGAAGGCGAACCGTACATCTTTACCGATGCAAACGGCAAAAAATACAACGCAGGTTTAGAACTGACTCAAGTCGCTTCAGGTGTTGCCGTTCGTGGTGAAAATGACATTACCACTTTAGAACTAACCGATACTTATAATGCTGAAGTTCGTCGTGGCGATCGTGTTCTTCCTGAATATGACCCAATGCTGCCAACACTGTTCTATCCAACCAATGCAGAAAATGTCACTGCTGGCGGTAGTGTAGTTCGTGTTATGGGCTCGATTGGTACTGCAGCGGTTCACAGTGTTGTGACGATTGACCGTGGTAGCTTGCAAGGCGTTCAATCTGGTCAAGTCTTTAGCGTGAACCAAAAAGGTGAAATCGTGACTGATCCAAAAACCAAAGAACGTGTTCAACTTCCAGGACAACGTATTGGTAACATTATGGTATTCAAAACGTTTGATAACCTAAGCTATGCTTATGTACTTGAAAGCGAATTACCAATCAAAGTAGGTGCAACGATTCAGCCACCACTGATGGATGACTAAGACCAAATCCATAAAAATGAGGCTGTATTTCAGCCTCATTTTTTATTATCCAACAACGATATCACTGATCATTTTAAACCATAAAAAGAAGACAGATTCAAAGGTCTCATTATGCTCAACTCATTGACTGACTTGCATTTAGATTACATTCGCCTGTGGTTTGTGGTGCAACACTCACTTCGTAGTTTCTATAAAATTCAGCAGCACTATCCTGCCCTACACCACGCCCTTAAGCCTGATCAAATCACCACATGGCAAAAATTAGGACTGCATAAAAATCATTTACAGCGCTTTGAAGAATTTCATAGTCCAAGTGGACAGCTTAGCTTTGAAAAATGTCTCAAGGATATTCAACAATACAGTGACTTTGTACTGATTCCTGAAGACCTGAACTATCCTCAACAGCTTTTACCTTATAGCGACAAGCCGCCCATTCTATTTGGGCAAGGTAATGCCCAAGCCTTGATGCAACCCCAAATTGCGATTGTTGGTAGCCGCAAACCTAGTCCCCAAGGTCGGCAAATTGCTTATGATTTTGCTTATTATCTAAGTGAGCAAGGGTTCTACATCAATAGCGGTTTAGCACAAGGAATTGATGAAGCGGCACATCGCGCTGCCATACAACACCACAGAACCATTGCCGTGATGGGCACAGGTTTAGATCAAACTTATCCGACCGCACATCAGCGTTTAAGACAAGAGATCATCCAACATGGTGGGACCGTAATCAGTGAGTTTCTTCCACACACTCCACCCCTGCAACACCATTTTCCACATCGAAATCGTATCGTCAGTGGGCTCAGCCTTGGTGTCATCGTGGCGGAAGCGGCATTAAAAAGTGGTTCACTGATCACAGCTCAACGCGCTGCCGAACAAGGCAAATCTATTTTTGCCATCCCAGGCCATATTTATAGTGAGTCGCATCAAGGTTGCCATCAACTCATACGAGAAGGTGCAATTTTGATTGATCATCCACAACAGGTCATTGAAGACCTAGCTCTGGCAACACAGTGGCAATCACAAGCTGCCGAAACCTTAACAACCACCGAAATAGCGACACCCGAAACAGCAACACCGGACACTCCACCACCCGAACCCATCCCAGAACATTTAATTGCGCTGTATCGGCAACTCGATTGGGTCGGCCAAAGCCTTGATCAATTGTCCATTCAACTCAAAATTGATACCGCGACATTGACCAGTCAACTGATGGAATTAGAGTTAATGGGCTATGCCACACAACAAGCCGGACACTACTTACGTTGTAGAATGGGTAAATTAGGTTCACAATAGTCCTTTGTCGAATCAGATAAGGTCTATAGAAATGATTACCACCTCTGTTGCAGAAGCAGCTTCCTGTCTTAAAAAAGGTCAGGTTCTCGCATATCCTACAGAGGCTGTTTGGGGATTGGGCTGTGATCCCTACAATGAGCAAGCCTTTCTCGAAATTTTGCGCCTAAAACAACGTCCCATTGAAAAAGGCGTGATTTTATTGGCTGCCAATGTCGCTCAAGTTGAACACCTGCTTCAAGGCTTAACAGAAGATATGCGTCAGCAAGTCATTGCGACCTGGACCAACCGTAAACCCAATGAACGTGCAACCACATGGTTATTACCGGCTGGCGACCATATTCCAACATGGATTAAAGGCAATCATCCAAAAGTCGCAGTCCGTGTGACTACCCACTCTTTATGTGTGGCTTTATGCCAAGCTTTTAATGGCTTTATTGTGTCTACCAGTGCCAATCCTGCAGGATTAACCCCTGCACGTTCCTTACAAGAAGCCAATCAATATTTTGCCAATGAACTAAATTACTTAAATGGTGATCTCGGCCTAAGCCAAGAACCAAGCAAAATTATTGATGCTGAAACAGGTGAAATCATCCGCGCATAAGCTCGGATGCCTGTCTACACCTGCCTTTCGGGAAAATACAGGCAAAAAAAAGCTCAGCCATATAGGGATGGCTGAGCATAAAAAAGGATGTGTATAAAATCACATCCAGAGGGTCTTACAATCTCTGGGTAAATATCAAGTAATTATTAAGAATTACTTCATCATTTACGATGAAAGTATTATGTAATATTTTTTTAAATTTAACAAATAGATTTTTTATATAAATAAAACCACTGATAAGCACTTTATTTGTGATTTTATAACCACTTAGTCAAAATATGTGCCTATTTTTGATTGATTTTTAAGACGAGCATCTGTTTTTTTAATTCAGTTTTACACTCAAAAATCCATTTTCAAAAGATTTACCCTATAAAAAAACAAGTTTGTTTGCTTGTTTTTTAATCAACACTTCTCATAAATTTTCAACTTTTTACTGGATTTACTTACGCTGCGCCAAGATCACCCCAGTAATCGCCATCACTGTGCCGACACTATGATAAAACATCCACTGCTCAGCCAACCAGAAATAGGCAATGATCGCGGTAAATACCGGCATTAAATTCATAAAAATACTGGTGCGATTCGGGCCGAGATGTTGCACAGCCAACATCCATACCAACGGTGCAATCAGTGATGGAAAAATTGCCGCATAAAATACACTTGGCGCATTCGCAGGATTAATCGCATCAATGCCTAAATACAACACGAATGGCAAGTGATATAAAACGGCAAAGAAAATTTGTACATATAAGCTCAACAGTAGCGGAAGTTTCAGTTGCCATTTTTTTAAAAACACCCCATAAAAGGCATAAAAGAACACTGCGAAGATCATGAGGATATCGCCGAAATGTCCGCCCATATTCAGTAATTGACTGAAATCTCCTTGCGCAATGACAAACAATAGCCCCGTAAATGAAATCGCACAGCCCAAAATGGCATAACGATTGGGCACATCTTTAAGTATGAAAAATGCAACGGCAATCGTAAAAACAGGGATAAAGGCATTGATGATGCCCATATTGGTCGCCGTCGTATAATGCGCAGCGGTATAGCCCAAGCCTTGATATAACACCATTCCAAAGGCACTCAGCACAGCCAATTGCTGCCAATGCTGTTTGATAAGCTGTCTTTGCTGCCAAACGGTTTTCAGCATAAAGGGGGTTAAGATCAAAAATGCGATAAACCATCGATAAAAACTGATACTGACCGGTGAAATATAATCCGTCACATAGCGGGTGACGGTAATATTCAAGGACCATATAAATACCGCGATCAGAGGCAAACAAATTGCAAATTTCGCCCAACGCGTTTGAAGCAACATGTCTGACTCCTCAATATATTGTGCAAAGATTGGTCTAGGTATTTTGAGTGATGTCTGTTTTAATTGAAATACATAATTTCAGACATTTATATTGTAGTTCAGACATCGACACCTAGGCATATATGACATCAGCACCGATTGAACAACAAATCGAGCTTTTTGAAGCGCACTACACCACATTAGATACGGTCTATCCGCACAGTTGTCTTTGGGGTGATTTTAATTTTTGTCTCGATGGTATTTTCGAATATGAGATACAAGGGCAACACCATCTCTCACCTGCCAGTTATGGGGTGTGGATTCCCCCACATACAGAACATTGCTCAGTCGCGATTGATGAGCAACCTATTCATTATGTGGCAATCCGACTGGCACCTGATCTCTGCATAAATTTCCCCAAGCAGACGGAAGTATTTAGCATCCAGCCTTTCTTTCGTTTGTTGGTGCAAGAAATTTTGGCCTTTCCTACAGAGCAACATACCACACCACCCTATCGACACCTACTACAGGTCTTATTCGACCAGTTAAAAACTGCACCCAAACATCAACATTATTTACCGCAAAGCCATGATGCGGTGTTAAAGCCGATCTTGGCGCAGCTTGCAGATGTAGATCATTTTAGTTTGAGCCTACAACAATGCTTATCCAATGTCGGTTTGAGTGGGCGTCAGTTACTGCGGCTGAGTCAGAACGAACTGCAAATGAGCCTTTCTGAATGGCGAAACCGTGCAAAAATTATTTATGCCATTCAACAACTCCGTGCTGGTCAGTCTATTAAAGCTCTCAGCTATGAATTGGGCTATCAACACAGCTCAAGCTTTATTGAGTTTTTTAAACGCTATACAGGAAAAACCCCAAACCAACACCGTGCCACTAGTTAAATGCCAAGCACTCAAGCAAGCCTCAGCTCGAATTCTGCAAACTACTACAAAAATTATGCGAAAAGCCTATCGATAAAAGCTTGCTGTTCACCAGATTTCCCTTTAAAACAAGGATGAAAGGCACAACTTCAATTAGGAACGAATATGTCAGCTTCAGTTTACGATATCCCGGTAAAAACCATCCAAGGTGATGACACCACACTCAATCAATACCAAGGCAAGGTTTTATTATTGGTCAATGTGGCCTCTAAATGTGGGCTAACACCGCAATATGAAGGCCTAGAAAAACTCTATACAGAGAAGAAATCACAAGGTTTTGAAGTCTTAGGTTTTCCTGCCAATAACTTTTTAGAACAAGAACCTGGTTCTGAAGCTGAAATTCAAGAATTTTGCTCAATCAACTACAAGGTTGATTTCCCACTTTTTGCAAAAATTTCTGTGGCAGGCGCGGATAAACACCCACTTTATCAAACCTTAACCCAAGCCATCCCTGAACGCATTGGTGAAGGCCCATGGTGGGATGATTTAGTTGAATACGGTTTAACTCCAAATCCTAAGCCTGAAGTTTTATGGAATTTTGAAAAATTCCTCGTGAATAAACAAGGCGACGTTGTGGCACGATTTGCACCTGACATCAAGGCAGATGATGCACGTATTGTCGATGCTATCAACGCTGAATTAGCCAAATAATTCGACAATGTTTCAATCTCTCAGTTAAGATTATTATGATTTTAACTGAGATTTATCATTTTAAAATACGAAAGCTCAACAGCACAGTAAACAAAACACACCGTTAAAAAACCAAATCCTGAACAAGAAAAAAGTCGTAAATCCTTCACATGATTGACGTTCTGGACAAAAAGTACCTTCTAAATACCGTGGTCATAGCTACAAGGTAGACCACAACAAATACAAAAACCTGTCTAAACCAGGCAAAAACCAACAATGGATTAAAGTGAGTGGTGACTACATTTTAATGAATGCTTTCAGCCACGCCATGATCAAAATCATTGCAGGTTAAACCCACCAAAACATCAAAAGAGGGCAAATGCCCTCTTTTTTTTGTTCAAGCGATTATTTTGTTATTGCTTTGCAACAATCTATTTTTAATCCACATTCTACCCCTATATTCAAAGCATAGACTTAACACATAGTGATGATTGAATGAAAAAGCTTGTGCAGAATGCCCTTCTCCCTTTTGCCATTTTTAGTGGTGTTTTGGTGCTGATTGGCTGTGAACCTGCCACAGCACCGCAACAGGAACAAGAAATCGCAGCAGAAAATGATCGCCCTGCACCAACATCAACAAACGAAGATCAATCTGCGACACAAAGTCAGGCGACAGATCAAAGCCAATTAAAAAGTGGCAATATGTTTTATATCGTTCGCGATGTTGCGGATATGCAACTTAAAGCCGGCAATTATGTTGAACAACTCAAACAAACGCAGGTCGATTTAGAAGCCGCAGTCAGCAACCAAGATCATCTCCAATTGCAAAAAGCGGCAACCCAGCTACAACAGCAGCTCAAAGGTTTCAATCAAGCTTTGAATGATTTACATCTAAAAAGCACTGAAATTAATGATATTCGCAGCAATTTACAGGCAGCGAATCAGCAAGTATTGGCCTCACCTTTTCTCAATGGACAAGTCGATTTAAGCAAAGTTGATTTTCAGAAAATTCAAAATCAAATGGGCAATATTCAAGCTGAAATGCTTAAATTGGCAGGTATGTTGATCCAAGATCAAGCTGGAAAAAGCTCATCTACAGCACCCACTGAAACTGAATAAATAGCGGAATCTCGCATTTCCATTGCATTCCACCTGTTTTAAATCAAAAAAGCGTTAGACCTTGAGCTAACGCTTTTTTTCTTACAGTTCCGCTATAGAACACGACTGTTTTTCCTTTTAGATTAATACTTAATAATAAAGCCAATGATGGAACAGTTATGTCAAACGCTGTGATTTATAACATTACACCCATTACCTTTCGTTTAGATTTAAAAGATCCTTTCTTATTTACAGCTCATCATATCGATCATTTTCCTGCTGCAAATGCAGACATGGGGCCAAAAACAGCCGCAGAGAAAGATGAATTCAATATGTACTATGGCGATGTGGTTCCAGGTTTCCCAGAGCATCCACACACTGGCTTTGAAACCATTACCTTGGTTGACAAGACTATGTCGATCACTTTGACTCATTAGGCAATGGCGGACGCTATGCTGCAGGTGATGTGCAATGGCTGTCTACAGGCAATGGCGTTGAACACTGTGAAATGTTCCCCCTACTGCATGAAGATAAAGCCAATCCTTTTGAACTTTTCCAAATTTGGTTTAATTCATCAGTTGAACAGAAAACCCATGATGCCGACTATAAAATGTTTTGGCGTGAAGAGATTCCTCACGTCTTTGAAACGGATAGTGAAGGAAAAAATCGGATATTCGCGTGATTTCAGGGCAGTTTAAATCCACCGATGCCATTTCCCGACTGCCACACTCATGGGCGGCTGCCGCAGAAAATAAGGTCAACATTTATTTAATCACCATGCAAGCAGGTGCAGAGTTGGTGATTCCCGCAACAACAAGTAGCTCCAACCGTTTTGCTTATTTCTATCAAGGCAATACATTAGAAATAGAAGGTCAAACCATTCAGATGAAGCATTTGGTTGAACTCCAATCAGATGCCAACGTCCATCTCAAAGCAGGCGGATTAGAAGCACGGATTCTGTGGTTAGAAGGTGAACCGATTAATGAACCCGTGGCGATGCGCGGTCCATTTGTGCTCAATACCACGGAAGAACTCGATGCGGCTTTTAAACGCTATCGTGAAACCCATTTTGGAGATTGGCATTGGCCAACACCTGCACCCGTTTTCAAACGTGATCAGGCTCGATTTGCCAGTTATGAAGGCGGTAAACGTGTAGAGCACCCAGAGCAAGAAAACTCACAAGCGTCTTAAAGTTCAATTAGTTGGATTGAGCAAATTCAAAGGTATTGCAGTTTTTATCTTGTCCAAGTGCGCGCTGAACATCTTGTTTAAAGCGTGCTTGGGCAAAGGTATATTGCTTCGGCAAAAATAAGGTAATACGTGTCGTCTGTGGATCTAAACTTTCGACCAACATTTTATGCAAATACGCCCCATGCTCAGTTCGTGCCATCAATGTCCCCTGCTCCAAATGCTCTTCTAAACGATTATCGGTATAGACGTAGCGATTGTTCGCGGTAAACGCAACACAGTGATTATAGGCTTGTCGCAGATTTCGAAAGGCGGTCAAATATGGTATCTCAAGCTCCGTACTGATGCCATTATCAACCGATTCAGCGACCAGTGCAGCTTCAGTGGGAAGATTGGGTGTCGTAACGTATTGGCTTTGGCATGCAAGGAGCAAACCACAACAAAGACACAGAGATAAACTGGTAAAAAATTTGAGCATACAGACCTTTGCAAATTGTTCTTATTCATTTTGCAGCGATTGTAGCAAAACTGGGTTGCTGATTTAATACTCTACTATTCATTCCATGCTTTCATTGCAGACACCATGCAGCTGATTATTTTTACAGGCGTTCAAGCCTCTGGCAAATCCACCTTTTACATGTTGAATTTATATCATAGCCATTTACGTATTAATTTGGATATGTTGAAAACCCGACATCGGGAAAATATGATCTTTGAAGCAGGTTTGGCATCCAAAACAAAAATGGTGATTGATAATACCAACCCAGATCGGGAAGCTCGTGCTCGCTATATCCAACGTGCAGTTGATGCTGGTGTTAGCGGCAGTGTAAAAATGACCCCCTAATGGCATTTAAAAACTGACCCCCTTGGTTAATATAGCGGTCATTTTGGACTGCTCAACATGTTAACTTTGGAGCAAGCAGTGACAATCCAAATACTT
>NZ_VPCB01000028.1:0-16042 GCF_013418435.1 Acinetobacter sp. YH12142 | reverse complement strand
ACCTTCAGAAAGCCAGAGAATAGTTTGGGCACGTTGTCTTTCACGCCAATGTTTTGCATGCTTGGCCAGAAAAATGAGTCGTTCTCGCTGTTCTAAACTAAGTGGTACAGAAACAATTCGAGGCATGTGTGAACATCTGTTAACTAAAAAAACTTTTTCGCATGATTAGTTGTTTTTGTCAACTTATTAGATAATTGATATTTATGAAATTGTGAGAAAGATAATATATAGGACTTACGCACTATTATTTATAGATTCTCTGTGGTAGCAGATGATTTTTATCGAGAATAAAGTCATCAATGAAGTTTTTGATAACTGGTCTAAATAATTTCTTCTGCCAACGATATACATTTTCAAAGATCCGCTCAAACTGGTTCTTTTGTATCTCGACGTAGGCCATCAAGGCTGAAAAAATATGATTCAAAATCAGTTTAGATCGTCTTACTTGAAACTTTTCAATATGACAAACCTGTTTAATCACCCGGTGATATTGCTCTATTTTCCAATGACTTGAATGTAATTCATGAAAACCCTCAAAGGACAATAAATCATCTTCATCTTGATGCACAATATAAAACCTCTGCTGTTCTTTTAACTGAGTCTTAAATAATTGTACAAAGCCAAAATCTTTGAGCCAGACCACTTGACCCTGATGGAAATTTGGCAATAAACGCAGTTGAAACCATTGTCCTTTTTCTGGGGAAACCTTACGGTTACAGTCGATACCAAACATAAATCGAATACCATATTTTCTTATGGTTTTTAGATTTCCAGTCGATGAATACCAACTATCACCTGTAATAAATTGAATCTTTGCACCCCAACTGAGTGCTTCACTTAACATATCCATAAAGTAATCATTCTTGGTTTTACTTTCAGATTTGTCATAAATTCGGAAATTAATTGGAATATTTTGACCATTCTGATCTGTCGCATACAAGGTAATGAGATTAATACCCTTGACGGATCGGTGGTGTTTGCCTGACCAAAAATAGCTAACCAAGTCCATATGTTGACTATAGGGTTTATCTAAAACAGTATCATCAATACTGACTATAAGTTTATTATTATCAATATGTTGAATTGCTTCTTGATATAGGTCGTGAGGTGTGTAGTCTTCACGTTCTAGAAAGCGATTTACACTATCATGCGAGATGTTATAAGTCTCGGCAAGTCTCCTAGACAAATTTCGTCTATTCTTTTTGCATAGGAGAGAACATTATGAGTGGACAACGATATACGCCAGCATTTAAATTAAATTTATAAATCAATATGATAAAATCTATTTTTTTGACTATCGTTTTAATAAATATTCAATTTTTTGAAAAATTCAATTCTGACAATCAATCCTCCAACTGCATTTGCACGTTGTAAAGTAATCTTGCCTAAATGAGAGTCAATAATCTGCTTCACAATAGATAATCCCAGACCACTTCCTACTACAGAACTGGCTTGATTTATTCTATAAAAACGCTGAAATATAAATGGGATTTGTGCTTCATCTAGACCTATGCCGTTATCTTCAACCTGTATAAAACTACCATTTCCAATACTTCCACAACTGACTTTAATAATAGGTTTATGTATTGAACTACGATAAAGAATGGCATTTTCGAGTATATTTCTCAACATAATTTCCAACTGATCTGACTGCCCCCAAACGCACACTGAGGTGAGATGCAATTGTAAGTCTACACCTGCTTTTCTGAACTGAATACCCATCATTTCAACTGTACCTTTAACAATATCTACCAAATCAATATTGCTTTTGTTTTGTGTGGCATTCGGTTCAAGCCTCGCTAATGTAAGCAACTGAGTAATCATTCTTGATGCTTTGTCTACTCCTGTAATAATGTCCTGTGCAGCTTCCTTAGACTCCTCATTGGAACGTGCATTTTGAAGTACTTGGGCATGTAAGCGTATAGCAGCTAATGGTGTACGGAGTTCATGAGCGGCATTTGAGGTAAAACGTTTTTCACGTTGCATACTTTCAGCAATCTCACTAAGTAAGGTATTTAAAGAGCTCACTAAAGGTTCTATTTCTTTCGGTACAACTGGCTTAATTGGATTTAAATGTTCAATGGATTGTTTTTCTAAGTTTTGACTAATGCTATATACAGCCAATAAATGACGACGGATCGTGCAAATAATCAACCATAATAATAATGGCAAAAATATGATTGAAACCAAAATCAAAAACAGCAACATATCTTGCTGAATATCTTTTCGAATTGTCCAAACCTGCGCAATTTGTACCTGTATTGTATGCGTACTATCCCAAACAGAATAACTACGATAAGTATTATTATTCAGTTTAATCCAACCAAAATTATCTTGCTGAACAAATGGCTGTGTTTCCACACCAATAGAACGATAAATTAATTGTCCATCACGATGCCAAATTTGAAATACAATTTGGTCATAATGCTCACCCTTAGCTTTTTCAATCACTGTATGCTGCGGTACTTTTCCATCTAGGGTACTTAGAGTCGTAGACAATAAAGCATGAGCAGTTTCTGCTAATGACTTATCAAAAATATTATTGGCAGTGTTTTGCATTCCCCAATAAATACTTCCTAAACTACCCAACCAAACGCTAGTGGTAATTGCCAGTAAAATTATAGATAAGCGCTGGGTTAATGAATAGCTGCGAATTGGATCAGCCATTTAATGCTGTTCATCCATGATATATCCAAAACCTTGTACTGTACGGATAATATTTTTACCTAATTTCCGACGCAAGTTATGAATATAGACTTGTACAACATTACTACTCACATCAACGTCATAAGCATAAAATGAATTTTCTATATTTTCACGCGAAATTACACGACCACGATTGAGAGTAAATAACTCCAATAAATGAAACTCTTTATGTGTCAACTCAATTTCGACTTGATTTAACAGTACTTGTTTACTCGCTTTGTTAATACTAATATTTCCAACCTGAATTAGGTCCCCTACCTCTCCTGAAATTCGGCGTAATACAGCATGAATCCTTGCTACGACCTCATGTAAATCATAAGGTTTAACAACAAAATCATCAGCTCCTGCCTCTAGACCTGTAATACGATCATCAACCTGATCTTGAGCAGTCAGAATAATAATTCCAACTTGATTCTTTTTGCGACGTAGTGATTTTAAAATTTCAATCCCATTTCGATCAGGCAAACCTAAGTCTAGTAGAATAAAGTGATAATGATAACTCACTAAAAAATGGTACGCTTGCTCTGCTGTGCTCGCAATGTCAACTACAAAGCCCATTTGATCTAGACCACGTGCAGTTGCTTTTGCCAACAAGCTATCATCTTCTACCAATAGAACTCTCATAACACCTTTTTCTCTTGCTTACCAAACTACAGCGCAAATTTATAATCCCTACTATGCTCGTAAATATTACTGTTAAATTCTATCCATCTCATGTAAAGGCCACAATTGATGAGAATCAAGTAATAAGGAACTCATACTTTCTGCATAATCTACTTTAGCTTGATCGACTCGGCTACGTGCTTCAATCAATTGCTGCGAATGCAACAAAAGCTCATTGAGATTCAACTCACCTAATTTATACGCTTTTTGCATCAAGTGATGTTGTTGTTGCAACAGTTGTAAGTTTTCTTGCGCCTTCGTATTCCGTACAGTCGCTGACTCCATTTGAATCACCCACCCCTGTATTTCTTGACGCAGACGTTTTTCTACACGCAATACCTCCAAATCCGCTTTTTTTGCTTCTGCCGCTGCCATTCCTGAAGCAATACCGACTTGTCGCGCAGTCAAAGGAATTGAAACACTAACCCCTAATAAATTCTCCTCTCCCGATTGCTCCCTACTGTAACCAAAACCAATCGTAGGATCTGGCAGTCTATTAAGCTGCTCTCTTTTTAATACTGCGTATTGCTGTGTAGCTTGCATCCTTACGAGTGCTAACTCATGATTAACTGACAAAATTTTCTGTACCCACTCTGCTTGACTATACTGTATAGGGCTAGGCTGTATAACATTGCTGCTCCACTGTTCAGGGATCTTTCCTCTATAATCGCGGGCCAACAATTGCTGAGCTTGAATATATGCAGCTTTAGCTTGCATATATTGTTCCTCAAGTTGTTGGTACTCATTCTTCAAGAGCATTAGCTCAAGTCGTGGTGCATCTCCTGCTCGAATACGTTGTTCAGTCACTTGGATAAATTGCTGAATTTGATCCAGCTGTTCTTGCAGTCGCTTCAAATGCAATGTGCTTCGCATATAAGCAAACCAACTATTTAACAACATTTTAGATGCTTGATGTTGAGCATTCTCATACTTCAGTTCTGCAATACTTGAAATACGTTGTGCTAGATCTTGATCTAGCCGGTATTTATTAGGCAAACGTATTTGTTTTTCTATCCCCAAACTAGGTTCATAACTATTGGCTTGTTTTCGCTCTAGTTGTGTATCCGTCTTACGTACTTGCATACCGGCTGTAACAGTCCACGGATTTTGCCCTACTTTTAATCCTTGTCGGGCAAAGTCTGCATAATCTTGCTCTGATATTGCAGCACGCACATTCGGATGTTCTACTAGACTCTGTTGTACTGCTTCAAGTGGTGGCAAAGCAGCTTCAAGTTGAGGTTTTGCAATTGCTGTCGAAGCCACTGTAAAACAATAGCCCAACCCAAACAGATACCAAATTTGGCCTAGAAGTGTTGATTTGATATTTAATGTCATTAGTCAAGTGCTCCTTGGCTCATATAACCAGAAATTAATGTAGGTATGACCCAATAAAAACAATCACTTGATTTAAATTTTTGCTGAATATGCGCCAAAACCAATGATACAGATTCGTGTTGTACAATCAGCAATATAAGATTCCGTTCAGTTGCTCCGCGAATTTTTTCCTGAACATTACGATAATGTTGGCGATTACCAAACCCTTGTGCGTTGACACAAGTACACCCTGAAATCAACTCAGGAATTAACCACAAATGCTCCATAAGTTCTTCAGCAATATCAGAGGACACGTTAATAGAGAGTTGGCATATTTCAGACATGATGATCTCGCGCTAAACCAAATTTTTTAAACAAGTTAGGAAGTAAAATCAGAGTCAGCAAAGTACAAGAAATAAGCCCTCCAATCACAACTATCGCCAATGGACGTTGAATCTCGGCACCAGGGCCAGTAGTAAATAACAATGGGATCAAACCTAAAGCTGCAATACTCGCGGTCATCATGACTGGACGTAAACGGCGCATAGCACCTTCACGAACAACTTCCTCAATTGCAACACCACGAGAAATCAGTTGATTAAAATAACTAATCATCACTAAACCATTCAGTACAGCAATCCCCATCAAGGCAATAAAACCAACTGATGCAGGAACAGATAAATACTCACCTGTTAATGCTAATGCAAATACTCCACCGACTAACGCAAAGGGAATATTGACGAAAACCAATACGGCTTGACGCACCGAACCCAAAGTCGTAAATAGTAAAAAGAAGATCATTGTTAATGCAGCAGGTACAACAAGCATTAAGCGAGCAGCCGCACGTTGTTGGTTTTCAAATTGCCCCCCCCATTTGAGTGAGTAGCCGGTTGGTAACTTGACTTTCTCTGCAACCAATTGTTTTGCTTCATCTACAAAACTAACTAAATCACGATCACGTACGTTGGCACGTACCACTGACATTCGTGATGCATTTTCACGATCAATTTTTACGACACCCTCAGTCTTAACCACTTCTGCTAAAGATAACAATGGCACTGCAGCTGCATTCTCAATTGGCAAGGCAATATTGGAAAATTCAAAACTCGACTCTCCCAAACGTGGATCCCCTTTCATCATTAATGGAACAGGGCGCCCCTGTTCAATAATGGAACCTATTTCTTTGCCTTCCACGAGCATCTTGAGTTGGGCTTGAACATTTTGACTGTCCAATTGATTTCGTATAGCCATATCACGATGGATTCGCAGCTCTTGATACTGTACTCCCGAATTTTCGAGTGTCATGACATCTTCATTGCCTTCAATGCCTTGTAGAACTATTGCAATTTGCTTTGATAAATCATTAAGCTGGTCTAAATCACTTCCAAAAATTTTGACAGCCAAATCTCCTCGTACTCCAGACAACATTTCTGAAGTGCGCATCTCTATGGGTTGACTAAATGTTAAGTTCACGCCAGGAACATCTTGAAGTACAAGACGAATTTTTTCTAAAATTTGCTCTTTATTTTTGACTTGCCATTGCGTTTGTGGTTTTAGCACAATGAAACTATCTGTTTCATTTAACCCCATAGGGTCTAATCCCAATTCATCAGAACCTGTACGTGCCACAATTCTTTCAACTTCAGGCACTTGTTCCAAAATACGTTTTTGAATATCCAGATCTAATGCAATTGAGTTTTGTAAGCTAATCGAAGGGATTTTTTCTAACTGTAAAATAGTATCTCCCTCATCCATGGTTGGCATAAATGACTTTCCAATGAATGGGAAAATCAATGCAGCCAGAAGTAAGGTACCACCTGCTAAGACATAAATCTGTTTAGGATGGGCTAAACTCAGATTCAAAAGTTTTCGGTAACCAGTTTCTAATTTAGCTACTAAAAAGGGTGTGTGATGTGCTTTCGGTTTTAGAAAGAATGAACACAGTACAGGAATCACTGTCAAAGAAAAAATTAGTGAACTTGATAAAGCAAATACAATTGTTAAAGCCACAGGTGAAAAGAGCTTCCCTTCCAATCCTTCAAGCGTGACCAATGGAATAAACACTAACATAATAATGATCATGCCTGCTGTGACTGGTACTGCAACCTCAGACACTGCGCGGTAAATCATATTTAATGGCGGTAAAAAAGAACGTTGCGGTGACTCTTTTGCTTCAGCAAGTTGCATTTCAATATTTTCAACCACTACAACTGCAGCATCCACTAATAAACCAATCGCAATCGTCAAACCACCTAAAGACATTAAATTGGCACTTAAACCAAAATGGTGCATCATCAAAAAAGTACTTAGTGCAGATAATGGTAAAACTGCCGCAACCACTAAAGCAGACCTTAGGTTTCCTAAGAACAATAAAAGTAAAATCAAGACTAAGACAATAGCTTCTAATAACGTTTTACTTACGGTATGAATGGCTCGGTTTACCAACTCACCACGATCATAAAATGGTTCAATCGTTGTACCCTGTGGCAGAGTTTTTTCAATGTCGGACAAATGCTCACGAACATGTTGAACGACTTGACGTGCATTCGCACCTTTTAAAGTTAATACAATACCTTGGACAGCCTCACCTTGGCCATTTTCAGTCACTGCACCATAGCGTGTGAGTGCTCCAGTATGTACCTGTGCAACATCTTTAACCCGCACCAATGTTCCTTGATGGCTAGAAACAATAATATCGCCTAACTCTTCAAGGTTTCTGACGCGGCTATCGCTTCGGATCAGTAATGACTCTCCATTTTCATTAAGCCGCCCAGCACCATCACTGGCATTATTTAGCTCGATTGCCTGTTGTAGCTGTGTTAAAGATAAGCCTCGTGCCGCCAGGGCCTCTAAATTAGGGGTCACTTCAAATGTACGAACAAGTCCCCCCAAAGCGTTAACATCGGCGACCCCTTCAATTTTACGAAGTTGTGGACGAACCACCCGATCAAGTAGAGTTCGTTTTTCCATATCACTGAGTGGCCCATGTAAGGTAAACATAAAAGATTCACCTAATGGGGTCGTCATGGGTGCAATTCCACCTGACGTACTACTTGGTAATGCAGACATCACATTACTTAAACGTTCATTCACCTGTTGTCTAGCCCAATAAGGGTCAGTGCCTTCAGCAAAGTCTAATGTGATAATCGCAATCGCGTATTTAGATTGCGAACGCATTACTGTCTGATGAGATATTCCCAACATTTCTTGTTCAATGGGTACAACAATACGGCTTTCCACCTCTTCGGGCGTCATGCCGGGCGATTTCATCACAATTTGTACTTGCGTACTTGACACATCAGGAAAAGCATCAATTGGTAGTTTCGTAAAAGCAATGTAGCCTGCCACACTGATCGCCAATGTGAGCAATAATATTAAAATGCGCTGACTAAGTGAAAAGGCGATAAGACGTTTTAACATATGTCTCACCTCAACGTTCTGTAGTGCTAATAGGTGCTTGCTCTGCACCAAAGCCAGACCACACCGCCTTGAGACGCTCTACACCACTGATAGCAAGTTGCATTTTGGGTTTTAATTTTTCAGCTGTAATATAACTTTGCTGCTGATCAGCTGATAGAACTTCAACCGTTACAGCTTCAAACCCCTTCTGATTTTTAACAAAAATAATGTGTTTACCATCTTGTGAGGTTATGGCAGTACTTGGTACTGGCCATGCTGCAATTACTGTTGGCTGCTTACTTTGAACATGAACTTTGACAAATTGTTGCACCCGCAAACAATTATGTTTGGTATCCATTTGTACGATGATATTTTGAGTTTGTGTATTCCCTACAAGTGCTGGAGCGATATTTTGTATATGCCCTGTAATATCACAACCTTCAACCTGAACAACATCCCCAATATGCACATATTTACTGTCAGCTAAATTAGCTTGTAATAACAATTGTAACGGTGAATCAGCGTTTACAAGTTGACCTAATACTGTACCAGCCTCAACATACTGACCTGTAGAAACCTGTAAGTTTTCTATATAACCACTTGTTGGGCTTTTAACATAGACAATGGAATTTAGACTATTTACCTGCCCTCCTCCCATAAATTGCAGCATTCGCTGTTTTGCACCTAAGTTAATATTAAGACGCTGTACTTGATTCTGTGCCTCTTGCACACGCTTCTCGGCAATAATGCCTTCAGCATATAAGCTACGTTCACGTGTTAAATTTTGCTGGGCTAATTGTTGTTGAGCACGAAGCTGCAATATTTCATTTTGAATCTGAATTAAATCTGGACTATGTACAGCAAGTACATGATGATTCCGGGTAACTTCTGCCAAGGGTTGTACCAAAACTTGCTGCACCATTCCTGAAACAGGACTAGTCAGTACAACTTTGCTTTCTGGTGACCACTGTACTTGCCCTTGTAAAATAATTTGTTTTTGTATGTTAGTAGAAGAAGCACCTAATGTGTGTAATTTGATCCCAACTTGCTCAATTTGTTTTGAAGAAATTAAGATTTGTTGCTCTGAGACTTCAGGACTCCTCTCAGCCTCTGAAACCTGTCTCTCTACTTTAGCCTCTATATTTTTATTCGAGAGCAGCTTACTTCCCCACCATAGCCCAAGGCTAATCAAGATCAAGACGCTCATTAGATATAATAGTTTTTTAAAATTTAGTACATCTACTCGCTGATCCACTCGTTTCATCCTTCAAGAGATTTTCTCTACAAAGCTAACATTAAGTTCTTAAGATCAGATTAAGTTTATAAACCTATTTCAGACTGCATAGGCCCAAGTGAACCGTATTGGGTTTGTGGGAGACTTTTATTTAACTGATGTTACGTAGTAAGTGCATTTTGAGCATCTTCGCTACTACATGTTGTAGTCGATTTATAAATTATTAATAATCATTATATTAAACTATATATTGTTATTATTTCTCACGAAAATCAGCATCAAAACATAGGTGACTTTTATAAACTAAAATGTCTAAAATGAAGTGACCAAAACCACATTAAATGATCTAAATTGATCAAAATTTTACTCCACCAAAAACTATATACCAGTAATCAAATCATATACTTATAATTAAGGTCATTTAATGGAATAAATCTCGGTGACCTTGCCAAGGTTGGGGTTTTAGAACAACATGAACAACAACTGATTATCACCGCGATGCAAAAAGCCAAACACAATGTGTCTGAAGCGGCCCGTTTGTTGGGTATTAGTCGAGCAAAGCTCGATTATCGACTTAATAAATATTATTAGGGCGTGTCCTCATTTGAAGAATTGGTTTTAAATACTTAAAATCTTCCTTTGACTTATTTTTATTTCTATATTTTCAATGGCACGTACTCTTCTTACCGATGATATCTGTCAGCAAATTCAAGATACTATGCGATTACATGATTGCTACCGTTCAAAGAATAGTAGAAATATCATGGAAGCGATCTTATGGAAACTGCGTACATGCGCCACATGGCGTGATATTCCTCAAGAATTTTGTCCTTGGCAAATTTGAAAAGTAAAAGTTCAGTCGCTACCCTTGCTCGGGAGTTAGGACTTTCACGATCAACCATCTACCGTGAATTAAAAAGAAATACTGGGCAACGTGGATATAGAGCTCAACAGGCAGCTAAATTTGCAAGTCAAAGACGGTACCGTCCTTCATCATCAATGACAGCATTTGCCTTCGCTTATATTGATTATTTGATTGGTTTGGACTGGTCACCAGAACAAATTTCAGGTGCTTTAACACAACGCGGTTGGCTGGATGTACCTTGATCAACGACAACGTTTAGGAGATTTCGAAGGTGACACGGTGATTGGTAAACATCATAAAGGTGCTTTATTGACTCTCGTTGATCGAAAGAGCCTGTATGTACATATTGTTCATTTAGGGCCAACGAGAGCATCCTCTCAAACGATTACTTGTGCATTAGATCGTTTACAAATGAGCCATGCTTATAGTGTGACATTTGATAATGGCAAAGAATTTTCCGAACACAAAAGAATTACTGATGCTGGCATAGAGACGTATTTTGCTGATCCTTACAAGTCTATTCAGCGAGCTAGAAATGAAAATACGAATGGTTTAATCCGTCAATATCTGCCAAAATCATCATCGTTTGATGACGTGTCAAAGGAACAAATAGAGTAGATAGAATTTGCACCCAACCATCGTCCTAGAAAAACCCTAGGTTAGTATACACCGAGTGAAGTGATGGCTGGTTTTTATACTGTTGCACTTGCCGCTTGAATCCGCCAAATAAAATCATTTCTTCTGGATCTAAACGCTTTAGCCGAAGTTGGTCTACAACCACCATATTGTCCTGTGCTTTATCCATTTTCCCCAGTGTCTTCTTTTCACACTGTCCTTTAGACTTTTTATTACCTTACATAAATCCCTATCGACAGCAAGCAGTAACTTACGATATCGCGAGCAGTAGTAATGCTTGATTTTTAATTTTTTCTGAAAACTCACTGCTTATTTCCCCATTGAGTAACATCATTTTCAAAACTAAAGCTGGGCATGGTTTTTCAAACCTACCTTCAGATATTGTTAATGCATCAATGAGCAATGGTGTCATCATTTTTTTTCTGCACAGGTAAATTATTTTTAGCGTTAAAATAATAGAATATAAAAGTCTCAAATTTAACAAAATAGAATCAAATAGATTTTATATTTACTAAAAAAGTATCTGAATTATATGATTTATTTACTAACTTTATTTTTATACTAAATCAAAACAGCACGCATGAACCGGAATATGACGATTAGCGAATTGGCTAACCGTGTGCATGTGGATGAAAAGACAATCTCACGACTTGAAAGCGGCAAACCCAGCTCTAACCTAAAAAATCTTATTTCCATTCTCGTTGTATTTGGCTTGGAAAATAGTTTGCTTAATATTGCGAACCCACAAAATGACGAAGTTGGAAAACACTTGCTACCAAAAAAATTCGGGTACGCGCTAATAATAAATCAGAGGCTATGAGTGATGACTTCTAAAAATCTGTCCATGCAAGAAGAAATTAAGAGCTGCTACATTTTTTTGGATACAGGTGATACACCACAAGTTGTTGCTCAATATGCGCTCAAAGATTCAATCTATAATTTTATCTACGGCAAGAGATATTTGAGTCGTAAGCGTCCGCTGAATCCCATACCAATTTTTAATTCGATTTAGGTTTCCAGCAGTGCGGCAGCAATTCTTCAATTTGGGTCACTTTGTGTGTCGGTAGCCTTTTCAGCACATCACTTAAATAAGCATACGGATCCAAGCCATTCAGCTTTGCTGACTGGATTAAAGTCATGATATTCGCCGCTCGCTGGCCGCTGCGCAGCGAACCTGCAAACAGCCAGTTCTTACGTCCCAACGCCCAAGGTCGCATTTGATTGTCGGGTAGTCAGACGCAGTTACCTACGTCCAACCCCCTAAGAACCGTGCATGCGAGTTTCCCAGCACACGGCTCAAGCCTCTGCTAAGGCGCCATTCGGCACCCGGTTATACATCGTTGACATTGGCAAACTGAACACTCCTCGGACAATACAGATGGTAAATCTCAAGATTAGCAACTGCATCCGTTCCACCATGACTTAGCTTCACAATATGACGGCTGTGCCATGGTGTATCTTTGGTGACTGGTTTAAGACAGGCGCAGCAGCGACCACCTTGTTTTAGCCACACCCGATACAGCTTGGCTCGCCCCTTTGCGGAGACCAGCATTCTTTTACCCCATCGGGATTCGAAGTACTCATCCCATGCGGGGTCATGAGGGTTAGCAGCAGCCTTGATCTTGATATGTCGCACAATTGGCGTGTCCGAGGCAGACACTAATGTGTATTGTCGCTTCCGACCATCGGCGGACTGTTCATCACATGAGAACACCCATCGACGCGCTCCTTGTACTTTGAAATACCGATCTTTGACCCATCGGAGTGTTTTGCGAGGGTGGCGACGTACCGCCCATCGCCAGAGCATTTCCCACACTGCGCTGTCTACCTGGTTGAAAACCTTCTTGGCAACGACATAACTATGATAGTTGGCCCAACCCCTTAGAATAGGGTTGAGCAAACCGATCAAAGTGGCCTGTCGTGTCGCTTTGTTTGCATTGATTAATGCTCGCAGCTTATCGAGATGAGCACTGATGTTTGCCTTTGACGGCTTGATCAGTAGCTTGCCATTGTACTTGCGTACGTTCCACCCAAGAAAATCGAACCCGTTCCCTATGTGCGTGATTTTGGTCTTTTCCTGAGAGAGCACGAGACCGCGCTGCGCCAGAAATTCAACCACGGCAGGGCGAACTTCATTTTCGAGCCACTCTTTAGAATACCCCGTGATGATGAAATCATCCGCATACCGTACCAGTTGCAGCTTTTTGCCTGTCCATTTGGCGTTAGGGAACCTCTTCGCCAGCATCGTTTCCAGTCCGTCCAAGGTCATGTTGGCCAACACCGGGGAGATAATACCTCCTTGCGGTGTTCCGGAAAGACTGGGAAACAGCTTGCTTTGGTAGACGTAACCGGCTTTGAGCCATTTCCGTAGAATCACCTTGTCCATTGGGAGGTTGGCGATCATCCAGTCATGGCTGATATTGTCGAAACAGCCTTGAATGTCACCCTCTAGCACCCACTCCGCACTTACTTTTCTTGACAGCACACCAAAGCACTGTGCTGCAGCATCCGCGGTTGAGCGTTGTGGTCTGAATCCATAAGAGTTCCGATCAGCGATGGTCTCCGCGATGGGTTCCAAAGCCAGCAGATGGAGCGCCTGCATGGCCCGGCATTTCATCGTGGGTATCCCGAGAGGTCTCATCTTGCCATTTTTCTTCGGAATAAGGACTCTCCGAAGCGGAAGGGGCGTGTAACCTCGCCTCTTCAACGACATCATCGCACCGGTCTTGGCCTTGGGTGTATTCCAAGTCACCTTGTCGACCCCAGCCGTGTTTTTGCCTTTGTTTTCAGACACTCGTTTGACGGCCAATGCTTTGCCACTAAACGAGTGAGTCAGCAGCCATTGCAAAGCTTTCGCCTTGTTATGCCTGCCGTCTTGTACCGCCTTCACAATACGCGCTTGCAGCCCTCTGACATGACGCTGTACAGCAATCCAATCGATGGGTCCCACGATGTGCTGGAAGGTGCACACGCTGATACTGCTGCATTCATTTGCTCTCCCTCCATTAAAAGGGTTCTACACACTCTCTTGTGATGAGAGACCATAAGGACGTCAGCCCGCTTTCGCGTGGGGTAATGTTTCAACCTCTATCCAACCCATTACAGACTGGCATTCGCTTTTTCCTCGTTCCTTCGCCCGCATCACCATGGGCAGTTTTTGCAAACTGCTTTCCCAATGGGAGTAATACGGGATTTCCACGTTCCGCTTACTGAAGTACATCGGCTTAGGTGCCTGCTATCGACCGGGAGGCGTATGGGTCACGAATGCGTAGTCGAAAGACGCAATTCCCACCTCCATTACCGTTTTGGTTCGAGCGTATCAGCCATTTCCGCTCGTTCAACTTAACGATCGTTACGCAGATTCACATGTGTTCACCATACCGATTATCTAGCCCTTGTCCGGCTATGGCTGCCAGAAGGGTACGTCTCTCACGATTGATACCCCGCACCTTGCGGTGCCTCGTTACATTGTCGAAGGCGCTCTTTATTCAGCCTTCTAGATTCACCCGGTGACACGGGTGGTTCCCGCAGGGGGAACAACTTCATTAAGCGACTTCGTGTCGCACTTCCACCCAGTTATTGCAAATCGGTAGATTGCCATCATCCAGATAGCGGCTTAAAGCTGGCCAACGCTTCAGAGTGTAATTGATCGCCTTGGCGGTTGGAGAACTCGATGGCACAGTCAGTTGATGTTGGTTGAGCCATTCATACAGTTGTTGCATCACCGGTTGACTATGCTGTTGTCGGTATTCGCGGCGCTGTTCTGCTGTACCATCGGTCTTTTTCCTGAGTTCTGCTTCTATGGCATACAGTTTCTGAATCAGCACTAATGCCTGTTCAGCGACCTGACTTTTTTTGGTCACATGCAGTTCATGGAATTTACGACGCGCATGCGCCATGCAGCCCACCTCAATGACCTGACCTGATTTAAAGCGTGCTTTATAACCGCTGTAATCATCACAGACCAGATGGCCCTGCCAGTCTTTCAGGAACGCTTCAGCATGCTGACCTGAACGACTATCCTGAAAGTCATAGATCACGGCTTGAACTGGATTGTACTGTGTAGTGGCATAGGCCCAGACATAACCTTTCTTCGGTTTTTTCTCATTCTCACCCATCCGCATGATGGTGACCGGCGTTTCATCGGCATGGATCACCCGCTGTTGCAGCACCACCTGTTTTAAGGCATTGGCCAGAGGTTCCAGTTCCACACCGCAGCGACCAATCCAGTCAGATAACGTGGATCTGGACAGATCAATGCCCGCCCGCTGATAGATCAGGCGCTGACGGTACAGCGGCAAATGATCGGCATACTTCGATACCAGCACATGGCTGAGCAGTTCAGGACTGGCAATACCTTTATCAATCACATAGGCGGGCATCGCTTGCTGAGTCAGGGTGTCGCACTGATCACAGACCCATTTGCCACGTACATGCTGTTCCTTATAGAACTGTGCCGGTCTGAAATGCAGTTTTTCACTGACATCTTCGCCGATACGACGGAGTTGGCAGCCACAAGCACATTGGGTTGATGCAGGTTCATGCTCAATACGGATGGTGTGTAGATGATCTGGCAGTGGTCGACGTTTAGGTTTATTTGCTTTGGCTTTGTGTGTCGCTGCATCGGTTTTATCTGCATTCAGCCGTTCCAGTTCCAGATCAACGGCTGCAATATCTTCTTCGACCGCTTCATCCCACAGGTGGATTTGTTTTGCAGTGAGATGTTCGTTTTTACTGCCGAATTTGTGCTGTTTAAATAGTGCGAGTTCATGCTCGTATTTTTGATTGAGAATAGAAAGATGTTGAACTTTAGAATCTAATTGCTGATTGATGACTTCAAGATGTTGAACTCTGGCATCTAATTGCTGGTTTGATTTTTCTAATTCTTGATTTGATTGTGCCAGAGACTGATGCTGCATCGCCAACTGCCTGGTGAATTCCAGCAGTTGTTCATGGGTCAGTTGGCTTAAGTCAGGCAGCGTATTCATGACCGCAGTATGCCTGAGGTCATGAGAAGAATGAAATAGAACGTTTGGAGAATAGCAGAATGGAACAGCCTGTTTTAAAGCATCGTCACCACCTGCTGCCGTCCAATGCGCTGCCAGGGCAAACCTTGGATCAGTGCCTGTAACTGTTCCGGGCTGAGGGCCACGGTTTCACCTTGGTGAACTTGAGCCCAGTGAAATTTGCCCTGTTCCAGCCGCCGGGCACACAGCCAGATGCCC
>NZ_VPCB01000027.1:0-23328 GCF_013418435.1 Acinetobacter sp. YH12142 | reverse complement strand
GGAATTGCCACAAGATACGATAAGCTAAAACGTAACTATCAAAGCGCTGTTGCTTTAGCTTGTATATTTATATGGTTGCCTCTTTAGCTCAATTTATCGGCTGTAAATGTCAACACACCCTAATTTACTATATTTACTAAAAGTTATATTGTTAATAATGAGAATCTTTATTGAATGAATAAGATTTTTATTTGTTATGTTTAAGTTTTGCTAAAAAAAATGGGCTATTGATGTAGTGCTGTTAAACGATCTCTATATGGTTGATGTTAAAGAGGCTGGACTAAGTTTTTTAAATACTTTTTAAATATTTGATACATGATGAACTTAGCTTATTTTAGTCCTGAAACATTTCTTTTGAGTAAAAAAAGACATACCGGAGTATGTCTTTTGGGGGAGATATTGCAGCTTAGAAGTCGTAACGTAGACCAAGAGAAAGTGCAGTTGCATTTTCATCACCGATACCTGAGATACCGTTACCGAAGCTACGACCTTCTTTCCAAGGATTGAGTTTAGAGTTTTTGTCGTTAAGCACAGTTGCTAAGTTGCCGTATACGCGTAATGTGCTATCCAACTTATGTTCTACACCCACACCGATCAAGCTTGCATTGGCATCATCAGCATCTACGTCACGGTAGAAGTATTCACCGCGTACTGAGGTTTTAGGCGTTACTTTATATTCGCCAGCTACACCGAAAACTTGCGCATCTGGGTTGGCTGTATCGTTGTCGTGTTTGGCAATTTGGTATAAGGCACCCAAGTTAAATTCTTCAGTTAATTTATATGCACCGGCAATACGGAATGCATCACGACTTGCACCACCAGCTGCGTTTGCTGCATTTTCATCATACTTTTCGTAAGCTGCTGCAAAATCAATTGGACCTTCTTTATAGGTTAGAGCAAGGTCATAGGCTTTGTTGTCATCTTTGCCTTCACCATCTGTTTCACGGTCAATTTGTGTACCTGAATGCATCGACATTGCAGCTAGTACATTGAAACCACCGCCAAATTTTGGCGATTTATATTCAATGGTGTTTTCATTACGTTCATCAAATTTTAAGTTGCCGACACGTGTTACGTTACGAACGTCACCAACCATGTCACCGAAGAAGTTCACAGGGCTACGTGCGACTTTAAATGGGCTGTCAAAACGACCTACACGTGCTTGACCATAAGTTGAACTTTTTAAACCCACGAATGTGTCACGTGTTGAAAAATCTACACCTTTACTGTCTTGGCTACCGCTTGCAAAGTTTACTTCTTGCTCAATTTGAGCGAATACGTTGAGGTCATCATTAATTTTTTGATCTACTTTGAAGCCTAAGCGTGAAGCGTTAGAAGAAAGACCAACTTCGTTGTAATCTTTACCATCATCTAGATAGTCAAGAGAGACATGTGCACGGCCATAAATTTTTACATCTGCAGCAGACGCCATCATTGGTGTAAGAATTGTTGCCCCGATTGCTAATGCACATAGAGTTTTTTTCATTTGAAGCTCCAGAAGACTTTTCCAGTCATATCAATATGTTTTATCAGTAGCTTGGCTAGAAGTAATTTCGCTATCTAATGGCGCTAAGTATTCATTACAAATAAGACAGTTCTATTAAGGAAATATTTCAAAACGGTGAAAGGTGATTTCTGGTTTAAATTGCTTTTATACTTATAAAAATGAATATTTATTAAATGCTTATGTTTATATTAAGGATTAAATTTTGCAGCTAAAAAGTACTTGTGACAATATTCGAGACATAAAAAATGGAGCCGAAGCTCCATTGATCATCACTTTAAACTCAATTGAACTTAAAGTGCTGCTTTGATTTTTTCGCCAATGGCTTTGATTTTTTCCATATCGCCCATTTGTGCGGCATGTTTACCTAATTCATGCACTGAAGTCGGAATTAGGTGGAAATGCACATGCGGAACAGTTTGACCCGCAGCAGCGCCAGACAACTGCATCAATACGATACCTTTCACGTCTAAGGCTTTTTCCATTGCTTTCGCAACTTTTTGAGCAACCTGAATGGTATAAGCAGCCGCTTCTGGATCTAAATCAAGCAGCGTAATAGCAGGGGTTTTAGGAATTACGAGCGTATGACCTTCGGCCTGTGGCATGACATCCATAAAAGCGAGTACTTGATCATCTTCATAGACTTTAAACGCAGGAAGTTCTCCACGTAAAATCCGAGCAAAAATATTTTGATCATCATAAGTCATTGCTAAATTCCTTGAGCGAATTGAATCGTAATTATTTACAGTTCAATTCTTTCTGACGATCTTTGATCGCGTCAAGTCGTTGTTGCTCTTTTTCTGAAAATTTAGGCTTAGTTGTGTAGCAATTGTCATTGCCAAACTTCGCTTTAGCGTCAGGATCTTTAAAGCAGAAACCTTTCGATGCATAAATCACGTCATGGTCATTTTTCAACTTTTGGCATTCTTGCTCAGATGCTAAAACAGCAGTAGAAGCCCCGATTAAAGTTACAGCACCTAGCAAAGTTGCGAGGGTAAATTTGTTCATGCGAGTTTCCTCTGTCATTTGTAACAATGTGTGTTATGACACTAGAGTACAATATGATGGTTATTTATCGTTATTCAATGGCGAGTTATTACTCAATTGTAATTTTACTCCATTTTTCATACATAATCATAGCGCTTGAAAAATCACTGTTTTCTTCAGCTTGATCGCTTGCTGCTTGGATTAAATTTTGCGTCAAAGAGAGCACAGGGGCTGAAAGTTTTGCTTGTCGTACCAGATCAACAGCAATTCCCGTATCTTTTGCAAGTAATGGAAGTGCAAAGGTTAATGGGAAGCTACGATTCAGTACGCGCTGCGGTAAAACAGTTTCAGTCACATTACTTTTACCGCTCGACGCATTAATACAATCGAGTGCTTCATGTAAGTCTACGCCATGCGCTTTTAAGGTGGTGAATCCTTCAGCAACTGCACAAAGATTTACAGCCATTAACATGTTGTTTACAGCTTTAACGGCAAAACCCGCACCCGGTTCACCCACATGTTTAATCAGTTTGCCAAATGTTTGGATCGCAGGTAATGCACGTTCAAAGGCTGCTGCGTCACCACCAATCATGACGGTTAATGTTCCCGTTTCAGCGCCAATGGTTTGTCCACTCACAGGGGCATCTAAGAATGCAATATTTTGCTGCTTTAAGGCAGCAGCGAGTTTTTTTGCAGATTCTGGTACACCGCTGGTACAGTCGACCCAAATCGAGCCTGATTTCAGCGTTACACTCGCAATTAAATTTTCAACATCTTGGCTGATGGGTAGGCAGGAAAAAATAATGTCCGCTTGTATTGCTTGCTCTAAAGCAACCGCTTGCGTACCAAATTCAGCAGCATGTTGTTCTGCCTTGGTAAAGTTTCGATTCCAGACATAAACCGTGTCGAACTTTTTTGGTAGGTGCGCTGCCATACGGTAACCCATTGCGCCCAATCCGATAAATGCAACTGACTGAATCATCTTTACCCTCTAAATTTTTATTTCAATAAACTGGATCTTTGTGTAAGCCACTGGGTCAAAGTTGGCCAAAATTGATTGGCACTTTTTTGACTCGACATCAGGCCGAGGTGACCACCGGGAATGAGAGTAAACGTGACATCTTGACTACTTGTCAATTCGCCTAAAGGACTTGCTGCATCGGCAGTAACAATTTGATCGGTAGAACCCGCGCCAATCAACAATGAACAGTGGATATTTTTTAATTGAATAACTTTATCTTTCAATTGAATAATGCCGTTTTTAAGCGGATTTTGTAGCCAAACATTGAACACCATGTCTTGGTTAATGCCACCCGGATAGTCAATCATGTGATTGAGAAAATCGCCCATGGTTGCATGTTCATACAGGTCATGCAGATTATCTAAGTTAGATAAAAATTGCTTTTGGCTTTTGAACCAACCCATTGGATCGACGATTTTAAATCCAATCGCATTAAGCACGCCCGGTGTATGGATAAAATGTTTAGGAATTTTCCCAGTGTAAACAGTATCTTGTAAATTCTTACTACGTGAAAGCAAGCGATTGGTTTTTTGAAATAACTTTCCGATACGACCTGAGGCATAGCTATCAATCGGTGCGCCCATCACCATGAGATTTTTAACATGTTCAGGTTGATGTAATGCGGTATACAGCGTGACAAAGACTCCAGCCATACTCCAACCATGTAGCGAGATGTATTGACTATCTGCATGCTCACAAATTTGATCAATACAATGTGGAATCACATCATCAATAAACGATAGAAAATTTAAGAAACGATCTTGATAGTTTAATTTTCCCCATTCCAGCAAATAGACATCAAAGCCACTGTGTTGAAAATGTTTCACCAATGAGCGATATGGATACAAATCATAAATCGCCATATTGATGGCCAGTGGAGCAACAAACACTAAGGGTTCTTTGTATTTACGATCAGGCGAAGCGTAATACCGAACTTTTGCATGTTTATATTCAGTAATTACTTCATAGGGTGTCGATTGAGAAAGGACCAACGATTTTGCATTAAACACACGTGTAGACAGGTGTTTAATTTTCTTTTGCTGCGCCAGAAATTTCTGTTTGAAAGGGTGCATAACTGTCAATTGCCTAAGTCCTTGTAGGATTGGTCGAAGTCTAATCGATAATTTCGTATTTTACCTTGACCTTAAATAGCTTAGACGCTCAAAATATTGGCAATTCTTCACAAAGGCAGTTCTTCGCGACTGAGTAATACAGATGAGCCAACAAGACGACATCGAATACCAATTAGAGACTTTAGCGATTCGTACAGGTCATACTCGTACTTTTGAGGGTGAACATAGTGAGCCAATTTTCCTGACTTCATCATTTGTTTGTGAAAGTGCAGCAGATGCCGCAGCAAAATTTTCAGGTCAAATTGAAGGCAATACCTATTCACGTTATACCAATCCAACTGTACAAGCTTTCGAAAAACGTTTAGCTGTCTTGGATGGCGCTGAAGCCGCTGTTGCGACAAGTTCAGGTATGGCGGGCGTACACGCGATCACTATGGCATATTTGAAAGCTGGCGATCATGTGGTGTGTTCACGTGCTGTCTTTGGTTCGATCATTTCTCTGTTTGAAAAATATGTCATCAAATTTGGCGTTGACGTTACTTTCGTTGATTTGGAAGATTTAGATGCTTGGAAACAAGCGATTCGTCCAACTACACGCCTATTGTTTATTGAAACACCGTCAAACCCATTAGCTCAAGTAGGTGATTTACAAGCCATTGCCGATATTGCACATGCACATGGGGCATTATTTGCAGTCGATAATACCTTCTGTACACCAGTGTTACAGCAACCGATTAAATTTGGTGCGGACCTTGTGATCTATTCATCAACAAAATATATTGATGGTCAAGGTCGTGCGCTCGGTGGTGCAGTTGTAGGTAGTGCAAAATTGATGGAAGAGATTACAGGTGTTATTCGTACACTGGGTAACTCGATGAGCCCATTCAATGCATGGATCTTCCTGAAAGGCCTAGAAACTTTAAGCTTACGTATGAAAGCCCACTGTGCCAGTGCTCAGACTTTAGCTGAATGGTTGGATGCGCACCCGAAAGTTGAAAAAGTGTACTATGCGGGACTTCCAAATCACGAAGGTCATGAGTTGGCGAAAAAGCAACAAAAAGGCTTTGGCGGAGTTGTATCGTTTGTTGCGAAAGGCGAACGTGAAGGCGCTTGGACAGTGATTGATAATACCAAGTTCCTTTCTATTACAAGTAATTTGGGTGATGTAAAATCAACAATTACTCATCCTGCAACGACTTCTCATGGCAGAATGTCAGCAGAAGCGAAAAAAGCAGCAGGGATTAGCGAAGGTTTAATTCGCGTATCTGTTGGTTTAGAAGATATTAATGATATTATTCGCGATCTTTCACGCGGTTTAGATCTTATCTAAAGTGAATTCATCAGTTTTGTTCGGAGATTTTTATGAACATTAATATGCTCATGCAGCAAGCTCAACGCATGCAAAAAGAAGTTGAGAGCAACATTAAAAAAGCCAAGGAAGAGCTTGCACAAGTTGAAGTTCACGCTGAAGCAGGTGGTGGTCTGGTTAAAGTTACTATGACTGCACGTCATGTAGTGAAACGTATCGAAATCAATCCTGAACTACTTCAAGATGATGCAGATATGATTGAAGACTTAATTGCAGCGGCAATGAATGATGCTTCACGTCAAGCTGAAGTGATTTCAGAAGAAAAACTGAAATCTGCAAACTCTGGTATGGGGCTTCCACCAGGTCTTTCAGGTTTATTCTAAGGAATACGTTGAATGTTTAGTGATCGTTTTGATCAACTTGTACAGGCATTGCGTATTTTGCCAAGCGTTGGGCCAAAGTCGGCTCAACGTATGGCACTGCATTTAATCATGAAAAATAGGGAAGGCGCTGTTGGTTTGGCACATGCATTGACTGAAGCAACCAACTATATTCATGAATGTTCCATTTGCCATTCATTGACTGAAGATGAAGTATGCAATATTTGCATCTCTTCAGAGCGTGATGATCAGCTGCTTTGCGTGGTTGAATCTCCAGCAGATGTCATGGCAATCGAGCAAAGTGGCAGTTTTAGAGGGAAATATCATGTATTGGGTGGACATTTGTCACCACTCGATGGTATTGGCCCCGACGAAATTGGTATTCCATATTTAATTCAACGACTAAGTGATGGTAAAGTGCAGGAAGTGATCTTGGCGACCAATGCAACGGTTGAAGGTCAAGCGACAGCACATTATTTGGTTGAAGCGACCAAGCATTTACCAATACAAATGACCCGTATTGCACAGGGTGTACCACAGGGTGGTGAGCTTGAATATGTGGATAGCCATACCTTAAGTCAGGCCGTGCATAACCGAATGCGAATGAAATAACTATAGAGCGAAACTCGTTTCGCTTTGTATAAAATTCACCTAATTATTTATACTTAATAACGATTAAAGTTTTTGTTTATAATGAATAAAAAAGCCAAATAAATGAAATAAGTCACTAAAATAACGTTTTTCCTTATAGATAAATAATATATATCAGTTAATATAAGCTCATAGAGCATCTAAAATTAGACTCAGCAACTTATGTATCAATTTATTCAAAATCAGCCAGATTTAAATTCCGTTTTAAATCTTATGGACCAAAGCTCGATTTACGGACTCGACACCGAGTTTATAAAAGTAGATACCCTGTGGCCCAAACTTGGACTTTTCCAAATTAATGTACAAAATCAAGTGTATTTACTTGATGGTACAACCCTCGATTTAAGCCAATTTTGGCAAAAATTATTTGTGGCCCAGCAAAACATTTTTCATGCTTGTAGTGAAGATATCGACCTGATTTATCACTATGCACAGCATAAGTCTTTAGAAAATGTCTTTGATACACAAGTTGGGATGTCATTTTTAGGGTATGGCTTACAAGTCAGCTATCAAAATGCCTTAAAAACCATGCTCGATGTCGATATTGATAAAGATCAGACCCGTTCAGATTGGTTGGCTCGCCCACTCAGTGCCGAGCAAATGAACTATGCAGCGAATGATGTACATTATTTAATGAATTTAAGCCAAACGATTCAAAATGAGTTGGCTGCGAAAAGTTTATTAAATTGTGTGCTTGAGGACTGCAAAAATTTAACATATGAAATCGGCACTGAAACGCCGATCCATTTGTTGTATCACGATGTTGGTAATTATCGACATTCACGTCGTCAGCTCATGCAAATTCAGCAATTGGCCGTTTGGCGTGAGCAAATGGTGAAAGCCTTAAATCAGCCACGTAGTTTTATTCTTAAAAACTCAACCATCATTGATATGGTGGAAAAAAATCCAAAAAATAATTTTCAATTGAGCGCGGTGAAAGACATTCGTCCGAACATAGTGCGTGAGCATGGTAAAATTATTTTAGATTTGTTGAAGTTTTTACCAGAACAAGCTGAATGGCCGCTGCGTATGGCACGTCCAATTCGTCATTCGTCTCAGGATATTGGTTCGCGCGTCGATACCGTTATTCAGCGTGCAGTACAAGAAACCTCTGTGCCTAAAGAAGTTTTAATGCGCAAAAAATGGTTAAATGCCTTGTATCAGCATGTGGTATTTCATAATGATGAACAGGATTTACCGAGCTATCTATTGGGCTGGCGCTATGATTTGCTGACGAAGCCTTTAATTGAAGTGCTGCATGCCGATGAAAGTTATCTTTCTGGTCAAATGAAAGTGTTGGAATAAGTTCTGATTGATTAAAGAACTATCACTTATACAAATTCACGACTGATGCGTTAATAAACACTAATGTATCAGTCTTTTTTTTGATGTATCCTTTGCCTTGCGTTTAATGAGTATTGATTCAATTATGTACTGTTCTATCTACAAATCGAGCAAAAAAGATGAAATGTATCTTTATATTGCTCGTCCTGAAGTTAATGAAAACGAAACTGAAGCGACAGATCCGCTTGCAGTAATGCCTGATGCTTTACGTACAGCATTTGGTCGTGCCACATTTGTCATGGATCTAGAACTTAGTGAATCACGCAAACTTGCACGTGTGAACGTATTGCATGTCATAGATTCAATTGAAACAAAAGGGTTCTTTATTCAAATGCCTCCAGAAGGTTTAATTGACCCAAATGCGGTTGAGCCAGAAGGCTTGCGCGGCGCTTAAGTTAATTCAGGAGTTGTGAAAATGAATGGTGTAGTATCGATATTGGACTCAATTCCTGAAAGCAGTATTGCAATTACGGTTTATCTAGGTGGGGCTGTAATTGCTTTGTTGTGTTGGTATGGGCTGATGAAGCGCTTACCCAAAACGATCGGTGCCATTGGTTGGCTTATCGTATTTGCTATTTTATTAACACCAACCGTTTCTGAAGGTTCAAATGCAGCAATCGCACCTGCGATTTTTGGTTTGATTTTTGGTGTATTAACAAAAGATCAGCCATTGGTTTGGTTGAATCTATCGCTGATTCTCTTTGTGGTGGGTATTGGTTTAGTCCTTGGATATTTTTGGACCAAATACAATGCAGCGAAACCACAGCACGTTGTAAACAAGAAAATTTCACCGCTTTAAATAAAAAAATAAGGTTATGTCATGTCTGTTGAAACTCAACAATTTACTGGTACAGATCAATATATTGCGACCGATAGCTTAAAACTTGCAGTAAAAGCTGCACGTTCATTGCAAAAGCCACTTTTGGTTAAAGGTGAGCCGGGGACAGGTAAAACACTTTTAGCCGAACAAGTGGCTGAAAGTTTAGGCCTTAAGCTCATTACTTGGCATATCAAATCGACGACCAAGGCTCAACAAGGTTTGTATGAGTACGACGCCGTATCTCGTCTGCGTGATAGTCAGTTGGGCGATGACCGTGTTTATGACATCAAAAACTATATTAAGCCAGGTAAACTTTGGGAAGCATTCACTAGTGAAGAACGTTGTGTACTTTTAATCGATGAAATTGATAAAGCAGATATCGAATTCCCTAATGATTTGCTACACGAACTCGATAAAATGTCATTCTTTGTGTACGAGACAGGTGAAGCGATTACGGCAACACAACGTCCAATCGTGATCATTACTTCAAATAATGAAAAAGAACTTCCAGATGCCTTTTTGCGTCGTTGTTTCTTCCATTATATTGAATTCCCGGACGAAGCAACTATGCGTGCAATCATCGATGTGCATTTTGAAAATATTTCAAATACCTTGGTTTCTGAAGCACTACAAATCTTCTTTAAATTACGTCAAGTTCCGGGTTTAAAGAAGCCGCCTTCAACTTCTGAGTTGATTGATTGGTTGAGTTTGCTGATGGCGGATGATATGCCAGAAGATATTTTACGCAACACAGATAAATCAAAATCAATTCCACCGCTTTATGGTGCTTTGATTAAGAATGAACAAGATGTGCAATTGCTTGAGCGTCTAGCATTTATGTCACGTCGTTAATTGATATCAATTCTATAAAAGATTTAAAAGCCGGTTATCCGGCTTTTATTTTGAGCATTAAAAAATATAAAGGTGAATTATGCAGACAAGCGCATACGTATCACGTGTACATTTAGCTGTACCTAGGAGGTTTAAGTCGGCAGCACTCTTGTTGGTTGCGAGTTTTTATTTTTCTAGTTTTAGCTATGCGATGGATGATGCTCAGTTTGAACAGCAGCATCAACAGTTACTTCAAGATGCGTATTGGGCGCAAGTTTCAGAACATCAACTTAAAGAAAAACTCATCGATCAATCGGATCATCCCGAAACTCACACAGCCATTCAACAAAAGACCTGTGCTGCAACTGTACTCGAGCTGAAATACTATGATTTTGTGATCTTGAACCTAAGCGATTTTAACCGCTATAGAAACCATCAAGGTTTTCATAAAATCGTATCTATTGAACAGTTGCAGCAAGATCGCCTCAATGTTCAGCACAAATATGAAACTCTTAAACAATCGCTTAACAATAGAAATGCGATTTGCGAATAAATCATGCTGTATGTGTTTCTTTGGGTAGTAGGGCAACGTATATGAACACGCAGTAAAAGCTTTTGGCTTTACTTGTAAGGATCAATTTTTCATAATGGTGGATGTAAAGGCAAGACTCAGTTGCAGATGAAATAACAAGATCACATGCATTCACACTGGATTTGACCTCCTGATATTTAATTTTTATTGGATTTTATTCGCCTATGTTTGTGCGATTGTTTTATACCCTTCGAAAATACGGTGTTCCTGTTTCAACTCGTGAATTGATTGACTTGAACCAAGCAGTGGCAGCAGGGCTAGTCTTTGCGGATCAGAATGAATTTTATCAGCTTGCAAAAACCGTCATGGTCAAAGATGAACGTTACTTTGATAAGTTTGACCGTGCAATGAAGGACTATTTTGACGGTATTGCCACCTTTGATTTAGACGAGCTATTAAATCAGGTGCATAAACTGCCAAAGGATTGGTTTGATCTAGAGCTCATCGAAAAACATCTAACACCAGAACAACGAGAAGAATTAAAAAAAGCTGGTTCATTAGAAGAACTGATGAAAATGCTCGAAGAGCGTTTGCGTGAGCAGCATAAAAAGCATCAGGGTGGTAATCGAATGATCGGTACGGGTGGTACTTCGCCATTTGGTGCCTATGGTGACCATCCTGAAGGTGTGCGTATCGGTGGGCCTGGTCGAAAACGATCTGCGGTGAAAGTGTGGGAACAACGACAATACCGAAACCTAGATGATGAGCAGATTCTCGGCAGTCGTCAGATGCAGATGGCATTGCGTCGTTTGCGTAAATTTGCCCGTCAAGGTGCAGCAGAAGAGCTGGATATCGACGGAACCATTCGTGAAACGGCCAAACAAGGTATTTTGGATGTGCAGTTGGTTCCTGAACGACGTAACCGCATTAAAGTATTGATGCTGTTTGATGTGGGTGGTTCGATGGATTCACATATTGCCCAATGTGAGAAGCTTTTTACCGCTGCAAAAACGGAATTTAAAACTTTAGAGTATTTCTATTTTCATAACTGTTTATATGACTATGTATGGAAAGACAATATTCGCCGTTCCAGCACGCGTATGAATACATGGGATCTATTCAACACCTATGGTCGAGATTACCGTGTCATCGTTGTCGGTGATGCAAGTATGGCGCCGTATGAGTTGAACTCGGCAGGTGGATCTGTGGAATATATGAATGATGAAGCGGGTCAGGTGTGGTTACAGCGCTTACGCAATCATTTTGATAAAACAGCATGGTTAAACCCAGAAGAAGAAAGTTATTGGCATTACACCCAAACCATTGCTGCGATTAAACAAATTTTTGAAGATCATATGTTCCCAATGACCCTAAAAGGTGTGGAAGATATGACGAAATATTTAGCGCGCTAAAGCGTTTAAAACGATACTTTTTTTTATCAATGATGTTTATATTACTTACTCCAATTTTGCATTGTTTCTTATTTTCAAAAATTGGATAGTATTTAAAAGTCTTTGTTTTGCATACAACATGAAGGAAATATGATGGATCATCAAATTAATGGTATCGCATTACCTAATGAAGAAGGTTTCTTCGGTGAATACGGTGGGCAGTTCATTCCACCAGATTTAAAACAGGCAATGGATGACATTAATGTTGCTTATGAGCAAATTCGTCATACAGAAGAATTTCAAAATGAATTGAAAGAGTTGTTTGCACACTATGTTGGACGTCCAAGCCCATTGTTTTATGCGAAACGCTTGTCTGACAAATTAGGTGGGGCACAAATCTACCTCAAGCGTGAAGACCTTAACCATACTGGCGCACATAAAATTAACCACTGCCTTGGCGAAGCTTTGTTAGCAAAATACATGGGTAAAACCAAAGTGATTGCAGAAACTGGTGCAGGTCAGCATGGTGTAGCTTTGGCAACGGCTTGTGCCTTGGTGGGTATTCCATGTGAAATTCACATGGGGCAAGTGGATATTGAGAAAGAACATCCAAACGTGGTGAAAATGAAGATTTTAGGTGCCAACCTGATCTCTGTTACACGTGGTACAGCTACGCTCAAAGATGCAGTCGATAGCGCTTTTGAAGAATATTTAAAAGATCCAACCAATTTTATTTATGCGATTGGTTCAGTGGTTGGCCCACATCCATTCCCGAAAATGGTCCGTGACTTCCAGTCAATTATTGGTGATGAAATTAAAGTTCAAGCCAATGATCGATTTGGTGCAAATCCTGACTATGTCGTTGCATGCGTGGGTGGTGGATCCAATGCTGTTGGTGCATTTACAGCATTTCTGAATGACTACGATGTCAAACTCGTAGGCGTTGAGCCTGCAGGCCATGGTTTAGATACCAATATGCATTCTGCGACGTTGACATTGGGTAAGCCAAGTCAAATTCATGGCATGGCATGTTATGTCCTTGAAGATGAACAGGGTGAGCCTTTGCCAGTGCATTCAATTGCATCAGGTCTGGACTATCCAGGAGTGGGGCCACAACATAGTTTGTTAAAAGACCTAGGCCGTGTTGAATATACAACAGCGACAGACCAAGAGTGTTTAGATGCATTCATGACGCTTTCACGTGTGGAAGGTATTGTTCCTGCACTAGAAAGTTCACATGCGGTTGCTTGGGCAATTCGTGAAGCGCCAAAACTTGCCAAAGATGTGAAGATTGTCGTTAACGTTTCAGGCCGTGGCGATAAAGACTCAGACTATGTGGCTGAAAAATTAGGTTTAAATTAATTACTGCCATTAAAAAAGACTAAGTTGCTCATCATCTGTTGATGACGCAAAAATCTTTTGCAGTTGTATAACCCGATCTATATTCGAAGTATCCCAGTTTTTAACTGGGATATTTTTTTTGACATAATTTTTATAAAAAGTGTGGTTAACGCTTGATGTAATTGGAATTAACTCAGGATGTAGCGCATAAATAATAGCTTTTGCATCTAAAATTTCAGCGATAGAAGTAGCAATCTCTAAATTGATCGTACATCGGTGGTATTGCAGCAGTTCATCGTCTTTCATCGATAACATTAAGCGTTCTAATTCTAAAATGATGGCATCTAGTTGGTCTAATTTATCTAAAGCGGGTTTAAGCATAAGAAGGAAATTGAGAAAAGTAATTAATTTGTAATGTGTATGTCATTACAAATTTTGAATTATATTAAATTATTGATTTTTAGAATTCCCCCCTTAAAGCTTGTTAAGGGGGGAATTATTGAGTTTATCCTGAAATATATTGTTGAAGTTGTTCGATCAGTTTGCGTTGATCATCCATTGCTGCTTTTACAAGGTCGCCGATGGAGATTAAGCCGGTTAATTTCTGTTCCTCAACGACAGGTAAATGACGTAAATGGCGATCTGTCATAAGTTCTAAACATTCTTCGACAGTCGCGGCACTTGTCACGGTGATGACACTACCCGTCATAATTTCGCTGACAGAGGTATCGAAAGAGGTTCTTTCCATGAGTGCGATTTTACGTGTGTAATCACGCTCAGACAAAATCCCAACAACTGTGCCTTCATGGGTCACAACGAGGGCACCAATGCCTTTTTGTGCCATCAGGGAAATGGCTTCGAGTACAGTCGCATCTGGGGTGATGGTGTAAATTTCTTGATAAGCTTTGTCTTTAAGTACTTGGGCAACTGTAGTCATATTTTCATTCCTTTATAGTAGTTTTTGTTTAATTTAAATTAGCGCGAAATTTGAAAAAAGCAAATACTTTTCAGTGCATGTAGAGGTCAAACATGCACTGAGGGTTTTATGCCATTTGAATCTTATCTTGGTTAAAAAAGAATAAACGCATTTGTGATGTTGTGAGCTTGAGACGAATGTGACTTGAGCTATGCAACGCAGGGATGACTTTAAGGCGTGTCAATGTTGGTAATAGCGATGCCTCAAAATCTTCTGGTGTAATGCGTCGTGGAGTGTAGTTGGGCCAATGCTTTTTGGCATATTTATGCGCTTGAATGCCATTTAGCCAAAACGGGAAGATAATATGATCTTGATCGCTGGTCATTGCCCAACCTTGTTGGTGGTAGAGACCCCAAAGGACTCCACAGTACATCATGGTTTTTAAAATACTAATTTTGAAAAATAAATCTTTTGGAATAGGTTTATATTGCTTTAATTTAGACATCATATGCAGCGTGTTGTTGATGTTGCTCCTATTGTAGGAAATTCTTATGAAAAAGCTGTGTAAGCTTTGAACTGGATTGTAAGAATTTATGTAGTCAAAAGTTGAAGGGTGTAAAAAAACGCCACCTTAGTGACGTTTTGTTATGCTTGCAAGGTGGCCATGTTCTGCCAATATTGCGCTTTGAGTGAGTCACGTTCTACGCGGAAGCCTTGATAATAAAGTTCAGCCAAAAATAACGCTGCTTTACCATGTCCAGCACGAGCTGCATCTTCCAATTCGTGAACTGCATCGCTGAAGTTCATTTGAGACTGAATTGTGTTCACCGCATTTGCGTATACATGTTCGAGTTCATGTTGAGAGAATTGTTGAATCATATTTAACTCCTTATTCTAATTATGATCATTAAGGGCCCATTCTTTAGCCCTATTAACTAATTTAACTAAGTATTATTAAACTAATATTACAATTATCTTGAATTGTCAACTATTCACGTAAATATTTCTAATTTGCTATGGTTTACATGATTAAACAATGGACAATTGTTTTCGTGAGTAAAATACTATCATAAGAAGTTGTAGATAATAAGGAGAAGTAAAATGACAAGAGTTTTAGACGGTTTAACTTTAGATTATCCTCCGACATTAGCGCAAATTGTGGAGTTGGCACATCTACATCGTCGCAATCTTGATGAAGCAATTTTTCATCAGGAGATTCATTTAGGGGATTTTGGTTTGGCACAGCGCAAACGTGTATATGATTTCACACGGGATTTAGATAAGGCACAGCGCTTAGAATTTTACAATGCATATAATGGAGAATTACTCAAAATCGCCGATGATGATGACTTACATCCTGCGCATGCAGAGGGTGGAATGAGTATTTTTGCAGTATTTATCGTTTTGGCGATTATTGCATTGATTCTTTATTTTGCGGTGATACGTACCATTATTCAGTAAATTGTTTAGCTAACTCACAGACTGAAACAGTGGACTGATGCAGTTTTAAGCGCTGTGACTTGAACTTCTTGAACGTCAGCCATACACTACTTTGAACCTGAGGTAGTGTATGACTATTGATTTAGAAAAAATTATTCAATTCAAATCTAAAATACAGCTAGAGCAAATTTATAATATCTTTGTTTCAGTCATGATCGTGGTGATTTTGGTATTGGCTGTGATTGCCTTATATCGTCCTATTTCTGTACAGCAATACCAAAACGTATCACGACTTGCGTTTCAGCAAAGTTATCCTGAAACTCAGGAAATGGCGATGTTGCTGAGACAGCAAGATCGCATCCGTGTGGGTGCTTATCTTAAATTGATGCATGCTTATCAGATGGAGTCTGTACGGGCACATCAACTTCCGGCTTTGGCAGAGGAACAGCTTTAGTTGCAGGGATTATCTTGGTTGGAGCTGCTTGTACATTCTCCTCCAATATCTGCTGTACTTCATTTTTATCTAAGGTTTTACTGACCACAATCACCGTCATATTTTCAGGGTGCATGTAGGTACGAACCGCATTTTGTACATCAGCTACAGTTATTTTTTCCAATAATTTAGGGTACTGGGTCAAATAATCTGGGTCTTGTTGATAAAAGCCCAATAGACCAAGCTGTGCATTGATTGTTGCATTACTGCTGTAATTATTCGGAAAAGCACGCAGCATACCGGCTTTGGTTTCTTCCATTTGTTTTTGATCAATAGGCATTTTGACAAAATCATTAAAGGCTTTATGCGCAACACGAATACTATCTATCAGCTGATCTTGACGTGTTCCATAGCTAAAACTAAAGATACCGGGTGCTTGGCTAAAGCTAAATGCACTATAGGCACCATAAGTATAGCCACGTTTAACACGAAGCTCTTGCATGAGGACCGAGTTAAAACCACCACCGCCAAACATTCGATTGGCTACTTCTAAGGCTAATCGATCTTTGTTATCACGGGTCGTCCCTAAATGTCCAAATATGACGTTGGCTTGGGTGGAATTGTAAGGAAGATGGATAATATCAAACCCTTGTTTTTCTTCTGGTTGTGCAAGCGCTTTGGCTTTTTCGCCTTGCTTTAAGTTTCCAGAAATACGTTCTGCTAGGTTTTGCGCTTCTTTTTTGCTGAGTTTACCTGTAATGGCAATATTTATGTTTTGAGCAACTAAAAATTGATCACGAAACTTTTTTAAAATGTCTGGTGTTATTTTTTTGATACTGCCATTGGTTCCCGTAATCGGTTCTGCATAAGGGTGTGTGCCGTATACAGCCCGATAGAATCGAATATTCATTAAGCGACTAGGGCTTTCTTGGAGTTGCTTCTGACCAGCTTGGTTATTACTGAGAGCTAAGTTTAGACTAGAGGTTTTAAAAGTCGCATTTTTAATCACGTCCATCATCATACTTAAAGCAGGTTCTAATTTTTTAGGGTCTGATAATACGCGTAACCGAACGACAAACATATCTCGATGTGCTTGTACGCTAAATTGAGCACCTGTTTGGTCAAAAACCGAGGCAATTTGCGTTGCATTGTATTTTTCTGTGCCTTCATCGATTAAACGTGTAGCCATGTTGGCAACACCATACAAGCCTTTTCCGACTTCTTCATCACGAGCAGAACCTGCATTAAAGGTCAGTTGAATATCCACCATGGGTAGATCTTGCGATTCAACAAACAGGCTATTCACACCATTTCGGTTTTTCAGCACTTGAACAAGTGGAGCACGGTAGTCTTTATCAATCTGTAAATTCTTTAAACTTTGCAGCATGAGGATAGATTGTAATTGGCTTGGATTATCGTTGAGGTCAGGAACATTTTCCGTATAAGTTTCTGCATGGAGGATTGAGCCAAACGCAGTGAGTACGCTTAGGGATAAAATTTTCGTAATAGTCATCACTAATCCTTACAAGACGCTTTCTGTGTTTTGGGTTGAGCTGGTCTGTTGCTCTGGAATAACAACTTCCGTTTGAGCTGGTTTTGTAGTTTGATCTGCTTTATTTGAGGTTGTTGGAACCTCCGTCTGTTCTGGAAGTAGATACATGGTGCTTAAATTTTCTCGGACAAAATACGCATTGGCGACACGTTGAATATCCTGTGCGCTGACGTTTTCATATAGTTTTGGTAATTCGTCCATTAGCCTGAAACTGAGCCCATTGACTTCTAAGTTACCGATCGTCTTGGCTTGGCTGCTGATGTCATCTTGGTTATAGACTAAATTGGAGACAAAACGTGTGGTGATACGTTCAACTTCAGGTGTTTTGACTAATTCTGTTTTTAAAGTGTCGATTTCATCTTGTATCGCTTTTTGCGCTTGTTCCATTTTGACGCCATCGGCAGGGAGTGCTGAAATGGTAAACAAACTGTCTCCACGATTGTATGGATCATAAGAAACACTTACAGCAGTAAGTAATTTTCTATCGCGTACCAGTTTGTCTTGTAGGCGCGATGAGATGCCGCTGTCTAAAATATTGCGAATAATATTGAGAGCATAAGCATCTTGTGGGTTTTTTGCGGTAGCCAGTGAGCGTACATTCCACGCCATATACAAATTGGGCACTTGTACGGGTAAATTTAGTTCCATATGACGATAGCCCACACGCTCGAATTCCCTCACATCGTTACGATCAGGTGTTTTACGTGATGGAATATCACCAAAGTATTTTTGAACTTGACGAATGGCTGCTTCGGCATCGACATCACCGACAATCACCAAAATGGCATTGTTCGGGGTATACCAATCTTTATACCATTGTTTTAAATCTGCTAATTTGATGTTTTGCAGATTTTTCATATGTCCAATGACGGGTTGACGATAGTGACTGGTTGGATAAGAAATCCATTTGAAACGTTCATAAGCCAAAGAACGAGGGTTGTCATCTGTGCGCTGTCGGCGTTCTTCCATAACCACTTTAATTTCAGGGTCGAAATCTTGTTGTTGCAATCGTAAATTACTCATACGATCCGCTTCGAGCTCCAGCGCCATAGGGAAGTAGGCTTTAGGATACAACTGATAATAATTGGTGTAATTGGTAAAGGTTGCAGCGTTGATGCTGCCGCCATAGATACGGCTGAGACGTGTAAATTCATCATTAGGAACTTTGGTGGTTCCTTTAAACATCATATGTTCGAGCGCGTGGGAGATCCCTAATAGATTGCCCGACTCATCACTACTACCCACACGGTACCAAATATGGGTCATTACCATCGGCGCACGGTGGTCTTCACGGATAATGACCTTTAAACCATTTTTAAGGGTGGTTTCAAAGGTGCTACGTGTTAATTGGGTACGTGTGTCTGCATGTAGATTGGGTGCAGACCAAAGGCAACTGCTGATGACACAGATAGGAAGCGCAGAGCGAAATAAAGTTTTAAAAAAATAAGGAGAAAATCTGTTTTTATGGGACACAAAGGAATCCATTAAAATGCATTTTATAGCTATCTAGTTTTCCTAAAGTTAATTTTGATTGCAAGTTCAACATGTTGTTTTTTAGTGTGCTTCGCTCTGACGGGCGTGTATCGACTCAATTTAAGATAACTTATGATAGAATCGGTTTTTTTAACGCAGTGCTTTTCAAGGATTCGGCATGCAACAGCAATCTCATGGGCAGAATAAATTTTTGATTGATGCTGATATCGGTGATGATGATGTCACGCTACCGAGTTTACCTGCGGTAAATGTGCCGATTATCGAGACACCGAAAGTACAGCAAGAAGTTGCTGCACCATTACAAGAAACAGAGTCAGAAACTGAAGACTCGAAGGCGAAAGGCGGCTTCTTTAGTCGTATGAAAGAAGGTCTAGCAAAGTCACGTAAGAACTTGGCAGACGGCATGGTGAATATCCTGATCGGTGGGAAGGAAATTGACGATGAACTTTTAGAGGAAGTTGAAGAGCAACTTTTGGTTGCTGACATTGGTGTCGATGCAACCAAAACGATTATTGCGAACTTAACTGAACGTACTGAACGTGGCGATTTAATTTACTCGCACTCTTTATATAAAGCGCTTCAAGAAGAACTGGTGGCATTACTTGCACCACGTGTTAAACCGCTACATATCGACAGCAATAAAAATCCGTATGTGATTTTGGTTGTTGGTGTGAATGGTGTGGGTAAAACCACCACGATTGGTAAATTAGCGAAACGCTTACAAGGTGAAGGTAAAAAAGTAATGTTGGCTGCTGGTGATACATTCCGTGCAGCAGCGACAGAACAATTACAAATTTGGGGTGAACGTAATAATATTGCCGTTGTGGCTCAAGGTCATGGTGCAGATTCTGCTTCAGTTATTTTTGATGCATTTGAAAGTGCTCGTGCAAAAGGCGTAGACGTGCTGATTGCAGACACCGCAGGTCGTTTACATAACAAAGGACACCTCATGCAAGAGTTGTCTAAAGTAAAACGTGTAATGCAAAAAATTGACGCTACAGCTCCACATGAAGTGATGTTAGTGGTAGATGCAGGCACAGGTCAAAATGCCATTAACCAAGTTGAAATGTTTGACGAGGCAGTAGGGCTTACAGGTCTAACTATTACTAAGCTTGATGGTACAGCCAAAGGTGGTGTGTTATTCAATATTGCAAGCCGTACCCATGTGCCAATTCGTTTTATTGGTGTAGGTGAGAAAATTGATGACTTGCGTCCATTCTCAGCAAAATCATTTGTCGCAGCATTATTTGAAACTGATAAATAAATTGCGTTAAATGTCACATAAACTCCGCAAAGTGCGGAGTTTTTTGTTTTAGAGTTTATTGATTGATTTAAAAAGCAACATGTGAATAAATCATAATCAAAATTCAGCCTAATAAACCCTTACAATAATTAATGAATTGTTGTTTATATATAAAAATTGCTTTGGGGTGTTTAGGGTGGCGTTACTCGATAAAATTGGTCATGTATTGACTGCGGATATCACTAAAGATTTTAAATTAAAAAAGAAAAATACTGACCAAGAAGTAGAAGCGTCATTTGTCGACCAACTAAAGAAACGTCGCAGTATTTACGAGCTTGGAAAGAAGGTACATTATAGTCAGGCTTATTTGGCTGAACTGATTCAAGAGTCTGTAAGAAGTTGTCCATCTGCATATAATTCGCAAAGTACACGTATTGTGGTTTTATTTGGTGAATCTCATCAAAAATTTTGGGACATAGTAAAAGACGTACAACGCAAGAATGTTGCGAGTTATATTTTTGAGGGCGTGGCGCTCAAAATAGATCAATGTGCAGCTGGCCTAGGAACTGTGCTTTTCTATGAAGATCAAGCCGTGATTCAACAATTACAAAAGAAAGTGCCATTAAGTGCAGAAGATTTTCCAGTGTGGTCGGAGCAAACGTCTGGCATGGCCCAATTCGCAGTATGGACTTCGATCGCAGATGCAGGTCTAGGCGCATGTTTACAGCACTATAATCCACACATTGATTATGCTGTTGCCGAACACTTTGATATTTCAAAACAATGGCTGCTACGTGCGCAGTTGGTCTTTGGTTCAATTGAAGGCCAAGCGCCTGAACGTTTAGAACCAGAAGATCAAGATCAGTTTAGAATTTATGAGTAATTTTTATGTGCTGTAAGTTGCTTTGATCTCTGCTTTTAGAGCAGTAAACTAAAATCTGTATGTAAATGAGTTGTGGGTATTTAGATGCTTACAACTGATTGTTCTGGAAATAAGACACAATGTTGTAAATATAGTCATGCAACGGTTAAAAACTTCACCTATTATAAATCTCAACTTAGTCAGCTAATTGAAAATAAAAAGAGGTCTTGTAATGTCATTCTTGAATCAAATCGAACAACGGCGCACAATCTATTCTATTGGTAATAACGTTACTTTATCGCAAGATGAAATTGAGCAAACTATTAAAGATGCTGTACGTTTAAGTCCATCATCATTTAACTCTCAAACGTCTCGTGTTGTTATTCTGTTTGGTGATGCACATCAAAAATTCTGGAATATCGTACGTGAAACTTTACGTAAAATTGTACCTGCAGATGCATTTGAAGGAACTAATGGCAAGATTAATAGTTTTGCAGCAGGTTTTGGTACAGCATTATTTTATGAAGATCAGGCTGTAGTAAAAGCTCTCCAAGAACAATTTGCACTTTATGCAGATAATTTCCCAGTATGGTCTGAACACTCAACGGCGATTGCTCAATTTGCTACTTGGACTGCTTTGGCTGAAAAAAATATTGGTGCGTCATTACAACATTACAATCCAATTGTTGATGCTGAAACAGCTGCGGCATTTGATGTGCCAGATCAATGGAAACTACGTGCACAACTTGTTTTCGGTTCGATTGAAGCGCCTGCAGGTGAAAAAACCTTTATTGCAGATGAAGAACGATTCAAAACATTTAAGTAATGATGGTGTGATGAATTAAAAAGGATGCATTAAGCATCCTTTTTTTATATGCAAAATTCTTGAATGAATATCAAAATAATGTCTTGAAACAAAATATACAGTGATTGTTAGATGTCATAAGATTGTCATATATGCATTGCATAGTGCATTCCAAACTAAATAATTGATAAAGAGTGATAATGATGACTTTAAGATTAACTGTTGCTGCTGCAGCGCTGATGTTAAGTAGTGCCGGATTTGCAGCTGTAACTTTGACTGTTCCGGAAGAAATTAAAATAGTTGCAGTTAATGATCAAGAAGTTACTGGTGGTTTATTTCGATCTACGGAGAAGTATAAGCTAGATGCAGGTGAAAACCTATTAACGGTACGTTATAGCGAATTTTTTCAACATGCTGATAATTCTCATGATATTTTAAAGTCAGGTGTGGCCGCTATTCGTACTCCAGCACTGATTGATGGTCAAGAGTATCGTTTGGGTCTAGTCAATGCACCAAAAGATTTTGATGCTGCGCAAAAATATAAAGACCAACCGATATTTGGTTTGTATGACAAATCTAATCAATTACTTGTGCAGCAAGCTGGGGCGAAGAAAGAACAAAAATCGATTTTCTCCAATGGTGTTTTAGGTAATGCTGTAGATTTTACGAAGAAAGAAGCTGTACCAGAAAATCAACCGGCACCTGTTTATGCACAATCCTTAAATGTAAAACCAACAAATGTGGCAGCTCCTGTGGTCGCTCCAAAAAATATAGCTGTTCATCAAAATGGGGCAGATCAACAATTAATTCAGCTTTGGCAGAAGGCTAGTAAAGCTGAACGACAAAAATTCATGAGTTGGTTGGCTGAGCAAGCAAACTAAAGCCACTTTCATAACTTCATTGGTTTTCTTAAAATTCGTATTATTCGAAAAGTCCGTTGAAATACGGGCTTTTTAGATTGAAGAATATAAAAATCACCAAGAATTATAAAATTCGTCTTTCATAAGGCAAAATATGTGGATATATTGATCTTTAAATAAGCAATAAATTGCATTTAGTTTAAAAAATATACACTCAAGCACAATATCATAGAAATTTCTATGATAGGGGCTTGTGTTTGTTTTGAAACTCTATAGAATACGCTGCATACCAACGCAGACAGTGATAAACGTAAGGTTTTGAGTTGTTTGATGTTGTTTTCTTATTTGCTGACGAAGCATTAAGAAGATCATTAAGAGATTATGAAGAACAACTTGTGTGGATTTTTACTGGTTGATCGATCGAAATTATTTTCATTGATTGATGGTAGAAATTACTCGAAGTTTATTTGAGCAAATTTTTGTCAGTAATTGATGAGCCAAGATTGGTACACTATATGTACTATTGATTTTAAACTGAA
>NZ_VPCB01000026.1:0-24160 GCF_013418435.1 Acinetobacter sp. YH12142 | reverse complement strand
TCATGTACTTATATTAACAATCAAAACTCAAGGAAAATAGTCCTTAGTTAAATCAAACGACACTTCATGTCGTGTCGCTTATATCTCTGACCTGAAGGACAGAGTTTTACGCTCCATTTGATAAAATAAGAAAAATTTATGAAGTATTGACTCTTATCCTATTTGATTAATTGCATGATTTAATGCCATTTTTACACCCTTAAAACTTTTACCATTTGGTAAATTTACATGTAAAGTCATGTAATTAGTTTGAATAAAATATTTTTAAAAGAGATTAAATCTTCTAAAAAACAAGAGTATGATGTGCACAATTTATCTATTGAGTGCTCATTTTATGTCCAATTGGTTTCCCAAATGGCGCCCGTACGAAGGCAATATTGATGCACGTCCTGTAGGTACAAATGAGTACCTACCTCCTGTGCAAAGTGTTGTATTGGGGATACAACATGCTTTTGCAATGTTTGGTGCAACTGTCCTTGCGCCATTTTTGATGGGCTTTGATGCCAACCTTGCGATTTTAATGTCGGGGATCTGTACCATCCTATTCTTCTTTATGACAGGTGGTCGTGTACCAAGTTATTTAGGCTCTAGTTTTGCCTTTATTGGTGTGGTGATCGCGGCAACCGGTTATGCAGCATCAGGTACTGGCGCGCCAAATGCCAATATCGCGATGGCAGCAGGCGGGATCATGGCCTGCGGTATCTTATATGCCATTTTTGGTTTTATCGTGATGGCAACGGGTACACGTTGGATTGAAAAACTCATGCCGCCTGTCGTTACAGGTGCAGTGGTGATGATTATTGGTCTGAACCTTGCCCCAGTGACCATTAAAGGGGTTGCCGGTAATAACTTTAATATGTGGATGGCATTAGTCACTGTACTGTGTATGGGTTCGATTGCTGTGTTCACCAAAGGTTTATTACAACGTCTATTACTCTTAGTTGGCCTTCTACTCGCTTACTTGGTGTATTACATCATTTCCAATGTCATGGGTCATGGCACACCAATCAACTTCGTTCCAGTACAAGATGCAGCTTGGTTTGGTGTTCCGCACTTCCATTCACCGGTCTTTGACTTCAATGCCATGCTGATCATTGCACCGATTGCGTTGATTTTGGTTGCAGAAAACCTTGGGCACATCAAAGCTGTGGGCGCGATGACAGGTGAAAACCTCGATCCGCACATTGGTAAAGCCTTCGTTGCAGATGGTGTTGCGACTACACTTTCAGGCGGTGTCGGCGGTCCGGGTATGACCACTTATGGCGAAAATATTGGTGTGATGGCAGTAACGCGTGTTTACTCGACCATCGTGTTTGTATTTGCAGGTGTATTCGCCATCTTCCTTGGTCTTTCTCCAAAGTTTGGTGCGATTATTCATACCATTCCGCAAGCCATTTTGACAGGTGCATCGATTGTTGTATTTGGTCTAATTACCATTGCAGGTGCGAAAATTTGGATTGAAAACAAAGTTGATTTTTCAAAAAACAAAAACCTGATGGTGGCAGCAGTCACGATTATTTTAGGTACAGGTGACTTTGCACTTCAATTCGGTAACTTCAACTTAGGTGGTATTGGTACTGCAACATTTGCAGCGCTGATTTTGAATTGGTTCTTTAGCTTGGGCGATAAATCAGAATAAGCCTCCAAAGCATTTAAAAAAGAATACAACATTCATTTGAAAAGCGGCCGAAAGGTCGCTTTTTTTTATAGCTGCTCTTTCGGTAAGATAAGGCATTAGCCAAGGAATACACCATATGCGACTGGATTTGTTCGACCTCCAATTGGTGCTGCACATTGTAGACAGCGGCAGTCTGACCAAAGGCGCTGCTCGTTCTGCCATCTCGCTACAAGCAGCCAGTGAACGGATTAAAAAACTCGAACAGCATTACCGCACAGCCCTGTTCACTCGCCAAGCCAAAGGGGTCAAACTGACTCTTGCCGGTCAAACCTTGGTTGAACATGCACAGCGCATCTTAGGTGAGGGGCAACAATTAGAACACGCGATGCTGCCCTTTGCCCATGGGCTAAGTTCAAATATGACCTTATGGTGTAATTCATCTGCACAAAGTGAATATTTACCGGTCTTGCTACCACGTTATTTGCTAGAAAATCCCAACACACAAATTGAGCTGCATGAAGCCGAGTCTAAAGACATCATTGCAGCGATTGAACAAGGCAATGCACAACTAGGTCTAATTTCGGGTTTCTTTAAATCCGAAAAGTTACAAACACTTGAGTTTGCAGATGATCCGTTGGTGCTGATCTGTCCTATAACTCATGAATTGGCCTCGACACTTAGCGTCAAACCCGCAGAGATTTTAAATTATCCCTTTGTCGGTTTGATGCAATATCATTCCTTGCAACAATCGATCGAGGCACAAGCCAAATTATTCGGCTGTGAAATTCAGTATCGGCTGCGTTTGCCGAACTTTGCCGCGATCGCCCAAGTGGTGGCGAATGGTGTGGGCATTGCCATCATGCCAAAATGTGCGGCCGGACGATTAATCAGTTTATATGCCTTTGCCCAAGTTGAGCTCAGCGGTGAATGGGCCAATCGAAAACTGCTCCTCACCGCACGTAATTTTGATGATTTACCCTTAAATTATCAGCATTTCAGTCAGTTTCTACTGTCAGAAAAATCTACTTTAGATGGCCAAGTCTAGGCTTTAAATCACGCCAAACTGGTGCAGCATCATATAGCTACCGAGGGCAATCAACCCGATAAAAAACACCTTACGGAATTTTTGTTCTGGAATGCGGTAACGGATTTTTTTCCCTGCCCACATACCAATGAGCGCAGGAACCAGTGCCATGGCTGACATGGCATAATCAATCGGAAGATCTTCCACAGGATTTTGCTGTAAGAACACTGCCAAACAAATAGTCGACGTGGTAAAGGCCAAACCGAGTGACTGAACGAGATCATCGCGTTTGAGTTGCAAACCTTGCAAATATGGCACCACAGGGATCACCACCACACCTGTCGCAACAGTCAGCGCTCCACCAAGATAACCGATCATTGGAGATAGCCATTTTTCATGTGGTGCAAAGTTCGGCAAGCTTTTGGCACAAAGCCCATACAGTCCGTATAGTGCCAACATGCCCCCCAGTAAAGCTTCACTTTTAAATTCACCATGTCCTAAAGTTGGAAAAATACTCCAAATTGAACCGACGATAATCCCAAGTAACAAGGGCCAAAAGCGTTGAATTAGGCGCAATACCTGCCCTTCAGCAAATAGTTGCCAAAAGTTGGTGACCATAGATGGAATGATTAATAATGTGGCTGCCTGAAATGGACTGATCACAATGGTAAGTAAGCCCATCGATACCGCAGGCAGGCCTAACCCAATCGTGCCTTTAATCAGACCTGCAATTGCAAAAACTGTGATGACGAACCAAATCATGGCGAAACTCGCTGAAGAATTGGTTCTATGCTATGCAATTCAGGCGCTTTGAAAAATCAGTGTTTTTGGAATAGAGCCTCAATAAAAAGTTGAGGCTAGGTTATAGCGTCTAAAGCAGATAGCGTAGATGGGCTAAACAAACTCTTCTGATTTTGAATAAGTTATAAGCGTATTGGTTGAATAGTAATATAAAAACCGTTCCAATATGCTGTTTACTGGAACGGTTTTCAATAAGATATTGATACTTATAGTAAAATTTCAAGAATTTCGTATAACGTGTATTATGTTAATTTTAGTAGAACTTTAAAAATGAAAAAATTAGAAATTATCTTTTTCGTAATTTTAATTCTAATTATTTTATGGGGCATACAATGGATGTTTCATGGCTTTCCAACAGGAAATTAAAATCATACTTCGCATCAAAATAAATAGTGTTATATTTCAAAAGGTTATGTTATAAAAAATCGGTGGCGAAAACCCAAAAAACCGACTTGTTTCCAAGCCGGGTTTCTACTGATTTTTTAACTTTTTATTTTGCCCACAAAAATAGCACCCAAATAACGAGTTTTATTTGCCATTTGTTGTGCTATTTCTTGCTCAAGACAAATAGGTCAAAATTTTAATCCAGAAATTCGGAAATTTCCTCAGCAGTTGTTCTCGCGGTCCTTGAAACACCCACCAGCGTTGCTGAACCAGGTCCAGTCCATTCACCATATCCTACTAACCATAGGTTGGGTTGTTTTACTGATCTTGTTCCTTCAACCAGTATCGTATTATTTTCCTCTACTATTCCAAGTGGCTTTAAATGGTCTAAAGTCGCTTTAAATCCAGTACACCAAATCACTGCATCAACCTGTTGAAAAGATCCATCTTCCCAAATCACGCCATCTTCTGTAAAAGCCGAAAACGGGCGCTCACTATGTAAAACTCCTCGTGAACGTGCATCTTTGACTGAATCAATCATGACAATATCACCTAGACCGCCAACAGGCTGATCTATTGTGCCGCCTTCTAATTTTGCCTTTAAACGCTCTGTCGCACGTAAAAATAGTATACGGCCATCAACATCATCTGCTAAAAATTGAGGAGGTGTTGGCGTGATCCAAAGAGTGTCTGCCACTTGGGAAACTTCAGCCAAAATTTGTGCTCCGGAATTTCCACCACCGATAATCATGACGTGCTTATCTTTAAACGGTTCTGCATTTTGATAATGGGCGGAGTGTAATTTCAGCCCTTTAAAATTTTCTTGGCCCGGGTAAGATGGGATATAAGGATGACTCCAGGTGCCCGTTGCACTGACTACAGCCTTGGCTTTCCATAACTGTTCACCTGCATGCACACTCAATGCCTCTCCTTCGCTTTTGACGTGATCAACATATATAGGACGAATAATCGGAAAGTGGTAACGCTGCTCATATTGCTGCAAGTATTCAATAACTTCTTTCTTGGTCGGATACGTTTGTTCTGTATTCGGCATAACCCAACCTGGTAAGGAACTCCAGCTATTCGGTGAAAATAGACGCAAAGAATTCCAGGCATGTAACCAGGCTCCACCTGCTTGATTTTGATCATCTAAAATAATGAATGGTATTTTTTTTCGCTTTAAAAAATAAGCCGTAGATAAAGCAGCCTGCCCACCACCGATAATGATCACATCCGTTTCATTCTGTTTATGATTCAAAGCCCTTTCCCCTTTCATTTTTCTTTAATATAAAAAACCAGTTGCCGGAGCAACTGGTTTTTTATATTAAATTTCAATAACTCAATTTACTTATTTTTTTCAATTAACTCAGCTATTGCTGGAGCTTCTAATACTTTACCGCTTGAGACAATTTTATCATTAATGACTAGACCAGGCGTACTCATCAAACCTGTTTCAGCAATCTTAATTATGTCCGTGACATACTCAATTTCAGCTTGTACCCCACTGCTTTTCACTGCTTTTTCTGTCGCTGCTAGTAAAGCCTTACATTTATGACAACCTGTACCCATAACTTTAATCTGCATTTCTAATCTCCTGAGACTGCTTTTTTATATAAAGAACTGACCAACTAAATTTAGACTATATCCAATGATTAAAACACCAACAAAAACAATCGCGACAAAAAGGCTGAGCAATTGTTTCTTCACGACCTGTTTTAACAAAATTAACGATGGCAGAGAAAGCGCTGTCACCGCCATCATAAAGGCCAAAACTGTACCTAAGCCCACACCTTTAGCTACCAATGCTTCTGCGATAGGTAAAGATCCAAATATATCTGCGTACATCGGCATGCCGACCACAGTCGCAACAAGCACTGAATACCAATGGTCTTGCCCTAATAAGGCAGTAATCCACTGCGTTGGAATCCAGTTATGAATCGCAGCACCAATACCGACACCGATCAAGACATAGATCCAAACTTTCCGGAAGATTTCGACCACCTGCTCCCAGGCAAATTCGCGACGCTCTTTCGCGGACATTTTAAAATTTTCATCATCTTGCACCGCATTATTGTGCGTTACAAATTCAGCGACATACCTTTCCATTTTGAAAAAGCTGATGAGTGAACCACCTAGGACTGCCAGAATCAGACCAAGTACCACGTAGATCATGGCAATTTTCCAGTTGAAGATACTCGCGAGTAAAATAATGGAAGCTAAATCGACCAAAGGAGAGGAAATCAAAAAAGAGAATGTTACGCCGACAGGTAAACCGGCCCGAGTAAAACCAATAAAGATAGGAATAGATGAACATGAACAAAATGGGGTAATGGTTCCCAGTAAGGCACCCATGATATTGGCTTTAATCCCTTTCATGCGTCCCAGAATTTGTCGGGTTCGTTCTGGAGGGAAATAGCTCTGGATATACGACAGTGAATAGATCAGGACACTTAAAAGTATAAAAATTTTAATGACATCATAGATAAAAAAATGCACGCTGCCACCGACTTGCGTGGCAATCGATAAACCTAAGATATTTTCAACGAACCAGGCAACTCCATCTGATAGCCATGTCATTTTCAACAGGACGCTATTTAACCATGCAAAGATTGCAATAATACTGTCCATTTAAATCCCCCTAACCTTGGCCGACTAAAAGTGTTTTAGTGAATGAATAGAGCTGTTCGGTACAAGGGATATTTAGTGAATAACGCATCCAGCGTCCATCTTTTCTTCCCTTGACTAGACCTAATTCAGTCAGACACTTCATATGATGGGAGAGCGTAGATTGCGTAATTGATAAATTTTTCAATAGTTCACAGGCACAACATTCACCTGAATGCAGTGTTTGTAAAATTTTAACCCGCGTTTCATCGGTTAAAGCTTTATATAAATTACAGGCCTGAAGATTGTTCAATCTACACTATCCTTAAATGGCTCTAATGTAACCAGTATGTAAATCATATTGATTATTGTCAATGTGACATGGGAAATAAAAAAAACCATTTTTCAGGGCCTTCACAATAAATTATGTTTTTATTTTAAATACTTACCATTTTCCCCAATAATGAATTTTCCATCTTCTTTAAAAAAAGTACCTAACTGTGCCAAAGGAATATCTAAAACCACTTAGGATGGACGATACAAAATATAGGGTTTCTTCACGTACTACTAAATGTCAGATGTCTATGAAACATGATATTTATGGTTCATCTCACAATGTTCAGCATAATCGATTGATTCTAGCTGTACAGTCACATGATTGAGATCAAAATGATGATGCAAAAATTCGGTAATTTCTGCGATCACGGCATCTGACGTGTGCTGAAATAAAAGTGATTTTCTCACTTAAGATTTACACACCACTTATAAGCATGAATATTCAACTAAAGAGGATTCCATTTAACATAATAGAGGTTATACGAAATGCTTTTGTAAGCCCAAAATAGAAATGTCCGGTTTCTCCAAAGTAAAAATGTCCGCTTTTAGAATATGCGCTTTTGCAATTTCCTTAGCGGACGGTTTGATATGTTGGTGTCTATGTCGGATAAAGAACTTAAACGATTGTCGGTCTTGCAGGAAATCTGCGATCAACGCATAACTCAATCCCATGCTGCTCAGCTACTTCATATTTCAGAACGTCAGATCAGACGCTTACTGCAGAAATACAAAGCTCAAGGTCCCGCTGCATTAGCCCATGCCGGTCGTGGCCAAATCAGCAATTCTAAACTTCCTGAAGAACTCAGACTGAAGAACTCAGACTTAAGTGTCTCAATATTGTTTCAGATCAACTCCATGGTTTCGGGCCCACTTTAGCGCATGAAAAGCTCACCACCGTACATGGACTCGATCTTTCAGTAGAAACCCTGCGTTCCTGGATGATTGCAGCCGATTTATGGATCCCTCGCTGCAAGCGCCTGAAACGACCATATCAGCCTCGTTATAACCGAGATTGTTATGGTGAATTGATCCAAATTGATGGCTCACACCATGATTGGTTTGAAGGTCGAGCACCTAAATGCTGTCTGCTAGTATTCATCGATGATGCCACAGGAAAATTGCAGCATTTACGCTTCTGTGCGTCAGAGTCAGCCTTTGACTATATGATTTCGACACGTTTATATATCGAACAGCACGGTAAGCCATTGGCATTTTACAGCGACAAACATTCAGTCTTCAGGGTGAATCAAAGCAGCAATAAAGACACCAAGATCACGCAATTTGGACGTGTGCTCAGTACCCTCAATATCGATATCATCTTCGCCAACTCACCACAAGCTAAAGGCCGTGTAGAACGAGCCAATAGAACGCTTCAAGACCGTCTGATTAAAGAAATGCGTTTGGAAGGCATTAGTTCGATTGAGCAAGCCAATGCATGGTTGCCCTGCTTTATTGAGCAATTTAATCGTAAATTTGCCAAGATGGCCATTAATCCCAAGGATCTACATCGGCCTATCGCTGAAACAGCCGAAGAATTAGATGATGTTTTTACCTGGCGTGAACCCCGCAGGGTCACGAACAGCTTGACGATTACTTATGATAAATGCGTATATATCTTGGAAAACAGCGAAGAAAATCAAAGATGGGTCGGCAAGTATCTTGAGTTCCTGGAATATCCGGATGGTACTGTAGCCATTGAATATCAGGGAAGAAAAATCAATTACAGCCTCTTCGATAAATTAAGTCAGCTCAACCAGAGAGATCGTTGAGAATAAACGTTTGGGTTCTGTGCTGGCACATATTCAACAACAGCATGAACAACTGGAACAACAAAACAAACGCAATCGTTCTCAAAAGATGCCAAGTAGACGTGCACAGAAAACAGCGATTCAACAACGAAATCTGAATCCTGTGCTTGACTCTTGTAGTTAAAAACAGGACATTTTAAATGGTTTATCGCATAGACATTTTAATTGGGGAATAACATCAAATCGGTCCCAACTATGGACGAATCTCTTTCAACTCACGTTGAATAAAATGCTGAATCATATCGCGGTATAAACGTTCCACAATATCTGCATTTACACCGTGCTCTGTGGCTTGTAGACGAATTTTACTAATCACCGCTTCGACACGTTCTGGTGATTGAACATCCTGTACTGAACGCTTAAAACGCACCGCTTGATCAACATAAAACTGACGTGCAGCAATGAGCTCAATAATTCCCTGATCAATCACATCAATCTGTGCGCGGGCTTGCTCTAATGACTCAACTTTTTCTTTCTTCATCTTCTCTGGCTTCACTTTCAGCGGTGTTTTCACTTTTATACTTCTCTTCTAACACATTACTGAAAATACTTTCAATCATCCAAACGCGGTATAAGCTATTAAATACATAGCTTTGACCTGCAATACGTAATTCCAAAACGGGAAAATCCGGCTGTGACTTCATCTCACAGTGCATATCATTTTCTTTTAATTTTTCAGCAATATCCTCAGTGCTCAGTTCAGAAATCTCTAACTCATACTGTAAAGCCTGAAAATGTGCTTTGAAGGATAAATCACGCCCTTTGGTCCATACGGCTTCCAAAATACGATACATCACATCAATACGCTGCTCTTCGGGTGCACTGTAGTAAAGCTGTGACATAGCCAATGTCGCAGCTTCAGTAGGCCGGCAAAATGGTGTGAACTTAACTTCGGTCCGTTTCGACAGACGTGTTGCCAAACTCCAGTCAAACAAATCTCGACCGTGATACGACAATGGATACACATTCAGCTGAATATTATAATAGTCCGCCAATTCCTCACGAATATAAGCCAACAGTAACCATGAAATCGGATCTTCCATCGCGATGTAGAGATCAAGCTCAGGATCGAGTCCCTGAATTTCATTCAACTCTTCTGCATCACTGATCAGGTGCTCACGCCATTCAATATGATTGATCATAAAGATCGGGTTATCTGTCAGAAGTTTTTGTTGTTTTAAACGGCGCGTTAAACGCAGTAAATCATCTACAGCATGGTACTTACGTTCACCAAACTCAAAATAGCCCGTCAAAATTGGTAAGTCAGAAAAGATCCGTTCTGGAAAATCCTGTGCTTTGTGATGGCGACTGGCCATCGCATACAGTGTTCTCAGCTTGCCATACTGCTTTTGCCACAGCATGTGGAAAACATCTTCAAGTAAATAAAGAAAATCTTGGCTGCGTAATGGCGTATTTTTTAGAATAATTTCGGCTTGTTCTAAAGCTTCAGCGGTCGGTTGTTCAGGTGTTTCATGAAAACTAAAACGATGCTGCCGCGCTAAAATTTGGGCATCATTCAGACAATATTGTTGCCATTCTATCGATGACATTTGATTTGGAGGTTCAGCACTCTGACGACAAATAATCACTTTCAGTGGTTTAATTTCATCACTGAGAATTTCTTCTAATTGAGGCAGTTGCTGCGCAGCCAAATAGCTATAGACATCATCCAGTCGAAGATAAACACTCAGACCTTGTTCCGTGGGTAACACCGCTTGTCGGGTCGGTTTCTGATAAAACCAACTCGATCGGATTGGATCGAACCAACGGCGTAACAGTGACATGCGTTTTTTGCCTCAAAATGATGAATTGTACCGAACCTGCCAGCACATGCTTAAATTCAACTTCTATTATGAAGCTGTTTTAAATGAGATATAAGCCTTGTGCAAAACTTATATCAAGTCAGGGCTGAATGTTCAATGTTTTACAATGGATTAGACGTCTAGATTTAGGTCAGTCACTGCACCTTTTTCCGCGCCAGAGGTCAGCTTGGCAAATTTTGCCAAAGCGCCGTGGGTATAGTTTGGTTTCGGTTTGACCCAGGCCGCACGACGTGCAGCAATTTCATCCTCAGCCACATGCCACGTCATTTCACGAGTTTCAGCGTTAATTGATATTTTATCGCCGTTTTTGACCAAGCCAATTGGGCCGCCTTCATAGGCTTCTGGTGTCACATGCCCAATCACAAAACCATGGCTGCCGCCCGAGAAACGCCCATCAGTCAACAGTGCAACAGATTGGCCTAGGCCCTTACCAATAATCGCTGAAGTCGGTTTTAACATTTCCGGCATACCCGGCCCACCTTTCGGCCCGACACCGCGGATTACTACCACTTCGCCTTCTTGTACTTCGCCATCTAAAATACCGCGCATGGCGCCCTGCTCGCCCTCAAATACCCGCGCAGGCCCTTCAAAATACAGCCCTTCTTTACCGGTAATTTTAGCCACGGCACCTGTCGGTGACAGGTTGCCTTTTAGCACCACCAAGTGTGAATCCTTTTTAATTGGCGCATCAAACGGCAAAATAATTTGCTGACCTTCAGGATAATCCTCTACATCGGCTAAGTTTTCCGCCAAAGTTTTGCCCGTAACGGTGAGGCAAGAACCGTCGAGCATGCCGGCATCCAGCATGCGTTTCATGAGCGGTTGAATGCCGCCAATAGCAATCAGTTCCGACATTAAATATTTACCCGATGGACGCACATCGGCCACCACAGGAATATCTTTGCCAATACGCACAAAATCATCCAAAGAGAGTTCCACACCTGCGGTATGCGCCATGGCAATCAAATGCAGCACACCATTGGTTGACCCACCTAAGGCAATTAGCACTTTAATCGAGTTTTCAAAAGCAGCTTTGGTCATAATGTCGCGCGGCTTAATATCTAAACGCAGCAGGTTCATTACGGCTTCACCTGCACGCTGGCAGTCGGCAATTTTATCCGCGGAGACCGCTTCCTGTGCTGAAGACCCGGGCAAGCTCATGCCCAGTGCTTCAATCGCTGAAGCCATCGAATTGGCCGTATACATACCACCGCACGAACCCGGCCCCGGCAGCGCGACTTCTTCAATCTGCTTCACTTGAATTTCATTGATTTCGCCTTTGGCATGCTGACCGACTGCTTCAAATACCGAAATCATGTCGGTATGACCAGCTCCTGGTTTAATGGTGCCGCCATAAATAAACAGACCCGGACGGTTTAAACGCGCCAAGCCCATGATGCAACCCGGCATGTTCTTGTCACAGCCGCCAATCGCAATCACGCCATCATAGGCCTGACAGCCCACCACAGCTTCAATAGAGTCGGCAATGATTTCCCGCGACAGCAGTGAATACTTCATGCCTTCTGTACCGTTGGAAATGCCATCAGAAATGGTGATGGTATTAAAAATAATGCCTTTACCACCTGCAGCATTGACCCCGTTCTCAGCTTCACGCGCCAAACCATCAATATGCATATTACAAGGGGTAACATTGGCCCAAGTCGAGGCAATGCCAATAAATGGGCGCTTAAAGTCTGCATCTTGGAAGCCTGTTGCACGCATCATGGAACGTGCAGGCGCATTTTCGATACCTTCATAAACAGGCGCAGAATGTTCGCGAATATTATTTTTACTCATTGTTCTTCCTTGGCGATGGCTGATTTTGGCTTCAGCCTTGGTGGATTCTTTTAAAATTATTGTATAGAATTAAAACGGCGTAATACAGTAGACCTCTTGCAAAAGTCAAAAGGTGATCCCTACATTACCAATCAAATTAATATTGAAAGTCCCTTCTCCATGAGCCCTACATGACGTAAGAGAAGGTTTGTACGAGAGGAATTTTCCATCGAAATCCTCTCCCTAGCCCTCTCCTTTAAAAAGGAGAGGGAACGTCACTTTATTTTTGAATACAGTACACAAAACGACTTAAGTAAAGATTTATAATGAATTAAATTTTATCAAATCTCTGATACGCGGGAATGTCATCCGCAACCTGCGAAGCATTTGAATGAACTGTTTTTGCAAAAAAAAATTTTAGAATCTTAAGTGGACAGGTTTTGCAGATGACAAATGGTTTTGATTACTTTTGCCAAAACAAAAGTAACATAAGAGCTCCTAAAATTTGCTTTAAAAACATAAGACTCCGTCGTGTCATTTTTTTAAATTTAGAGACTATAAAAATAAGCTTCCACAATATTCAATTTAGTGAAAATCAAAATAAAAAAATCACCGCAGAAAGTATGAGTTTAGGTTTTATATTCTTTCCCATACAGCCTCATACTAAACAATAAAACTCAAATGCTATCTCGTAGGCACTCCTTACTTTTGACAGGTCAAAAGTAAACAAAAGCCTTTGTCTGCCCGATATAGCATCCCTGCTATACGGGCAAATGTGCGACTTCCTGTCGCACCTCTCCATAGCAAAAGTTGGGGATTTATAAAATATTACTTGCATAAAAAAGCACCCCATTTGGAGTGCTTTTTATTTAAAAATCTAAAGCTTATATTTCACGTACTGCGCCTTTCGCCGCACTCGTAGTATGCATTGCATAGGCTTTCAATGCTTTCGAAATTTTGCGTGGACGCTCTTCAACTGGATGCCAACCTTTGGCTTCTTGCGCTGCACGGCGAGCGGCCATGGTTGCTTCATCAACAGCAAGGTTGATGGTACGGTTTGGAATATCAATTTCGATTAAATCGCCATCTTCCACCAAACCAATTGCACCACCTTCTGCTGCTTCAGGTGAAACGTGACCAATAGACAGGCCTGACGAACCGCCCGAGAAACGACCGTCAGTCAATAATGCACATTCTTTGCCTAGACCTTTCGATTTTAAGTAGCTGGTTGGGTACAACATTTCTTGCATACCCGGACCACCACGTGGGCCTTCATAGCGAATCACAACCACATCACCGGCTTTGATTTCATTGCCCAAGATCGCCTCTACTGCTGAATCTTGGCTTTCAAACACACGTGCAGTACCGTTGAATTTCAAGATTGAATCATCTACACCCGCAGTTTTTACGATACAACCATCGAGCGCAATGTTGCCGTAAAGCACAGCTAAGCCACCGTCTTTCGAGAACGCATGTTCAGCATTACGGATCACGCCATTTTCACGGTCACCATCTAGTCGTTGGTAATATCGATCTTGTGAGAATGCAGTTTGCGTTGGTACACCGCCCGGCGCTGAACGGAAGAATTGGTAAACGTCTTCATTTTCAGTACGGATAATGTCCCATTTATCTAAAGCATCTTTTAAGCTTGCTTCGTGAACAGTACCTACAGATGTGTCCAATAAGCCTGCACGGTCTAATTCACCGAGAATGGACATGATACCGCCAGCACGGTGTACATCTTCCATATGTACGTCGTTTTTCGCAGGTGCAACTTTACATAGAACAGGCACTTTGCGAGATAAACGGTCAATGTCATCCATCGTGAAATCAACACCCGCTTCATTGGCAGCCGCCAACAGGTGTAGAACGGTATTGGTTGAACCACCCATCGCGATGTCTAAAGTCATGGCATTTTCATACGAGGCTTTGGTCACCATTTCACGTGGCAATACGCTGTAATCATCTTGTTCATAATGACGTTTAGCCAATTCAACAATTAAAGAGCCTGCGCGTTCGAATAATTTTTTACGGTTTGCATGTGTTGCCAGTGTAGAACCGTTACCCGGTAAAGACAGGCCCAATGCTTCTGTTAAGCAGTTCATTGAGTTTGCGGTGAACATACCTGAGCATGAACCACAAGTTGGGCATGCAGAGCGTTCGTATTCTGCTACTTCTTCATCGGTATAGTTGTCATCTGCAGCCACAATCATGGCATCAATTAAGTCGATGGCTTTGTCGTTACCACGGATTTTAACTTTACCCGCTTCCATTGGACCACCAGAGACAAATACCACTGGAATGTTCAAACGCATTGCCGCCATCAACATCCCTGGAGTAATTTTGTCACAGTTGGAAATACATACCATGGCATCGGCACAGTGTGCGCTCACCATGTATTCAACAGAGTCTGCAATCAAGTCACGTGAAGGCAATGAATACAGCATACCGTCATGACCCATCGCAATACCGTCATCAACCGCAATGGTATTGAACTCTTTGGCTACACCGCCTGCTTGCTCAATTTGACGCGCCACGAGTTGACCAAGGTCTTTAAGATGAACGTGACCCGGTACAAATTGAGTAAATGAGTTCACGACGGCAATAATTGGTTTACCAAAGTCTTCATCTTTCATACCAGTTGCGCGCCATAAGCCGCGCGCACCCGCCATATTTCTTCCGTGTGTCGATGTTTTTGAACGATAGTCAGGCATTTTATATTTCCAACAAAGTTTGAGCTTGAAATGAATCCTACAGATTCACTCTGGCTAAATCATACTGACAATGATGTAAAATCAGTCGAATTTTAAACCTATCATACACCAAGCCATTGTTTTTAAAGATGGCTTTTTAAGCTGAGATTTGGGCAGATGGGTCTATCAATAAAAACGAGTGATTTGACGACAAAAATCTTTTAACTGAAATCTACTATACCGCCATCAATGGCTGCACAATACAAAACTTTCATGAATAATTTTTAAATTTTATATAAATATAATTTATTTAAAAATTGCAAATTTGCGATTTTGGGTTATGAAATCATTGAGCTTGGACAGCTTCAAAGTTGCAAAAATCAATTTCTAATGTTCTAAATTACGCATTAATCATTTGCTATAATCCACATATTCAACACAGATTCGGTTCATTCATTTTGAAAATCATCTTTGCCGGTACGCCAGAATTTGCCGCAACAGCACTAGCTGCATTGCTCAACACACAACATGAAATTGTTGCGGTATACACTCAACCTGACCGCAAAGCTGGACGTGGACAAAAACTCACAGCTTCTGCCGTAAAGCAATTGGCTTTAGAGCACCATCTTCCTGTTTACCAACCCCTTCATTTCAAATCATCGACTGAAGAAGGTTTAGCCGCACAAGCGGAATTAAAGGCCTTAAATGCCGATGTTATGGTGGTTGCAGCCTATGGTTTGATCTTGCCGCAAGTCGTGCTAGATACCCCGAAATATGGTTGCCTGAATATTCATGGTTCATTGCTGCCACGTTGGCGCGGTGCAGCGCCGATTCAACGTGCCATCGCTACAGGTGATCGCGAGACTGGCGTGACCATTATGAAAATGGCAGCCGGACTTGATACTGGCGACATGATGTATAAAACCATCTGCCCGATTGAAGCAACAGATACCTCTGCAACTTTGCATGACAAACTTGCAGAGCAAGGTGCAACCGCAATTGCTGCCGTTTTAAACACTGAACAAACTTTGCAGCAATATTTAGACAGCCGTGAAGTTCAAGACGAAGCGTTAACGGTTTATGCACATAAACTATCAAAAGCCGAAGCAAAAATTGATTGGTCTATCGATGCCGTACAAATCGATCGTAACATTCGCGCCTTTAATCCGTGGCCGGTGGCATTTATTCAGTTGGATGAACAAAACAATTTACGTGTTTGGCATTCTGAACTTTCAACTGAATCTGCACCGAATGCTCAAGCAGGTGAAATCATTGCCATCGACAAAAAAGGCATACACGTTGCCTGTGCCAATGGCAGCGTGATTATTTTGACTTCTTTGCAATGGCCGGGTGCTAAACCACTCAACCCTGTACAAATTTTACAAACCCAAAAATTGACTATTGGACAAATTTTATAATGAAGCAATCTCCCAACGCCTCGACCCGAGACCTTAATTTACGTGCTCAGGTAGTGAAGACGTTATTGGCTGTCCAAAATGGTCAATCGCTGCAATCAGTACTCGCGCAGCAAATGAATATCGTGTCAGATAAAGACCGTGCGTTATTCCATGAATTGGTACTCGGTTGTTTACGTCAATGGTATGCATTGAAACAACTGACTTTACCATTACTGTCAAAACCAATAGATAACCAAGTGGTTGAAACCTGTTTATACCTTGGTTTGTACCAATTGTTGTGTACCCGTGTCGCAGCTCACGCTGCAATTTCTGAAACGGTGGAAGCTGCAAAACAATTGGGTATGGGCAGTCTAAGTGGCTTAATCAACGCGATTTTGCGCCGTGCAACACGTGAAACAGAACAGTTCTACGACGTACTTGAACAAGCGACCAATTTACCTAGTTGGTTATCTAAACGTTTGAAAAAAGACTGGGGTGAACAATTTGACGAGCTCAGCTATGAGCTTAAACAAATTGCACCACTGACGTTACGTGTTAATACACGTCAAGTGAGCCGTGACGAATACCTCGATATTTTGGAAGATGAAGGCATCGATGCACATCGTTGTGAACTGTCTAATGTCGGCATTGTGATGGACGAAAGCCTACACATTCCAAGCCTGCCGGGCTTTGAAGCAGGTGGTTTCTCGGTACAAGATGAACATGCTCAGCTGTGTGCAACACTCTTACCAAATCTCGATGGTAAATTTGTGATTGATGCTTGTGCTGCGCCGGGTGGTAAAACCGCACACATTTTAGAGACCTTCCAACCAAAGAAACTCATCGCACTCGACCAAGATGAAAAGCGCCTGAAACGTGTAGTTGAAAACCTTGATCGTTTAGTTCTCGATGGTAAACATGTCGAAATCCAAACTGCCGATGCTGTCACTTACACTGCTCCTGAGCTTGCTGATTGTATCGTGCTCGATGCACCGTGTACTGCTGTCGGCGTAATGCGTCGTCATCCGGATATTCGTTTACTACGTCAATCGGGCGACATTGCGAAAACAGTAGTATTACAAAAGCAAATTTTGGAAAACATGTGGAAGCAACTTAAAGTTGGCGGTACGCTGCTTTACATCACTTGCTCGATTTTAAAAGCTGAAAACGAACAGCAAATGGTTGAGTTCTTTGCCAATCATGCCGATGCCCAAGAAATTAAAATTGAAGCAGAATGGGGCGTTGAACAAATTCATGGTCGTCAACTGTTCCCGAAAGCGGGTTATGGCGATGGCTTCTTCTACTGTCGTATTCAAAAAACAGCTTAATCTGCAATAGAATTTGCTTTTAGTACCACATAAAAAAAGGAACCCTCGGGTTCCTTTTTTTATCAGCGATGAAGCTTAATCTTCTTCATCTGGATGTTTTGCTAAATGAATCGACGCTAAGATCAAACCACCCCAAAGCAAAACAATTGATAAAATCATCATGATCATTGCAGATGTATTCATATTAATTCTCCTCTGGACCTTTGTCTTTACACAAGCTTAATAGAACAGAACCCAATACAAAGAAGGCCAATACCGAACCACCCACCAACCAAAGTGTCGTTGCAGGATAACCGCCATAACCTTCAGTTGCGACAGCCTTAATCGTCAATACAAGTGCAACCAATAATGAAATTGGGGTGATCACGGTCAATAAGAAATTCCAACCTTGACCCAACTTGATACTTGAGTATTGATTTGCATGCTCTTGTAATTGTTTCATCAATGGACGATGGAACCACGACACCAAAATAATAGAGAGTAAACCACCACCCACGATCCCAATGTTATTGGCAAAGTAGTCAATGATATCAACAAAAGTAATGGCACTTTGTGTAGAGAATAAAAGTGTAGATACGATTGCTGAACCGCCCGCAACAATCGTTACAGCTTTATTTTTTGACCAACCCAATTTGTCTTGAAACGCGGCAATTGGCACTTGCAAGATACTCACCATAGAGGTAATCCCTGCAACCACCAACGAAGCAAAGAACAAGAAGCCAAACAAATCACCGCCTGCCCCCATACTCGAAATGATTTTCGGGAAGGCAATAAAGGCTAAACCAATACCACCAGATACTACTTCTTTTACAGGTACACCTGAACTTTGTGCCATGAAACCAAGTGCTGCAAAGACGCCAATACCCGCTAAGATTTCAAATGATGAGTTGGCTAATGCAACGACTACACCTGAACCGGTTAAGTTGGTTTTTGCTTTTAAGTAAGACGCATAGGTCAACATGATCCCGAAACCAATCGATAACGAGAAGAAGATATGACCAAAGGCTGCTAACCATACTTTATAGTCGGTCATCGCTTCCCAGTTTGGCGTAAAGAATGCATTTAAGCCTTCTGCCGCACCCGGTAGACGCAATGCTTGAATGACTAAAATGCTAAATAACACGATCAATAACGGCATAAAAATTTTATTGGCAAGTTCTACACCACGACGTACACCGCCATAGAGAATGAACATCACCACAGCCCAAACAATGACTAAACCAACAAATAAAGTCGGAACAAAACCAAATGTTAAGCCATCACCATTTTGTAGATAGGTTTTAAAGAAAAAGCTTTCCGTATCTGAGCCCCATTGTTGTCCAATGGCGTAATACATGTAACTACCGGCCCATGACAATACGCTGGCATAGTAGATCCCGATGATGAGTGTCACCATCACTTGCCACCAGCCTAATGCCTCACTGTTCATAAGTTTTTTATATGCAGTTGGCGGTGCTTTTCGGAATTTATGCCCCACTGCATAATCTAAGAATAATAAAGGCAAACCCGCTGCAAAAATTGCAATTAAATAGGGAATTAAAAATGCACCGCCACCATTTTCATATGCTACGTAAGGGAAACGCCAAATGTTTCCCAAACCTACAGCGGAACCAATAGCGGCAATGATAAATCCTGATCGTGCCGACCAGTTTTCACGATTATCTGACATAGAACACCTAAACCTCAGGCATCTTTAACTGCTGCTTGTTATGGTTATATCGCGAGCAAAAAAAGAACCATAAAAATAAAATTCTGGGTGTTTGATCTGGTGAGATACCTTGTGAGCGTCTATACCAAATTGCAAACAGAAAAATTACATGCGCATTTTGGTTAAAAACACCACAAATAACTTTCCCTTTGTATGAATTAACAATACTCACTTTTTTTAAGTTTTTCTGTAATTTCTACGGCAAATATTCCATTTTTATAATGTGTTTAGGCTTAAATGTTCATTTAATCAGCTTATTTTTCATACAATTTAAGTTATTAATAATATAACTTTTAGGAATATTTTATTTCCAATTAAATTTTTAAAGTTATTTCACTCGATAATGTCCGGTAATTTGATAGGCATGCAAAAGATCTTCTTCCTGTGTGCCCTCTCCTATATTATGGATGATCAGCGGAACCCCGCTACCTTTCATTTTACGATCTGAAACCACACCGATATGCACTAAACCACGCCCTAAGTCCCAAGTGACAATATCACCTGCCAAATACTGCTTATCTTTGACTACATAGCCCTGGCGTTGCATCCAGGTTTGAATATTGGGAACACGCCGATGATCAATATTTTTATCAGTACTTTTTAAGCCCCATTTTTGTGGATACTGCTTAAAATTGGCTTTCATATCTTCATGAATGGTTTGTTGTAAATCAATCCCTTGCTGTCGTAATGCACGAATTACCACGTCGGTACAAACACCCTTGATTAAAGGGACATCTCCCATTGGATAACGCAGTGCAGTATACGCAGGATCATAATATAAGGTTTTCCCAATTTGACTGCGTGCATCCGTCACCATTTGAGTGGCGTTAAAGGCAAAGACAGCCATATTCACGGTCATCAAACTGACCAATAATAAAATTCGTTTCATTTTTCTTATTCACTTTAGATTTTTTGAAATGATTCAAAAACTGGGCTTCGAACAGATCCATACTGAACCAAGCCCAAGTTTAAACTGCTACAGTTTTATCGCCAATACGCGTTCTTCTTGCATATCTCGAATGGCAGACTGAATCCCTTCACGACCTAAGCCAGAATCTTTTACGCCACCATATGGCATGTTATCAACACGGAAAGATGGAATGTCATTAATAATCACTCCACCGACCTCTAAGTGATTCCACGCATACAACATTTTATTCAAATTTTGCGTATAGACGCCCGCCTGTAAACCAAAACGGCTGCTATTAATTTTGGCGATACCTTTTTCAAAGTTTTTGTATTTCTCTAAAATCGCTACAGGGCCAAAGATTTCATCTTTATACACTTCTAGCGATTCATCGACATTTTCTAATAAAATTGGATCGAGCAAAGCCCCCTGATGTTCACCACGAACCAAAGCTTTAGCTCCTTTTTTGACTGCTTTATCGACCCATTTATGCACGCGTGTTGCTTCTGCTTCCTTAATCATTGGACCGACCATGGTGCTTTCCAACTGTGGATCATCCGCTTTAAGCTGCTTCATTCTCGCCACGAGTTTTTTCTTTACATCGGCATAGATATCGGCATGCACCAAGATGCGTTGAACACTAATACACACCTGCCCTGCATGGTTATACGCCCCACCGACTAAGCGTTCAATAAATGCCGCTGAAATTTCAGTATCAGGCTCAACCAATACAGCAGCGTTGCCACCGAGTTCCAAAGTCACTTTTTTACGCCCCGCACGCGCTTTCATATCCCAGCCGACAACATCGGAACCGGTAAAGCTGAGCAGTTTAAATCGGTCATCTGTTACCAAGACATCTGCATGTTCACGTGGACAAGGTAAAACTGAAAAAGCACCTTTAGGTAAATCCGTTTCTGCCAAAACTTCCGCAATTTTTAAAGCTGAAATAGGCGTCAAACTTGCAGGCTTCAAAACAAATGGACAGCCTGCGGCAATGGCAGGTGCAATTTTATGCGCAGTCAGATTGATCGGAAAATTAAACGGGCTGATCAAGGATACAGGGCCTATCGGCACATGTTTGACCATGCCTTGATAGCCAGATGCCGCTGCAGTAACCGCCAATGGGATCATGCGACCATCATCCATCTGTGTGACAGCATCGGCAGCAATTTGAAAGGTATTAATTAAACGTTCAACTTCAGCAGCTGCGGCTTTACACGGTTTTCCACCTTCCGCAATTAAAATTTCAGTCAATTCTGCACGCATTTCATTAAAACGTTTAACACAGTGCAGTAAGATTTTTTGTTTTTGAAAAGGTTCCAATGCCGCCATTGCAGCGCTAGATTTAACCGCTGAATCAATGGCTTTTTCAATGGTTGCAGCATCTGCGAGTGCAACGCGTGCATATACGTCTTGGGTATATTTTTGATCCACTTCTAACCACTGATCGGTAGTCGCTGCTTTACCTGCAACATAGAGCGGATAGTCTTTTATATCTTGTACGGCTTTGGACATGACGATATTTCCATGATCTTGAGACATTATTGATAAATGTGAATAAATCTATGCCCTCTATCATGCGCTGACTGAACACAGAGTTCACTATATTTAAGTAACAAAATGAACCACAAGCCTCAAACTCAGCTACCTAATTGCCCTGAATACCATCCCTATTTTCAGATCTATGCTTGCACTGAAAAAATGATGATCGAGTCTCTATATAACAATGACATTAAATTAGAAAAGTTATTTAAAATAAAAAATCTCATTATTTATCATAATATTAATAAATTCTTCCAAACTAAATTAATAATAAAAAATGTGAATACAACATGAAAAAAGCCCATCAAATGACGGGCTTTTTAAATCTATGATTTAGCTATATGAACGTTGTGTTTTCACTGAAGCCTTATTCACATTTTCTAAAGCAGCAACTTCTTCATCCGTTTGAGCTTTGCGAATAAAGAACACTGCAATCGCTGCGATGACTACTGGAATTCCTACGGCCATAAAGTTAATTTGATGTGGCAATTCTTGTGATAATAAATAGCCGATCAGAATAGGGCCAACAATCGCACCTGTACGACCAACTGCAGAAGCCCAACCAATACCTGTCGAACGTACAGACAACGGATAGTACTGTGCAACATAGCTATACAGCAAGATTTGCGAACCAATTGCCGATGCACCTGCGACTGCAACCAAAAGATAGATCACAGGCTGTGGTGAATTAAAGCCGAGTAACGATAGTGCCACAGCACCTGCGAGACATAATGTAATGATCACCGGTTTTAAATGGAATTTGTCAGCTAAAATACCGCCGCCAATCGTACCAATCACCGCACCAATATTCATCGCCAATAGGAACGTCAAACTGCTACCTAATGAATAACCTGCGGCCATCATTAGTTTTGGTAACCAACTGCCTAATGCATAAAGGGTTAATAGACACATAAAGAAACACAGCCAAAACAACATCGTACTTACGCCACGACCTTGCTTATACAACGCTTTAACAGACGTTCCACCCGGAACCGCAACTTCAGTCAGTTCCAGTTGAGTATTTGCAGTCACGGTTTGTTCAGGTGCAATGGTTTGAATCATACGACGTGCTTCATCATGACGATTCACCTTCACCAAAAATGTGAGCGATTCAGGTAAAAATTTCCAAGCAAATGGCAACAGTAACAGTGGAATACCCGCAATGAAGAACATGATTTGCCAACCATAATCCGCAGTAAACCATGAACCAAAGAGAGCCGCCATGATGCCACCCATTGCATAACCACTGAACATGGTGGTCACTAAAGTACTGCGTAGATGCTTAGGTGCATATTCAGATGTCAATGCCACAAGGTTCGGTAATACCCCACCAATGCCAAGTCCAGCAATAAAACGTAACGCGCCAAATTCCGTTGGATTTGATGCAAAACCGCCTAAAAATGTGAATGTACTGAATAAAAATACACAAATCATGATAACTTTTTTACGGCCAATCCTATCAGCCAAAGTACCAAACATCATGGCACCAAACATCATCCCTGCAAGTGCTGTACTCGCTAGCATACCTGCCTGAACAGCTGTTAATCCCCAATCTTTCATCAATAAAGGCAGCGCAACACCATTGATCGCTAAGTCGTAACCATCAAATAAAATAAGAATTAGACACCACATCATGATGCTGAAATGCGATTTTGTGAACTTAGCGTTATCGACAACGCTATTCACATTCATTGTGCTTGTAGACATTGAACCTCACCTCCAATTGTGAGTTTTATTTTTCGCTACAATGCCGTTTTTGACTGTAAATTGTCCAAAATTACAAAGGTATAGACCCATACCTTTCAGATATATCCATGTTGTTTGGGAATAAAATGTCATAAAAACTCGGATATTTTTGAAATATTTATACATAAAAAAGTCGATGGACTGTGGGTCTAGTTTTTATAATGATTAATTTTCAATGTGTTACTAGAAGCTAAATCACAATCAGACGATAGATTATTTGATATGAAAATTGTCAGAATAAAACTCAAATTTTATAGAAAAAAACCAGACTCTACGATCTAGGTCGTAGATTTCTAAATCATAAGGCATCAGCCATCACTTAAGTCGATAATTAGGCATTTAAACTGTTGTTTTAGCTGACTTACATTCAGGTTTTCCGACATTTTTAAGCTGAGAATTCCTTCAATTGATGATTTTTAAATGCGTTTATTGTCTAATAATCATCCATGTTTAAATAATTCAAGCCACAATCTATCAATATTTTTATCATCTCCCTGTTTTATGCTTCTGCTTATCTTCTTTTCCCCTTTTCTCCACACATAAAAAAACACCCCCTGCACTAGTCAGGGGGTGTTTCGAATAATGAGCTGGCGATGACTTACTCTCACATGGGTAACCCCACACTACCATCAGCGCTAAGAGGTTTCACTTCTGAGTTCGGGAAG